>NZ_JBDNXK010000009.1:0-58117 GCF_047721705.1 Acetobacter sp. | reverse complement strand
GTATTTTCAATATAATATTGGATAATAATGGTTTTCAGAGAACAATGCTGATGGTCCTCCCCGGCGACCCCGCCCCCCTTTTTCTGCAGAAGGCCAACACGGACTGGGGCCGTTACAGCTTCGATATGGCCGCCGGGCGATATAGCCTGCTGATCTTTATGCCCACGCTCCACTCCACTCCCGATGTGTTCAGGACAGAATCATTCCGGAACCTGCAGGAAAGACGCAAAACTGGCAGTCTAGAAATCTTCTGTGTCACAAACGACAGTGCAGAGAGCAGATATCCTCTGGATCCTGCTGTCGCAAACAACAGTATAGTCCTCTTTGATAACGACCAGACAGTTCATAAACTCTACACTGTAGACCGCGAACAACCGCTCTGGGTTCTTGTCGATCCGATGCTCAGGATCAAACTGGTTCTTCCAGATAGTCTGGATGTCACAAAACACCTTGACAAATGGCTGAATCAGGCTCCCCGGTTTCAGAACGGTCCCATTCCCGCGCTAATGCTTGATGACGTTCTCGAACCGCAGTTCTGTCAGGCGCTCATCTCATACTACCGTAGCCAACCGCAGAACTTTTCACCGGTGCTTACGCAGAATAGCGAAGGCGCAACCATCCAGACCGTCAGCCAGTCTTTCAAACGAAGGCATGACTGCACTTTGCGCGATGAAGCACTGGTCCGGGGGCTGCAGGTACGCATCATCCGCCGCGTCGTTCCAGAAATCCGCAAGAGTTTTCAATGCACGGTCACAGGCATGGATCGCATGATCATCGGATGTTACGACGCTGCTGAACTGGGAGGGTTCGGTCCCCATCGGGACAATACGGTCAAAGGCGCCTTCCACAGACTTTTCGCCATATCCCTTAATCTCAATGATGATTTCGAAGGCGGAGATCTGGTCTTTCCCGAATTTTCCGATCAGGGATTTTGTCCCCCTGCCGGAGGTGCCGTCATCTTTTCCAGCGCCCTCCTCCATGCCGTGCGGCCCGTCACTCAGGGAAGGCGCTATGCGTGCCTTCCCTTTGCTTTCAACGAAGCCTCTCTCGCCTATGCACGCACTCAGGAAGAAGCGTCCCCATCTTAAAGTGGCTTGCGGGGCGAACGTTTAAGCGCCGAGCGACTGATATAATGCCCAGCACCCTTGACGGCGCGTAAATCACCGTCTTTCCAGACGATTTTTCCATTGCTGATTGTGGTGTGCGCCAAGCCCGTTAGTTTCATGCCTTCAAAGATATTGTAATCGACATTCTGATGATGCGTTGCAGCGGAAATGGTTCGCTCTGCGTCAGGATCCCACAAAACAATGTCGGCGTCCGCTCCGGGGGTAATCGTCCCCTTCTGCGGATAGATATTGAAAATCCGTGCCGTGTTGGTTGAAGTCAACGCTACGAAGTTTTCCGGAGACAAGCGCCCCGTTTTCACCCCGTAGTGCCACAGCACGCTCATTCTATCCTCGATCCCCGGCGTCCCGTTGGGAATACGCGTAAAATCATGGCGTCCCGCTTCTTTCTGGGCTGCACAGAAGCAGCAATGATCGGTGGCAGTCGTATGCAACTGCCCGGACATCAATCCACCCCACAACGCCGACTGATGATGACTGGCCCGGAAAGGCGGGCTCATGACATAGCGCGCTGCTTTCAGCCAGTCCGACGTTTCATAAACGCTTTCATCAAACACGAGATGCTGCGGCAGGACCTCGCCATACACTTCCTGCCCTCTCATACGAGCGTCCGCGATGGCTTTTGCCGCCTGCTCCGTCGAGACATGGACGATATAGACTGGCACACCCAGCAACCCTGCCAACGTAATGGCGCGCTGGGCGGCTTCGCCCTCCACTTCCGGTGGACGCGATACAGGATGCGCCTCCGGACCGGTTCGTCCCTGCGCCAGAAGATCCTGCTGGAGATAGGCGACGGCATCACCGTTTTCAGCGTGAACGGTACAAATCGCGCCCAGTTCCGACGCCCGCTTCATGGACCGAAGCAGCGTATCGTCCTCGACCATCAGGGCATTCTTATAGGCCATGAAATGCTTGAAGGAATTGACACCGCACTCTTCAACCAGCGTGCCCATGTCACGGTGCACCTGATCGTTCCACTCCGTGATGGCGACATGAAAACCGTAGTCGGCAGCAGCTTTCGTCGCCTTTTCGCGCCACTCTTTCCATGAATCCAGCAGACCACGTCCTGAACCGGGAATGACGAAATCGATGATGCTGGTCGTGCCACCTGCCAGACCGGCAGCCGTTCCGGTGAAGAAATCATCCGTCGCAACGGTGCCCATAAAAGGCATTTCCATATGGGTATGCGGGTCTATGCCCCCCGGCATGACCAGAAGACCGCCAGCATCCACGACCTCATACCCAGCGGGTGTTTCCAGATCAGGACCGACCTGAAGAATACGGCCATCCGCACCACAGAGCACATCGGCCCGCATGGTGCGCTCCGACGTTACAACGTCACCTCCCCGGATATGAAGCATGAACGCGCCCTTCCCTATTGCAAGAATCGTGGATTTCTCCATATTTCATGTCGAAATCGTATTGTTATTCTGACTATTTGGTCAATAATATATTTCGACAACGAATCATGTCCTCAGGGGGAACACCATGAGCGGCCTATCATCACACCAGACAGGCTCCTCAAGCCTGATGAATGAAGATCTGGCCCCCGTGACCCAGCGCACATGGGGTGGCAAGGACTACCTGTTCCTGTGGATGTCGAACATTCACAGCGTTGCAGGCTATGTGACGGTCAGCAGTCTGTTCGTCATGGGATTGCCACTTCACGACGTGTTTCTGGCGATGCTCCTTAGCATTCTCGTGGTGCAGATAGGCTGCAATCTGGTCGCCGGGCCCAGCTTCACCACCGGCGCACCGTTTCCTGTAGTGGCGCGCATGACGTTCGGTGTTTACGGCGCCATCATTGCCGCGCTCATCCGCGGGCTTATCGCAATCGGATGGTATGGCATCCAGACATGGCTTGCCTCCAACGCGCTCGTCATTCTCGCCGTCAAACTCTGGCCTGCTCTGGAACCCTGGGCCATCGCCCAACAGCACGGCTTTGCCGGACTGTCGCTGGTCGGCTGGGGCGCTTTCATGACGGTATGGACACTCCAGATTCTGGTTTTCTGGAACGGCATGGACGCCATCCGCCATTTCATCGACTGGGCCGGACCAATCATTTACGGCATGATGGCGCTTCTCGACGGTTGGCTTCTCATCAAAACAGGTGGACATATCTCGTTTCATATGTTCCATGTCGCCACCCATCTGACACTCACACAGCATGTCTCCGGCATCGTGAACGCGATGGCTCTGGTTCTTGCCTATTTTTCCCCCATCATCCTCAACTTTGGTGATTTTTCCCGCTATGGTCTCACCATGCGCGCTATCCGAAGCGGCAACTTCTGGGGACTCCCCTTCAATTTTCTGGCGTTTGCCTTTCTGACGTTGCTCACGGTTGCACTCACGCTTCCGGTCTTCGGACGCCTGATTTTCGATCCGGTTGAAACAGTCGTCAAAACCACCAATCTGGCGACGGCCCTTCTAGGTGTTCTCACCGTCGTAACGGCTACGATCGGTATCAACATTTCCGCGAACTTCGTTTCCGCTGCCTTCGATTTTTCTAACATCGCTCCCAATCGCCTGTCATGGCGGCAGGGAGGCCTGATCGCAGCGATAGGCGCGATCCTCGTCACGCCATGGAATCTTTATGCCCGACCGGATCTCGTGCATCTTACATTGGATGTTCTGGGAAGCTGCGTTACACCAATGATCGCCATTCTGCTGGCCGATTATTACATCATCAAAAAACAGCGCATCCACACAGCGTCGCTCTATTCCACTGATAGCAACGACGCTTATTGGTATTATGCAGGGATCAATCCGATTGCAGTCAGCGCCCTTATTGTCGGCACTCTCTTCGGACTGAGTTTCATCTTTTTCTCCGCCTTGGCGGACTATCGAAACCTGTCCTGTGTCGCCGGATTTATCGCGGCGCTGGCGTTCTATCTGCTTCTGGCACAGATGTTCCCGCGTCTGTGCACACAGAAGAAAGCAGTTGCATGATGGTCTGCAGGCCATCGTCAAAATCGCTTTTGATCAGTTTCTTCCGTCCCAGCACCGCTGCAAACTGGACCTGCATATCCGCATAAGACTGCGTCATGGACCAGAGCATGAACATGAAGTGCGGCACATTCACCGCCTTCATTTCTCCCCGCTCCTGCCAGACCTTGAAAACATGCGACAGTCGCTCGACATGCTCTTTCAATGTGATGCTGAGGAAATCCTCGATCTGACCGCCCCCGGACAGAAGTTCCTGCATGAAAAGACGGGATACCTCCGGCTTGCGTCGGGAAAAGACGATTTTCGCTTGGACGTATTTCAGCAAACCTTCGTATGGAGAATGCTTTTCCGAAATCCATACGTCGGCATCGGCAAGCCAGCCATCAAGAAAACGCTCCAGAGTCGCCTGATAGAGCTTCTCCTTGGTGCTGAAATAATAAAGAACATTGGCCTTCGGCAGTTCGCAGACGCGGGCAATTTCATCAATACGCGCCCCGGAAAAACCGTGACAGGAAAAGACCTTTTCCGCCGCATCAAGAATGTGGCTTGTCGTATTCCGGCGCAAGGACCCCGAGGCCCTGTCGGTCCCATCTTTCTGCCGCATCGAATCCGCTGTCTTTTGAATTCTGTTACTCATGTCCAATGATCCTCTCATGGCTGCGGCAAATTGCCGAGCTTTTAGGATCATTCACTGTCGCGCTTATGAGCAGACAGGCGCCTTCAGGAGCGCCTGTCTGAACCGCTCATCAGACCCGAAGGACGTGAACGTCCACGAGCGGACGCTTCTGAAGCTTGCGACCCAGCGCACGACGCAGCGCTGTCTTGGCGGCATCATGGAAAGCGTGATCATCGCCGCGCAACTCGTCGGGGATCTCGTCGATGGCGTTGGCGAACTCTTCCCGCACGCGGACGCTCTCTGGGTCGTCCTCTTCCAGCAGACCCGGCGCACTGATTTTCGGCTCGCCGATCACATAACCTTCGTCGTCGATGGCGACACTGGCGATGATGAGGCCGTTGAACAGCATCTTGCGACGGGCGGAGAGCACATCACCATCCATCGCGAGCAGCCGGTTGCCGTCTACGGCAAGACGACCTGTCGGCGCGGTGTCGATGACCTCCACATTACCGGGAGAAAGATTCAGGATGTCGCCATCTTCCAGAAGAATGGCGGCGATCCCCTTCTCCTGCGCCAGAGCCGCATGAGCCGTCAGATGACGCCACTCACCATGGGTCGGGATGGCGTATTTCGGACGGATAAGGTCATACATGGTCCGCACATCGTCAGACGTGGCATGACCCGAACAGTGGATCATGTAGCCATCCTTGTCGGTGACCACACGCACCCCGTTACGGGTCAGATTGTCCTGCACCTGCATGATGGCCCGTTCGTTGCCCGGAATCATGCGGCTGGAATAGATGACCGTGTCGCCCTCGCCGAGCGCGATGTTCGGATGGATGTCCAGTGCGATCCGCGTCAGCGCCGCACGTGGCTCACCCTGACTGCCGGTGATGATCATGACGACCTGATCGTCCGGCAGATCGTTGGCTTCCTGTTCGGAGAAGAACGGAAGCACACCGGCGAGATAGCCGCATTCACGCGCCGCCGCATCGAGGTTACGCAACGAGCGTCCGACCAATACGACCTTGCGACCAACCGCCTGCGCCGCCATCGCAATCGTTTCCACGCGTGCGACGTTCGATGCAAAGCAGGTGACGGCGATACGGCCTTTCAGCGTGCCCAGCAGTTCCGTCAGGCCAACCCGGACTTCCGCCTCTGAACGCGAAGAACCGGGCGACATAACATTCGTGCTGTCACACACCAGTCCCAGCACACCTTCGTCACCGATCTGCTTCAGACGCTCCAGATCACACGGAGGTCCGACCAGTGGGGTCGGATCGATCTTCCAGTCACCCGTATGCACGACCGTTCCATGCGGCGTGCGGATCGCCATTGCCTGCGCTTCCGGCACGGAATGGGTGACGGGGATGAATTCGATGTCGAACGGACCGACATTGAAGCGCCCACCACACTTGACCACATGAATGGGAACGATGTGATCCAGTCGCGCCTCACCGAGTTTACGGCGCAAGACCGTTGCGGCGAAAGGCGTTGCATAGATTGGGCATTCAAGGCGGGTCCACAAATGTGCAACCGCACCGATATGGTCTTCATGCGCATGCGTGATGACCAGACCCGCGAGTTTTTTCCGACGCTCCATGATGTAGGTCGGGTCCGGCACCAGAATTTCCGCTTCCGGTGTATCGTTTCCTGAAAAGCCGATGCCGCAATCCACGGCAAGCCATGTGTCCCCCAACCGGTAAAGGTTGAGATTCATGCCAATCTCACCCGTTCCGCCGAGTGGCAGAAAGGCCAGACCGCCGTCAGTCTCTGTCATGTATGATATTATCCTTCTTCTGCTTCGTCTTGTTCGAGATCTAAAGGCGGTTCCGGGTTTCGCGCGAAAAGGAACCGCAATCCGTTGATGGTGAGTTCTGAATCCGTGTGGTCAAAGACATCTGTGCCTTCGGAAAAGAGCGGAGCGAGACCTCCGGTCGCCAGCACCTTCATCGGTGCCCCGATCTCCCGTTTGATCCGCTCGACGATCCCTTCGATCAGTCCCACATATCCCCAGAACACACCCGACCGCATGGCCGAGTTGGTATTTTTTCCAATCACAAGACCGCCTTCCGGGCGGCCAATGCCGATACGCGGCAGCCGGGCCGCAGCCATATGAAGCGCCTCAACCGACAGATTGATGCCGGGAGCAATCACGCCGCCCAGATAAGTTCCGTCATCTCCTACCACATCGAATGTCGTGGCCGTGCCAAAATCGATGACAATAATCGGGCCGCCATAAAGCCGGTGGGCTGCCAGACCGTTGAGCAACCGGTCCACCCCGACCTCAGATGGATTATCGAGGGCGATCCGAAAGCCCCAGTCCAGACGAGGCGAAGCCACCAATGGCTCTATAGCGAAATACTGGCGGCATAACTGCCGCAGATGATAGAACGCCGCGGGAACAACCGTGCCGATAGCAGCCCCAGTGATATCTGCCGGTGAAAGCCCCTCATTCTGAAGCAACGTCAGAAGCCACACAGCGTATTCATCGCTTGTGCGCTGGGTCTGCATCGAAATACGCCAGGAACCGCGCCACTTTTCCCCGTCATCAACGGCGAAAACGACGTTCGTATTCCCTGCGTCAATGACCAGCAGCACGACCGGCTTCCAACGCGTTCACCTCTGGATCACCATATAAAACTTCACCTGTGATCACCCGCTCGACCTTTCCGTTACAGTCGAGGAGGAGTTCACCTGCCTCACCAATTCCTGCAAATCTGCCCTCAGAATAGTGGCCGCCGCCATTTACCACAAGGGGCGTGCCCACAGGCAGCGAACGGGCGAGCCATGCCGACCGGATTGCCGGGAAGCCCTCAGCCTCGAAAACACCGCGCCAGTGGGTCAATGAGGCGAGCACTCTCTCTCCCACGGACCGGGGTTCACAGAATGGGGCGCACTCGGCCAGACAGGCGAGTTTACGACCCGGGATAACGGGGGAGGCCGCCAGATTGGCGCCGAAACCGATGACTACCCAAGGCCATGTGCCAGCCCCGGCTTCGACCAGAATGCCAGCCATTTTCCGGCCATCCAGAACAATGTCGTTGGGCCACTTGATCCGGAGACGCGAACTGTGCCGACCATTCGCCAGAGCCTCATGAAAAGCCAACGCAGCGATGAAAGCCCACGCCCCGGGCTGCTTCTGCTCTACCGGGGAGGGCCGCATGAGAGCCGAAAGAGCGAGGCTGTCTCCCGGATCTGACCAGATGCGACCCCGACTTCCACGCGGTCGCGTCTGGCGAATGGCAAGAGCGGCAAACCCGTCTTCCTCGCCTTCTTCCACTTTCTGAAGACAGAGATCCGACGTGGAGGGCAGCTCATCGAAACAGCTGAGCCGCCATGCTGGCGATCGGTCCTTTACCCCGATCGCCTCACCTCCTGTCGGAGCGGACTCAGCCAATGAGAGCCTGAGCCGCAGCCTGAGCCGCAGCACTCACCGGGCCAAGACCAATCAGGAACAGCACCGTCGCCAGTCCCATCGCGATGGACACGAACGACACCGACGGGGCCGGACGATCAAACGCCGGAGCCGCCGGATCGAAATACGCCACCTTCACGATGCGCAGATAATAGAACGCACCGACCACAGCCGAGACCACACCAATGGCGATCAGCGGATACAGGCCAGCATTCCACGCAGCCGCGAACACCATGAATTTGCCAAAGAAACCTGCCAGTGGCGGCACGCCGATCATGCTGAACATGCAGACCGCCAGCACCAGAGCCAGCCCCGGATTGGTGCGGCCCAGCCCGGCGATGTCGGAGATTTCCGTAACCTCACGTCCCTTCCGACGCATGGCGGTGATCACACCAAACGTGCCTGCGTTCATGATCAGATAGGTCGTGAGATAGACCAATGTCCCGGTCGTCCCCGCAGGAGAAGCAGCGGCAAGCCCCATCATCGCGTAACCCATATGGCCGATTGAGGAATAGGCCATCAGACGCTTGATGTTGCGCTGCGGAATGGCGGCGAAGGAGCCGAACAGCATGGACAGCGCCGCAATTACTTCGATCAGCAACTGCCAGCGCGGTGACATCGCGCCGAACGGACCCGCCATGACGCGGAGGATCAGGGCAAAAGCCGCGAATTTCGGCGCGCCGGCCATATAGGCCGTCACCGGTGTCGGCGCGCCCTGATACACATCCGGCGTCCACATGTGGAACGGCACAGCGGACAGTTTGAACGCCAGCCCGACGATGACAAACACCATCCCAATGACGAGGCCAATCGGCAGAATACCAGCGCTGTTGATCTCGGCTGCGATGGGTGCGTATTCCATCGTACCCGCATAGCCATAGACCAGCGACACGCCATAGAGCAGCAGACCGGACGCCAACGAGCCAAGGATAAAGTATTTCAGTCCGGCTTCCGCAGACCGCAGACGATCCCGCTCCAGAGCACACAGCACGTAGATGGCCAGCGAGGACAGTTCCAGCCCGACAAACAGTGTCATCAGGTTGGCGGAAGACGCCATGACCATTGCGCCGAGCGTCGAGAACAGGACGAGAATGGGCATCTCGAACGGCAGTTCGCGATGCTCGTTGGTGTAGCCGACCGACAGCGCAATCGCGACCACGCCACCAACAATGACCAGCAGCTTGATGAAGCGGGCGAACGCATCGACCACGAACAGCCCGTCATACCCCACGCCACCCGGCGAGAGGGCCACCAGAAAACCGGTCACCACGAAAGCCGCGATGCTCAGCGTCGCCGACGGCAGGAAGGCATGACCCTTCTTCGTGAGCACGCCCACCGAGAGGATAAGGAGACCGCTGACCGCCAGAACGATTTCCGGCAAGGCAAGTATCCAGTTCATCGTCCAATCTCCCCGGCGATGACGTACAGGATTTCAGGAAAACCGCTCATTGGAAGAACACCACCGTAGTGACCAACACGACGAGCCCGACAAGCATGGTGAACGCATAGATCGCGATGGACCCCGTCTGCGTGCGCGTAGCCGTGACCGCCGTGCCGCGCGTCGCCTCGGCGAGACCAACGGGGATCTTCTCGATCACGCCCTCGTCCACGCCATGCCACAGGGCACGGGCAATGGCGCGATAGGGCTTCACGAAGATTACGTCATAAAGTTCGTCGAAATACCATTTGTTGAGCAGGAACTGATAAACCGGACGGAAGGATGTTGCGATCTGTCCCGGCAGTTCCGGCTTCGCGATATAAAGAACGTAAGCCAGCGCGATACCCAGCAGACCGACGATGCTCGGCATCAGACCGATGAGTGCCGGAACGTCCTCCAGCGAGGCCATGACAGTGTTGCCCGGCGCATTGAAGATCGCACCGCCCCAGAAGCCTTCCTGCTTACCGCCGATATAGAGCGGAGCCAGAGCCGCACCGGCAACCAGCGCACCGACCGACAGGATCAGCACCGGGCCAAGCATGACGGCCGGGCTCTCGTGGGCATGATCGAACGCATGCTGATCGCGTGGTTTCCCGTGGAACACGAGGAAGATCAGACGCCAGCTATACAGCGCCGTAATGAAAGCCGTGACCGTGCCGAGGATCCAGCCATAGGTGCCCATGCCGGAATGGGAGACCCATGCCGCGTTCAGAATGGCGTCCTTCGACCAGTAACCGGCGAAGGGGAACACGCCCGCCAGCGCCAGACTTCCAATCCACATCATGGCGTAGGTCACCGGAATCTTCTTCCAAAGACCGCCCATACGGAACATGTCCTGTTCCTCATGCATGGCGTGGATCACACAGCCCGCTCCAAGAAACAGCATCGCCTTGAAGAAGGCATGGGTCGTCAGATGGAAGACCGCCGCCTGATAGGCACCAACGCCGATGGCCATGAACATGTAGCCAAGCTGCGAGCAGGTGGAATAGGCAATCGTGCGCTTGATGTCCGGCTGCACCAGACCGACGGTTGCAGCGAAGAAGCAGGTCGTGGCTCCGATCAGCACGATGAATATCCGTGTGTCAGGTGCGAACTCGACCAGCGGCGACATACGCGCCATCAGGAAGACGCCGGCCGTGACCATGGTGGCGGCGTGAATCAGCGCCGAAACAGGCGTGGGGCCTTCCATCGCGTCCGGTAGCCAGGTGTGGAAAAACAGCTGTGCCGATTTGCCCATCGCGCCGATGAACAGCAGCGTGGCGATCACCTCAAGCACGGAATGGGTCGAACCGAACAGGTAGTAACCCGTCTGGACGTGGTCCGGGACCGTGGCGAAGATGTCGTCATACTGAACCGTGCCGAACACCACGAAGATCAGGCCGATGCCGACAAGGAAGAACAGGTCGGCAATACGGTTGACCACGAAGGCCTTAATCGCGGCGGCGCAGGCGCTCGGCTTCTGATACCAGTAGCCAATCAGCAGGTAACTCGCGAGACCGACGCCCTCCCAGCCGAAAAAGAGCTGGATCAGGTCGTTGGACGTGACCAGCATCAGCATGGCGAAGGTGAACAGCGAGAGATAGGAGAAGAACCGGTAACGCGGCATCGTGTCGTGCGCCATGTAGCCGATGCTGTAGATGTGCACGAGCGTCGAGACGGTCAGCACCATCGCCACCATGGTGACGGACAGTGTGTCGAACCGCAGCGCCCAGTTCACATGGAAGGAACCGGCATCGACCCAGTGCGCCAGCAGGGCCACGCTCGGCATACCGCCGCCCATGAAACCGCCAGCTAGTGCGCCATAACTGCACACGGTCGCGATAAGCATGCACAGGACCGTCACGGCCTGCGCCGCGCCGTCACCGATGCGACGTCCGAACAATCCCGCAATAGCCGAACCACACAGCGGAGCCAGTGTTGCGACCGAAAAGAGGATGAGTGCTGCCTGCATGATGCTCAGCCCTTCATCGTCGCAACGTCCTCGACCTGAATCGAGCCACGGTTGCGGAAATAGACAGTGAGAATGGCGAGGCCAATGGCGGCTTCAGCGGCTGCGATGGTCAGCACGAACAGCGTCAGCACCTGCCCCGAGAGATCGCCCAGCACGGAAGAGAACGCCACCAGATTGAGGTTGGCGGCCAGCAGGATCAGTTCCATCGACATCATGATGATGATGATGTTCTTCCGGTTCAGGAAGATACCGAACACGCCGAGCACCAGCAGCGCCGCGCTGACCGTCAGGTAGGGACCAAGCCCGATCTGGGCGATTGCCGTGTTCATTCTGCGTCTCCTTCACCCTGCTCCCGCTTTTCGGCGGCAGGGACTCCGTAAGAGCCGGGAACGGCTGTCACGTAATAGGAATCGTTGGGACGGATGAAGCCGCCATTGGCATCCGTGCCCTGCCCCAGAGGCAGATTCATCATCTCCAACGTGTCGGCGCGCTTGCGCTCATGCTGACGGGAGATGATCTGACGACGGCCCATCGGACGGTCACGCAGGGTCAGGGTGATCGCGCCGATCATGGCGACGAGCAGCACGAGACCGCAAAGCTGGAACAGCAGGATGTAGTGCGTGTAGATCAGGTTGCCGAGCGCGCCAGTATTAGTGGCAGCACCACCGGGCTGACCGAGGCCGCCCGTAATCGGCGCGGGCATAACCGGGGACATGCCCCAGTGAAGACCCGCCATCACCAGCTCAACGAACAGAATGCAGCCGACGACACCGCCGATCGGCGCATAACGCTGCAACCCTTCCCGCATCTTGGTGAAGTCGATGTCGAGCATCATCACCACGAACAGGAACAGCACGGCCACCGCGCCGACATAGACAATCACCAGGATCATCGCGAGGAACTCGGCCCCGGCCACCAGAAACAGACCCGCCGCGTTGAAGAACGCGAGGATCAGAAACAGGACCGAATGGACCGGGTTGCGTGCGCTGATCACCATGGCGGCTGAGCCGACCAGAATGGTGGCGAACACATAAAAGACGAGCTGGACCATCAGAGACAGCCTCCCCTGCAACAGGCGGCAGACACGGCAGTTGGCCGATCAGCGATAAGGCGCATCAAGCTCGAGCCTCCGTGCCAGCACGCTCTCCCAGCGGTCGCCGTTCGAGAGCAGCTTTTCCTTGTTGTACATGAGCTCTTCACGAGTCTCCGTGGCGAACTCGTAGTTCGGTCCCTCGACAATCGCATCTACCGGGCAGGCTTCCTCGCAGAGGCCGCAATAGATGCACTTCGTCATGTCGATGTCGTAGCGCGTGGTGCGGCGGGAACCATCGTCACGCGGCTCGGCCTCGATGGTGATCGCCTCCGCCGGACAGGTCGCCTCGCACAGCTTGCAGGCGATGCACCGTTCCTCGCCGTTGGGATAACGACGCAGCGCGTGCTCACCACGGAAACGTGGGGAAAGCGGCCCCTTTTCATAAGGATAGTTGATGGTGACTTTCGGCTTGAACATCGTCTTGAATGTCGAGGCCATGCCGGAGATGATCTCGGTCAGCAGAAAAGCCTTCAGCGCACGATCCATGCCAGCCATCAGCTTACTCCCTGCGGCAGAAGACCCGTCGCAAGCAGGAACCCGGCGGTCGCGATCATCCAGAGCAGCGAGAACGGCAGGAATACTTTCCAGCCAAGACGCATGAGCTGGTCATAACGGAAACGGGGGAACGTTGCGCGTGTCCAGATAAAGACGAAAAGACAGAACAGTATCTTGGCGATCAGCCAGAGCGGACCCGGGATCCATGTCAGCGGCGCGATGCCGAGCGGCGGCAGCCAGCCACCAAGAAACAGGATGCTGACCATGCCGGACATGAGGATCATGTTGGCATATTCGCCAAGGAAGAAGAGACCGAAGGAGAGCGAGGAATATTCGACGAAGAAACCCGCCACGAGCTCACTCTCGCCTTCGGGAAGATCGAAGGGCGCGCGGTTCGTCTCGGCCAGCGCCGAGATGAAGAACAGGATGAACATCGGGAACATCGGCACGCAGAACCAGATATGTCGCTGCGCCAGCACGATGTCGTTGAGGTTCAGGCTTCCTACCGCCAGTAGCACGGAGACGATCACCAGACCGATGGACACTTCGTAGGAGACCATCTGCGCGGCGGAACGAAGGCTGCCGAGGAAGGCGTATTTCGAGTTCGACGCCCAGCCCGCGATGAGCATGCCGTAAACGCCAAGCGAGGAGATCGCCAGCAGGTAGAGAATACCCACATTGATGTTGGCGACCGCCAGTCCGTTACCTGTCGGGATGACCGCCCACGCCGTCATGGCTAGTGAGAAAGTCAGGAACGGTGCGAACAGGAACAGGAAACGGTTGGCCCCGGCGGGGATGATCGTTTCCTTGGTGATCATCTTGATCGCGTCGGCGAAAGCCTGAAGCAGACCGAAGATGCCGTTCACGTTCGGACCACGACGCAACTGCATCGCCGCCATCACCTTGCGCTCCATGAGCGTCAGGTATGCCACGCCGATCAGCAGCGGCACGAGAACCGCCAGTGTCTCCAGCACCATGAGAATGAGCTGGCCAGCAAGCGTATGGAAGAAAAAGTCAGCCACGTTCCTACTCCGCCGCTACAGCCACGCTCGGTGCGTAGACTTCCGCGCACTCGACCATGGTCGGACTGGACCGGCTGATCGGGTTTGTCAGGTAATAACTCCGGGAGGACGCCAGCAGCGGCTTCGCCTCGATAGCGTCCGCGCCCGGCTCGTCCGCCACTTCTCCTGCCGCAGCGGACACGCCGAGTTGAAGCCGCTCACGCAGCGCCTCGATCGTGTCGTAAGGCAGCTTCGCACCCAGCACTTCCGAAGCAGCGCGGATGATCTTCCAGTCTTCCTTCGCCTCACCCGGCGGGAACACAGCCTGGAAGCTGCGCTGGATGCGACCTTCCGTGTTGACCCATGTGCCGGACTTCTCAGTGTAGGCCGAACCGGGCAGAATCACGTCCGCACGGGCAGCGCCCGCATCGCCATGATGTCCCTGATAGATCACAAATGTTTCCGGACTAATGGCATTCACGGAGAACTCGTCTGCACCAAGCAGCCACAGCACATCCACCCCACCGCTCAGCATCCCGCGCAGGCTGCGGCCACCCTTGCGCGGCACGAACCCGAGGTCCAGAGCCGCAACACGCGAGGCTGCGGTGTGAAGAATGTTCAGACCGTTCCAGTCGTCTTTCAGCGCACCAACGGATTCCGCCAGAGCACGACAGGCTTCCAGAATGGCGCCGGAATCCTCACGGGTCAGCGCTTCCTGCCCGACGATGATCATCGGCTTCTTCGCGGCCTTCAGCTTTTCGACAAAGTCGACATTGCCACTCAACAGACCGTTCACCGAGACCGGATTACTACCCAGATCTTCGTAAGCCCATGTCGGGTCTGCGGTCAGCGTGCCGATGACACCAATCGGCAGACCACCACGTCCCAGTGACAGATAGCGCTTGCGGATACGGGCGTTCAGGACCGGCGCATCCAGACGCGGATTGGCCCCGACAACGAGGATCGCGTCCGCCTCGTCAATGCCGACGATACCGCTGGCGAATGTGTAACGCGAACGCTCCGACAGATCGTATTTCGCGCCATCCTGACGACAGTCGAGATTGAGCGAACCGAGCGACCACATCAGATCACGCAGCGCCATGATGCTTTCGGCGTCACACAGATCGCCGACAATCGCGCCGATCCGGCTGCCCTGCACGCCCTCAAGCCGCTTGGCGATGGCGACAAAAGCATCCTGCCAGCTTGCCGGATGCAGCTTGCCATGCACCCGCACCCATGGACGATCCAGACGGCGACGCTTCAGACCATCGACGGAGAAACGACCCTTATCGGACAGCCATTCCTCATTCACCTCGTCATTCACGCGGGGAACGATGCGCTTCACCTCGCCGCCACGCGCCTGAATCTGGATATTGGTGCCGACCGCATCCATCACGTCGATGGCGTCGGTCTTCCGCAGTTCCCACGGACGGGCCTGAAAAGCGCCCGGCTTGGAGGTCAGCGCGCCAACCGGGCAGATGTCGATCAGGTTGCCGGACAGTTCCGAAGTCAGCGCCTTTTCGACATAGGTGGTGATCTCAAGGTTCTCACCGCGCGAGATACCACCCAGTTCCGGCGTGCCCGCCACTTCCGCGCTGAAACGGACGCAGCGCGTGCACTGGATGCAACGCGTCATCACGGTTTTCACCAGCGGGCCGAGATTCTTGTCGGTGACGGCGCGCTTTTCCTCATGATAGCGGGAAATGCCGCTGCCGTAGCCGTACGCCTGATCCTGTAGATCGCACTCGCCGCCCTGATCGCAGATCGGGCAGTCGAGCGGGTGATTGATGAGGAGAAACTCCATCACCGCACGACGCGCCTTGCGGACCGTTTCCGTGTCCGTGAAGATCTGCATCCCCTCGTTTACAGGGAAACCACACGAGGCGACCGGCTTCGGAGCGCGCGCGACCTCGACGAGGCACATACGGCAGTTGCCCGCGACCGACAGGCGCTCATGATAGCAGAAGCGCGGAATTTCCTTGCCCGCCGCCTCGCACGCCTGAAGTGCTGAGGAACCGGGAGCGACATCGACCGGCGTGCCGTCAACAATGACTCTGACCATCAGCCTTACTCCGCCGCAATCGCTGCTGCGGGCATTCCCGCAGGCACTTGCACCTGCTGGGAGCCGCCATGCTGCCGCTTGTAGTCGCGAATACGTTCTTCCATGAGCGGCCGAAAATGCCGGATCAGTCCCTGAATGGGCCATGCCGCCGCATCACCAAGCGCGCAGATCGTGTGACCTTCGACCTGTCGTGTGACCTGCTCCAGCATGTCGATTTCCTCGATCTCGGCGCGCCCTTCGACCATGCGGTTCATGACGCGCATCATCCAGCCGGTGCCCTCTCGGCATGGCGTGCACTGGCCGCAGCTTTCATGCTTGAAGAACTGCGAGAACCGGGCGATCGCCCTGATGATGTCCGTGGACTTGTCCATGACAATCATGCAACCCGTGCCGAGACCGGATCGCTCCGCCCGCAGACTGTCATAATCCATCAGCACCGTCTCGCAGATGTCCTTTGGCAGCAGCGGCACCGAGCAGCCGCCCGGAATGACCGCCAGCAGGTTGTCCCATCCGCCGCGAACGCCGCCACCGTGCTTCTCGATGATTTCCTTCATCGGCACGCCGAGCTCTTCCTCGAACACGCACGGCGTATTCACATGGCCGGAAATGGCCATCAGCTTGGTGCCCGCGTTGTTCGGACGACCAAGGCCGGAGAACCATGCTGCCCCACGTCGCAGGATCGTGGACGCCGAGGCGATCGACTCAACATTGTTCACCGTCGTCGGGCAGCCATACAGCCCCGCGCCAGCCGGGAACGGCGGCTTCATGCGCGGCTGGCCCTTCTTGCCTTCGAGGCTTTCCAGCAGGGCCGTTTCCTCACCGCAGATGTAAGCGCCTGCGCCGCGATGCAGATAGAAGTCGAAATCCCAACCCGTGCCAGCAGCGTTCTTGCCAAGTAGACCGGCTTCATACGCTTCATTGATGGCGATCTGGAGATGACGCGCTTCGTTATAGAATTCGCCGCGCACATAGATGTAGGACGCATGCGCTCCCATCGCGAAAGAGGCGATCAGCGCGCTTTCGATCAGTTTGTGCGGCTCATGACGCAGGATCTCACGATCCTTGCAGGTGCCCGGCTCGGACTCATCGCCATTGATGACAAGGTAACGCGGCGCCGGTCCATCACCTTTTGGCATGAAGGACCACTTCACGCCTGTCGGGAAGCCAGCACCCCCGCGACCACGCAGGCCGGACGCCTTCATCTCGCTGACGATCCAGTCACGACCTTTGTCAAGAATGGCCTTCGTGTCGTTCCAGTCACCACGGGCACGGGCGCCAGCCAGTCGCCAGTCATTCTGGCCATACAGGTTGGTGTAGATCCGGTCCTTATCGCTCAGCATCGTCGCAGATCTCCCTCAACCCTGACCGGAACCGGTCTCTTCGAGCAGCACCCGACGGCCACCCTCCGGCTCCGAAGCGTGCCGCCCGTTGGTCGGCCCCGGCTCCGGGTATTCACCGCGCTTCAGCGCCTCAATCAGCGCTTCCGTGCGCGGGCCGTCGAGGTCTTCGAAAAAGTCATTATCCACTTGAAGGATCGGCGCATTGGAGCACGCCCCAAGACACTCGACCTCACTCAGTGTGAACAGTCCGTCCTCGCTGGTCTCGCCTATATTATGGATGCCCGTCGCTTTCTTGCAGGCAGACAGCACATCATCGGAGCCACGCAGCCAGCAGGATGTCGTCGTGCAGACCTGAAGGTGATACTTACCGATCGGCTTGGTGTTGAACATGAAGTAGAAGGTCGCGACCTCGTAGATACGGATCGGAGCCACTTCCAGCCTTTCAGCCACAGCATCCATTGCCACGGTCGGCACCCAGGCGCTGCCAGTCTGACGCTTCATCTGGTTCTGCGCGACATAGAGCAGCGGCAGAGCCCCGCTCGCCTTCCGCTCCGCCGGATATTTGGCGAGGATCGTCGCGATTTCGCCTTCGCTGATCTCATCAAATTCGAAGTGATCAGGCTGCACGTTTGTGACAGTGCTCATCGGTCCACCTCACCAAAGACGAGATCTAGCGAGCCGATGATCGCCACGGCGTCAGCTAGCATGCCTCGTCGAGAGAGCTCATCAATCGCCTGAAGATGCGCGAAACCTGTTGGTCTGATCTTGCAACGATACGGACGGTTGCTGCCGTCAGCCACGAGATAGACGCCGAATTCACCCTTTGGCGTTTCGACCGCCGTATAGGTCGCGCCGGGCGGCACATGATAACTCTCGGTAAACAGCTTGAAGTGATGGATCAGCGCTTCCATCGACCGCTTCATCTCGGCACGTGGTGGCGGTGAGAATTTGGGGTCCTGCACCTTGATCGCACCGGGTTTGATCTGCGCCAAACTCTGCTTGATGATCTTCACGCTCTCGCGCATTTCGGCCACGCGGACGAGGTAGCGATCATAACAATCGCCATGCCGTGCCACGGGAATTTCGAAATCGACCTTGTCGTAATTGTCATACGGCTGGGAGCGACGCAGATCCCACGGCACACCGGAACCACGCAGACACGGCCCGCTCCAGCCCCAAGCAAGCGCCTGTTCGCTGGTGAACACGCCGATCCCGACCGTGCGCTGCTTCCAGATACGATTTTCCGTCAACAAGCTTTCGAGATCATCGATCCAAGCCGGGAACTCTTCGGCCCATGCTGCGATTTTCTCTTCCATACCAGCAGGCATGTCGCGCGCGACACCGCCGGGACGGAAGTAATTGGCATGGAAACGCGCGCCGGAAACCGCCTCATGAAACTCAAGCAGCTTTTCGCGCTCTTCATAGCCCCAGAGGGCCGGTGTCACTGCGCCGCAATCCAGCCCCATCGCCGTCAGGTTGAGGATATGGTTCAGAATGCGGGTGATTTCCGCGAAGATGACACGAATCCACTTGGCGCGATCCGGCGCTTCAATGCCGAGCAACTTTTCGGTCGCCAGCGCGAAAGCGTGCTCTTCGCACATCGGAGACGCGTAATCGAGCCGATCAAAATACGGCAGCGCCTTGGGATAGGTCTTGTATTCGATCAGCTTTTCCGTGCCGCGATGCAGCAGACCGATGTGGGGCACAGCACGCGCTACAACCTCACCTTCCATCTCCAGCACAAGACGCAGAACGCCGTGGGCTGACGGATGCTGCGGACCGAAATTCAGCGCGTGACTGTCGATTTCGACGGTCCGACGCTCCACTTCCTCCTCTGCTACCGGCTCCGGCAGCAGAGCCTCGGGCAGCGGACCTTCCCCAAGACTGTCATGCAGACCGAGAAGGTTTTCGTCCTGTTTCAGGGCCTCTGTCATGCTCCGGCTCCTGTCACTGTATCTTTTTCATGATCTGGCGCAGTTCATGCGCCCGCTCGTCACCCGGCAGCGTCAGAACGCCCTCCCAAGGCGACACGAAATCGAAGTCGCGGAAATCCTGCGTCAATGTGACCGGTTCGCGCACGATCTGACGACGTTCCGGATCGTAGCGAACCTCCGTGTAACCGGTCAGAGGGAAGTCCTTACGGAGCGGATGCCCCTCAAATCCGTAGTCGCTGAGGATACGACGGAGGTCCGGCTGACCTGAGAACAGCACGCCATACATGTCGTAACACTCGCGCTCCCACCATGTGGCACAGGGCCAGATCTGATGCACGGAAGCGACCGGTGTCAGCTCATCCGTCGTCACGATCACCCTGACACGCTGGTTCAGGCTCACGGACAGGAGATTGTAGACCACATCGAAGCGTTCTGGACGTTGAGGGAAATCAACCCCACACAGATCCATAAGCTGTTCGAACCGAAACCGTGGATCATCACGCAGAAGCATCATCAGCGGGATCAGACGCTCACGATCCGCCCGCACCACCAGTTCCCCGCCCTCGATGGCGGCGGACGAGATGCCCGGCAGAGACGTGGAAAGCGTAAAGGCGAGAAAAGAGAGACAGGAATTGCCTCTGGCGACGGGTGCAGTGGATTGATCAGCCACGGAGAATCGTCCCTGTCCGACGGATTTTCTTTTGCAGCAGCATGATGCCGTAGATCAGCGCCTCGGCCGTCGGCGGACAACCCGGCACATAGACATCGACCGGCACGACACGGTCACAGCCGCGCACGACCGAATAGGAATAATGGTAGTAGCCACCGCCATTCGCGCAGGAGCCCATCGAGATCACCCAGCGGGGCTCAGCCATCTGGTCGTAAACACGACGCAGGGCCGGAGCCATCTTGTTGGTGAGGGTGCCAGCGACGATCATTACGTCGGACTGACGCGGCGAACCACGCGGAATGATGCCCATCCGGTCGAGATCGTAACGAGGCATATAAGCATGAATCATTTCGACAGCGCAGCAGGCCAGACCGAATGTCATCGGCCAGAGACTTCCGGTACGCCCCCAGTTCACGAGCTTGTCGAGACTCGCGACGACAAAACCCTTCTCGCTGATTTCGCCCGTGATGCCGCGCACGATGGCGTCCTGCTCCGGACCTGCCGGAACCGCGTCACGGTTCCAGACGATATTGGCGTCCGAGCCAACTGCATTGTCACCGCTCATTGCGCGTTCTCCACCTTCACTGCCGTCACAGCAACGCCCGTCAGCACCACAGATCAATCCCAGTCCAGCGCGCCTTTGCGCCACTCATAAAGGAAGCCGATTCCCAGCACGCCGAGAAAGCCCATCATCGACAGAAAGCCATAGAACCCGATCCGCGACAGGCTCACCGCCCATGGGAACAGGAAGGCCACTTCCAAGTCGAAGATGATAAACAGAATCGAAACGAGATAGAAACGAACATCAAACCGGCGACGCGCATCATCGAACGCCTCAAAGCCACATTCGTAGGCCGTCAGTTTTTCCGCGTAAGGCTTCTGATGCCCACAGACGAGGGAGGCGCCGAGCATGGCTCCCGCGATCACCACGGCGAGGATGCCGAAAATAAGAACCGGCAGATAATCGTTGATCACCGACGGCATGACGCCCTCCGTAATGATTTTCCGTTTCCACATCCGCGCCTTGTGGCCCGAACCGAAAGATAATGCGGCCAAACTATGCCCGGAATGTCCACGTGGCCACCCTCATACCGGAGCAACTCAGAAACTTTCCCGTGAGGGGTTCAGCATGATGAACAGAATTCATCCCACTGAATTTCACCCCACTAAAGCCTTGCCAGAACCACATTCCTTTCGGAGCGCGATGCTTCAGGCCCCTATCTATATACATTAAAATACAGACATAAACATCAAACATGCCGCAAGACATTCGTCCACAGCATGACAGCTGGCGTGAAAGAGAAACCTCACGCGCTTATATCTAAAAAAACAGAATTTTCAGGAAAATGGTGGGCGATGACGGGATCGAACCGCCGACCCTCTCGGTGTAAACGAGATGCTCTACCGCTAAGCTAATCGCCCGCCGCAGTGATTAGACGAACCAATCAGATCAATCAAGCGCTTAAAAGCCCTAATGTGCTCTAAACGAAAAACGGGCGGAACGTTTCCGTCCCGCCCGTCAAACAATCCGCCTGTGTGCAGCTTTAGCTGACAGCGTCTTTCAGCGTCTTGCCCGGCTTGAAGCGGACAGACGTGGAAGCCGGAATGTCGATCTCTTCGCCCGTACGCGGGTTACGACCCTTGGTCGCCTTGCGATGAGCCGTCACGAATGAACCGAAGCCAACAAGCCGGACTTCCTGCCCGTTCTTGAGAGCCTTCTCAATAGCTGAGAAAACGGCATCAACCACTTCGGCAGCCTTCGCCTTGGGCAGGTCAACGTCATCCGCAACGACAGACACGAGTTCCTGCTTGTTAAGCGGCTTGTCCATACATACGCCTTTCCATGTTCTCGTCTCGCTTACAACATAGTGTTGTCGGAGACATTCCGGGGCGCACTATGAAGCCGTTTTTCGCCACGTCAAGCAGGCACAAACGACCGGGGACAAGCAAAAATTGCTCATCCCCATCGTCAAGCCCTTTTTCAGTGGGCAACCGCGGCTGATGTCTCAGACGCAGCAATCGGCGTCATCGGCTCTGCCTCATCCTGCCACTGAATAGGCTGCGGCACGCTGACCAGAGCGCGGTCGATGACCTCATCCACGTGAGAAACCGGGATCAGCTCCAGATTTTTCTTCACGGAATCAGGAAGTTCCACGATATCCTTTTCGTTGTCCTTCGGCAGGAACACCGTCTTGATCCCGGCCCGAAGCGCAGCAAGGAGCTTTTCCTTCAGGCCACCGATGGGAAGGACACGACCACGCAGGGTTATCTCCCCTGTCATGGCCACATCGCGCCGCACGGGGATCCCCGTCAAAACGCTGACCAGCGATGTCGCCATGGCGATACCCGCCGATGGCCCATCCTTCGGAGTCGCCCCTTCCGGCACGTGAACGTGGATATCGCGCTTCTCGAACAGTGTCGGAGAGATGCCGAAAGTCGTCGCACGGCTGCGGACATAGGACAGGGCAGCAGACACACTCTCCTGCATGACGTCGCCCAGCTTACCAGTCTGTTTGACGTTACCCTTACCCGGCACCATCACGCTTTCGATCGTCAGAATCTCGCCGCCGACTTCCGTCCAGGCCAGACCTGTAACAACACCGACCATATCCACGGCCTCGGTCTCGCCGTGCGAGAAACGCCGCACGCCAGCGAATTTGCCGAGATTTTTCTCAGTCACCGCCACCTTCTTCGCCTTACCGGTGACGATTTCCTTCACCGCTTTACGGGCTACATTGGCAATCTCGCGCTCAAGATTACGAACGCCAGATTCCCGCGTGTAGAAACGGATCAGATCCATCACCGCAGCATCCGAGATCGACCACTCTTCAGGCTTGAGGTTGTGAGCCTCCCCCTGCTTCGTGATCAGATGCCGTTTCGCGATGTTGAGCTTCTCATCTTCCGTGTAACCGGAGAGACGGATGATCTCCATGCGATCCAGCAGAGGCTGGGGCATGTTGAGACTGTTCGCCGTGGTGACGAACATCACATCCGACAGGTCGTAATCGACCTCGAGATAATGATCCGAGAAGCTAGCGTTCTGCTCCGGATCCAGCACTTCGAGCAATGCCGACGCCGGATCGCCGCGCCAGTCCGAACCGAGTTTGTCGATCTCATCAAGCAGGAAGAGCGGGTTGGAAACCTTCGCCTTCTTCATGCCCTGAATGATCTTGCCCGGCATCGCCCCGATATAGGTCCGGCGATGACCGCGAATCTCGGATTCGTCCCGCACACCACCAAGGGACATGCGGACATAATGCCGCCCCGTCGCCTTGGCGATGGCGCGCGCCAACGTGGTCTTACCAACGCCCGGAGGCCCGACAAGGCAGAGGATCGGTCCCTTCACCTTCTTTGAACGGCTCTGAACTGCGAGATACTCAAGAATACGCTCCTTGACCTTCTCCAGAGCGTAATGGTCCTCGTCGAGCACCTTTTCGGCCGCGTCGAGGTCATTCTTCACCTTGGTCGTCTTTTTCCAGGGCACACCCAGAAGCCAGTCGAGGTAGTTGCGCACCACCGTCGATTCGGCGGACATCGGGCTCATACCGCGTAGCTTCTTGAGCTCAGCGACAGCCTTTTCCCGCGCTTCCTTACTCAGCTTGGTTTTGACGATCTTTTCTTCGATCTCGGCGGTCTCATCCTTACCGTCCTCGCCCTCGCCAAGCTCCTTCTGGATCGCCTTCAGCTGCTCGTTCAGATAGTACTCGCGCTGCGTCTTTTCCATCTGCCGCTTCACGCGGCTACGGATGCGCTTTTCCACCTGCAGAACGCCGATTTCGGCTTCCATGTGCGCAAGGATCTTCTCAAGCTGCTTCGTGACCGTTGGCAGCTCCAGAATTTCCTGCTTCTCGGAAATCTTGAGATTCAGATGACTGGCGATAGTGTCCGCGAGCTTTGACAGATCGCTGATCTGGCCGAGTGAAACCAGAACTTCCCCGGCGATCTTCTTGTTGAGCTTCACATACTGCTCGAACTGACCCACCACCGCACGCGCCAGCGCCTCGGTCTCTTCCGTTTCGTCCCGCGTTTCTGCGACGAGCTCTACATCAGCTTCAAAATGACCATCAATGTCATGCAGCGCCAGAACGCGGGCACGCTGGCCACCCTCCACCAGCACTTTCACTGTGCCGTCGGGCAGTTTCAGAAGCTGTAGAATTGTGGAGATCGTGCCGAAACGATAGATATCGTCCGCACCCGGATCATCCACGGTTGCTTCTTTCTGAGCCACCAGCAGGATTTTCTTGTCATCCTTGGTGACGGATTCGAGCGCCTTCACGGATTTCTCGCGCCCCACGAAAAGCGGCACGATCATATGCGGGAAAACGACGATATCCCGCAAAGGCAGAACAGCCACCCGCTCCGAGACAACAGGAGTCGCTTTCTTGGACGCGCTCTTTGTCTTTGGCGCCGCAACATCTGTTGCGGCAGTCTTGGTACGCCGGCGGCGTGGTGTCGGTGTTTTTTTCGTATTGTCTGTCATGCTGCCGTCCTCCTGAATGGACGATCCGGCGATACGCACCCATTCATGGCACACGCATCGCTCTCCCGCCCCGGCAATGGGCGGAGATGTCTTCCGTCTTCAGTCTGATCCGACTGGATGGGAAGAGGTCGTTGATACAAATGAATATCGGCACGATTTTCGGCGCGACAAGAGGTCTGCGTGATAAAGCGCAGACCTCTTGTGCTGAAAACGGACCAGTTACCGCTTTTCTGTCTGACGGTGCTCAGGCCGACTGCTCCGCAGGCTGACCATGCCCTTTGCCGTATACGAACACGGGGGAAGCTTTTCCTTCCGCCACATCCTTGTTCACCACGACTTCCTCGACATTTTCAAGGCCGGGCAATTCAAACATCGTCGTAAGCAGGATGCTTTCCAGAATAGACCGCAGGCCACGCGCGCCGGTCTTACGCTCGATAGCGCGATGCGCGATTGCCTTCAGAGCATCGTCCGTGAAAGTCAGCTTCACATTTTCCATCTGGAAGAGCTTGGCATACTGCTTCACCAGAGCATTCTTCGGCTCCGACAGGATCTGCACCAGCGCGGTCTCGTCCAGATCGTCGAGCGTCGCCACCACTGGCAGACGTCCGATGAACTCCGGAATCAGACCAAACTTGATGAGATCTTCAGGCTCAACCTGCTTGAGGATCTCACCCGTCCGACGATCTTCCGGCGCCTGCACATCCGCGCCGAAACCGATTCCAGAACCCTTACCCCGCGCGGAAATGACCTTCTCCAGCCCGGCGAATGCGCCGCCGCAGATGAAGAGCATGTTGGTCGTGTCCACCTGCAGGAATTCCTGCTGCGGATGCTTGCGACCGCCCTGCGGAGGAACAGACGCAACCGTCCCTTCCATCAGTTTCAGCAATGCCTGCTGCACACCTTCGCCGCTGACATCACGCGTAATCGACGGATTGTCCGACTTGCGGGAAATCTTGTCGATTTCATCGATATAGACGATGCCGCGCTGAGCCTTTTCGACATTGTAGTCGGCTGCCTGCAACAGCTTGAGGATGATGTTCTCAACATCCTCACCGACATAGCCCGCTTCTGTCAGGGTGGTGGCGTCGGCCATGGTGAACGGCACATCAATGATGCGCGCCAGTGTCTGGGCGAGAAGCGTCTTGCCCGAACCTGTCGGGCCAACCAGCAGGATGTTCGACTTGGAAATCTCGACATCGCTGTTCTTCTGCGAATAGGCCAGCCGCTTGTAGTGATTGTGCACCGCAACCGACAGAACCTTCTTCGCGTCGAACTGGCCAATCACGTAATCGTCGAGAATCTTGCAGATCTCTTTCGGAGTCGGCACGCCATCGCGGGATTTCACCAGCGCGGTCTTGTGCTCCTCACGGATGATATCCATGCAGAGTTCGACGCATTCATCACAGATGAAGACGGTTGGTCCCGCGATCAGCTTGCGGACCTCGTGCTGCGATTTTCCGCAGAACGAGCAATACAGCGTGTTCTTGGAATCGCCGGACTTTGCGTTCATCTGCAGTCCCCTAATCTCGGCCCCTCAACGGACCAACCAGCTTCTTCGCCAGTCAAATTAAAAATCGTAGCCGGACCGGAAAGATGCATCAAGTGACAGTCAGGCAACCCGCACACCAAGACTTACACCTTCTCCTGCGTGCGGGACGCATGCTGCTTGATCACTTCATCGACGATTCCGAAGGATTTTGCTTCTTCGGCCGACATGTAGCTATCGCGTTCCAGCTTCTGCTCGATCTGCTCGAGCGACTGCCCTGTATGCTCACGATAGATTTCGTTCAGCCGCTGACGAATCGTCAGAATCTCACGCGCCTGAATCTCGATATCGCTCGCCTGCCCCTGCGCGCCGCCGGAAGGCTGATGCACCATCACGCGCGCATTCGGCAGCGCGTAACGCTTGCCCGCAGCACCACCGGCCAGCAGCAGCGACCCCATGGAAGCCGCCTGCCCGATGCACACCGTGCTGACGGGGCTGCGGATGTACTGCATCGTGTCGTAGATCGCGAGACCTGCCGACACCACGCCACCGGGGCTGTTGATGTAGAACGAGATTTCCTTGTTCGGGTTCACGCTCTCCAGATAGAGAAGCTGCGCCGAAATCACGGAAGCGACCTGATCGTAAACCGGGCCCGTCAGGAAGATGATGCGTTCCTGCAGCAGGCGTGAATAGATATCGAACGCCCGTTCGCCGCGGGAAGTCTGCTCGACCACCATCGGCACAAGAGCATTGTTGTAAATCTCGACAGGGTTCGAATCCCGCATCACATCATTCCCGACTTGTAGGCCGTTTGTTCTTGCCCGCCCAAGGAACGGACCAGCCCTGAAAAAGGCGTGTTTCGTTTAAGATAGAGATAATCAGCGCCAGCGCCACCCCGTCCACCGAGAAAATCCTGCCCGTCGCCAAACAGACAAGCGGCACTTCCTCCCGTCACAGGAGAAAGTGCCGCAAAACATCTATCCAGCAGGCTGGAGGATTCTATCAGACATTAGCAGGAGGCATATCCGACAGTTCTTCCGGCGTCACTTCCTTGTCCTCAACCTTCGCGAGCTCGATGATGTAATCGATCACCTTGTTCTCGAAGATCGGACCACGGAGAGACTCGGCGGCCTGCGGGTTCTTCGTGAAGAAGTCGAACACAGCCTGCTCCTGACCACGGTAGCGCATGGCTTCCGCACGAATGGCGCGGGCCATTTCGTCCTGCGTGACCGTGATGCCCTTCGCGCGACCGATCTCGGCAAGCAGAAGACCCAGCTTCACGCGACGCTCGGCGATCTTGCGATAGTCCGCCTTCAGCGTCTCTTCGTCCTTGCCCTTGTCTTCCTCGTCAAGCTCACCAGACTTGCGGTCAGCTTCGACACGCGCCCAGATCTGCCCGAACTCGGCCTCGACCATGCTCTCCGGAGCCGGGAAGTCGGTCTTTTCAGCCAGCTTGTCGAGCAGGTCGCGCTTAAGACGGAGGCGGGAAAGCTGCTCGTATTCGTTCTCGACCTGCTTCGTGATGAGCTCACGAATCTTGTCGAGGTTCTCGAAACCGATCTTCTTGGCGAGATCATCGTTCAGTTCGGCTTCAACCGGCTGCTTCAGCTCTTTCGCCTTGATGTCGAACGTCGCTTCCTTGCCGGCAAGCTCCGTCGCACCGTAATCTTCCGGGAAAGTCACCGTAATGACCTTTTCTTCGCCCGGCTTCATACCTTCGATCTGCTCGGCAAAGCCCGGAATGAAGCCTTCGCCGCCGATCTCGACATTGATGTCTTCAGCCGTGCCACCTTCGAACGGCACGCCATCCTGCTTGCCGAGGAAGTCAACGACCAGAACGTCACCCTTCGCGGCCGGGCGAACTTCCTCAATCGTCACGAACTCGCGCTGACGCTTGGCGATATCGTTCAGAGCCTTGTCGACCGTCTCTGCATCCGGTGTCGACTTCAGACGTACCAGCGACAGATCGGACAGGTCCGGCTCCTTGATTTCAGGCAGCACTTCCGTCTCGACCTTTAATTCGAGATCGCCCTTGCCATCACCACCGGAAACGACATCAACCTTGGGCTGCTGCGCCGGACGCAGATCGCGCTCCTGAAAGAGGTCACGTAGGGAGTCGTTAACGGCCTGCTCAAGGACTTCGCCCTTTACGGACTGGCCATAACGCTGACGGATAACCGAAAGCGGCACCTTGCCCGGACGGAAGCCCGGAAGATTGGCGGCAGCCGCGACTTCCTTGAGGCGGGCCTCCTCCTTCTTCTCGAGTTCGGCCGACGGAACGACCACGGTGAAGGCGTGCTTCAGGCCTTCGGAAAGCGTCTCAGTAACCTGCATATGCCCAGGCCATCCTCTCGTACGAACTCGTCAAACACATGACGGCCTCAAAAGGCCGCCAGAAATCCATTTCGGCAAACAGAACGGGATGCAACACACTGCCGCAAAACGGCAGTTGGTACGGGTGGAGGGACTTGAACCCCCACGGCTCTCGCCACCAGAACCTAAATCTGGCGTGTCTACCAATTCCACCACACCCGCGTGGCATGTTCAGCGCAACCCGAAACGCCGAGGGCGCCGGATTACCGCAGTCCACAGGAGACGGCAAGGTACCTGATCCCACTTTCCCACATATTGGGAAGCCTAACACCTCTTCCGATTGGCTACTCCTGCTGCAAGCGTGTCGCCTTTTCCCGCGCCGCGCCGAGGTGAGCATCGAGATCTTCCGCGACCAGCCAGGGACCGGCCTGCAAACCCGCTTCACCATGGAGCCACACACCCGCGCACGCGGCATCCCACGGCTCCATACCCGCGGCCAGCAATGCGGCGATGATACCCGTCAGCGTATCGCCCGACCCTGCCGTGCCCAGCGCGGAGGTGGCATGCGTATTGATCGCAACCCGACCATCTGGCGCTGCCACGAGTGTCGTCGCGCCTTTCAGCACCACAACCGCCTCTATCCGCTGCGCAGCCGCACGGACGGCTGCAATCACATCAGAGCCCGGCGCACCAAAGACCCGCTTGAACTCACCCCCATGCGGGGTGATGACCGCAGCGCCTTTCAGACGTTCCGGTGCATCGGCAGCCCATGAGAATGCACCCGCATCAGCCAGAACCTGCCGCCCAGCAGCCACAAGCTGCGGGAAGGTCTTTTCCACCTCTTCCGGCAGAAGGCCGGGTCCGCAGATCCACGTCCGACGGCGCTCGTCTTCAAGCAGTTCTGACAAAGGCTGCTCATCAATAATGAGTCCCGGCTCCCCTAGGCGAAAGGCCGGAGCAGCCTCTCCAGCCGCTATGCGCACCAGCCCAGCCCCCGTTCGCCGGGCGGCGGCGGCGGCAAGTCGCGCTGCGCCGGGCATCGCCTCGCCAGCGCACAGGCTGACGACACCGCGCGAGTATTTGTGCGATTCCAACCCAAGGACGGGGAGCTTCCACAAACCCGGCTCATTCTGCCATGTGCGGATCGCCACCTCTTCCAGCACCGATTCAGGCATGCCGATGTCACGCACCTCGAACTGTCCGAGATACATGCGACCGGGAAGCAGAAGATGACCGGGCTTGGCGCGAAAGAATGTGACGGTGAGATCAGCTTTTCGTGCGCTACCCCGTATCTGGCCGGTGCTGCCATCAATACCTGTGGGCATGTCTATGGCCACAATCCGCTTGGCGACGGCCAGCACGGAAGGAACAGGCTCTTCGATATCCCGGCTGAGACCAGCGCCAAAGACGGCGTCAATCACCAGATCGACTCGCGCCGCCTCCTCCGGCGTGAACGGAACGCGCGGCCCACGAAAGCGCGCTGCGGCCTGTGCCGCGTCACCACCGGCACGTGGCGCCGCCAATGCGGCAACCGTGACAGGCCAGCCTGCATTCGCCAGATGACGCGCCGCCACATAACCGTCGCCGCCATTATTGCCCGGCCCACACAGAACAAGCACACGACACGGTTTTGTGAATTGCCGCACCGCACGCGCGACCGCCCTTCCGGCGTTTTCCATCAGCGCCGAAACCGGCACGGAGCGGGAAGCCGCATTATCGATACGGCCCATCTCCTGCGAAGAAGGAAGGACAAGCCTTTCTTTGTAAGAGGTCATTACTTTCTCCTCCTGCGCCAATCCGCGCAATGCATATGCTTGCGTTCGGCGACATGATTGGCGACACACCATACGATCTTGAAATGCCTCAGCCTGATGGAGTTCGCATGCCGCACATTCTCTGGAGCCTCGTCCTGACGCTGCATATCGCCGGGATGGCAGTCTGGGTCGGCGGCGCCACCTACGCTGTCGCCGTCCTGCGCCCCAGCCTGACCCTGCTGGACAAGGCCCAACGCAGCTCCGTGCATCTTCTCACGCTCAAACGCTTTCTGCGCGTCGTCTGGCATGTCATGCCGACAGTGCTGATTACCGGCTGGATCATGATCCTGCATGAAGGCGGCTTTGCCGTCATGCCGTGGACAACGAATGTGATGCAGCTTCTCGGCGTTATCATGGCTGGTCTGTTTCTGCGGGTGTTCTATGGCCCTTACCAGACAGCGCGCCGTGCGATTCGTCCCAAACAGGAAACCTTTGATTCCATCCGCACTCTGATGCTCGGTGTCATTGCCTGCGGCATGCTGACCATCCTGTGCGCCTCGATGGGACATGGTCTCTGAAATTTCATAAACTGCACACGAAATACCGGGCGCTGACGACGCGCCCGTCCTTGGCCCGATGAGCCTGCGCTCCTGTTGTTTAAAATATGAACCGCAGATGCAGGAACAAAACCGAGGGTGCTTGATTTTTGGCGCCGGACGGCCTACCGACAAGCACCCGGGCTTTCTTGGCCCGATCCGTGCGCCCACGCCCCCCGCGGCAGCCGATCTAATTCTGAGAGCGACTTGAGCCCCAAAACTTCCGAAACGACCGAGAAAAAGCCCCGCAAGGCAGCTCCCCGTACCCGTGCCCGCAAGGCAGGCCCTACAGAAGAAGCGGTAACGAAAGAAACCGCCGCATCTGCTGAGGAGATTACGGAAAAGCCTGTTGCGAAGCGTGCTTCTCCCCGCCGCGCCAAAAGCGCGGAGACTCCAGCCGTGACAGAAGAGAAGCCGAAGCGCGCGCCACGCAAAAAGAAAGTGGCTGTTGAAGCGGAAGCGACAGAAGCACCCTTTGAAGCCGTCGCTGAAGCGGAAACCGTAGAAAAGAAGCCGCGCCGCGCGACCACACGCAGAAAAGCGGTCGCCAAGGAGCCGCAGGCTGAAGCAGAAGCGCCAGCGGCAGAAACCGTTACGACGGAAGACGCTCCGGCTCCTGTGAAAAAGACGCGCGCCCGCAAGGCTACAGTAGCAAAGACGACCGAGACACCCGTAGCGCCTGCAAAGAAGCCTACGCGCCGCAGGACGAAGAAATCCGAAGTCGCGGAAGTTACTGAAACTGTCGTGGAAGATGCCGAAGCCCATCCGCTGCATGTTGGCGGAGCAATGGGTGGCGTTGTCGAACCCGAACCTGTCGCGGCGTTATCGGAAACAGTATCCGTTCCTGTTGTTGCTGAGAAACCTGCGCCAGAAGAAGAAGAAACCGACAAGATTACCTTCGCGGATCTCGGACTGTCCGAGCCTATCCTGCGTGCCGTCTCGGAAATGGGCTACGTCCATCCGACTCCCATTCAGGCGCAGGCCATCCCTGCCGTGCTGCATGGACAGGATGTGCTGGGCGTCGCCCAGACCGGCACCGGCAAGACCGCATCCTTCACGCTGCCGATGCTGGAGATTCTTTCCGGTTCCCGCGCCCGCGCCCGTATGCCGCGTTCGCTCATCCTTGAGCCGACTCGCGAACTGGCTCTGCAGGTTGCCGAAAACTTCGTCAATTACGGCAAGCATCTCCGCCTGACCCATGCGCTGCTTATCGGTGGCGAAAGCATGGCGGATCAGAAGGAAGTGCTAAACAAGGGCGTCGATGTTCTCATCGCCACGCCGGGTCGCCTGATCGATCTGTTCGAGCGCGGTGGACTGCTGCTCACCCAGACCCGCGTGCTGGTGATCGATGAAGCCGACCGTATGCTCGATATGGGCTTTATTCCCGATATCGAACGGATCGCCAGTCTTCTGCCCGCCAATCGTCAGACACTTTTCTTCTCTGCAACAATGGCGCCGGAAATCCGTCGTCTTGCAGATGCCTTCCTGACGATGCCGAAAGAGATCACGGTCAGCCGCCCTTCGACGGTGGCGACAACGATCGAAACCGGCCTCGTGATTGTGGACGAGGACGACAAGCGCAAGACGCTCCGCAAGCTGCTGCGTGCGGAGAATGTGCAGAACGCCATCATCTTCTGCAATCGCAAGCGCGATGTGGATGTGCTGCTCAAGTCCTTGCAAAAGCACGGTTTCTCGGCTGGCGCTCTGCATGGTGATCTGCCGCAGTCAGTGCGCTTCCAGACGCTCGAAAAGTTCAAATCGGGCGAGCTGAAGCTTCTGGTCTGCTCTGATGTTGCTGCGCGTGGCATCGATATTGGCGGCCTGTCGCATGTCTTCAACTTCGACCTGCCTTTCCATGCGGAAGATTATGTCCATCGTATCGGACGCACCGGACGCGCGGGCAAGGAAGGCCGGGCTTACAGTCTTGCCACGCCGTACGAGCACAAGCTGGCTGAAGCCATCGAAAAACTGACCGGCAAGACGATTCCTCTTCTTGAACTGGAAGATGTGAAGCAGCTTGAGTGGGCCAGCGAAGATGATGCCCGTGAAAACCGCAGCAAAAAACGCAAACGCGGTGGTCGGGGACAGGATCGTGAGCGCGATACAGCCCAGACAAATCAATCTCGGACCGACGAACGTCCACGCAAAGCCCCGGAAAAGGCGGCGTCGCCAGAGCGCGAGGATCGTCCCGCTCCGCGCGAGCGTGACCGGCGTCGTGATGATCGCCGCAATCGTGGTTCAGAAATCGCGGATGCCCCGGCAGAAAGCGTGGTCGGATTTGGCGCGGATGTGCCTGCCTTCATGAAACTGCCGAAGCGGGTTACACCCAAAATCGACATCGTGGCCGAGGATGGCGCGGACGCCTGATCGGGGGCGACGCTCTCGTCCTCGGCAGTCTACCGCTGCTGCCACAACCATTGATCCAACGCCCCACCTCTACAGGGTCGAGGCGTTGGGTAGCAGTGGAGACGGTATTGCACGACGCATCGACGGTGACGCGTCCTCCTCTCCCGTCTTCATTCCCTATACAGCGCCCGGCGATGAAGTTGTCGCCGCTTTCACCGATCGCAATCGGGCCAGGCTGGCAGACGTTACTGTCGCCGCACCTGAGCGCGTAAAACCTCCCTGCGCCCTGTTCGGCATCTGTGGTGGCTGCTCACTCCAGCATATTGATCCCGCATGGATTCTGGACTGGAAGAAAACGGAAACAGCCTCAGGATTCCGCAAAGCGGGCGTCACTGACCTTCCGCCCATCCAAGCATTCCAGACGCCTCCCGCATCGCGGCGACGTGCCGATTTGGCAGTGCGCCGCGCACATGACGGGATTGTTCTCGGGCTGCACCGCCGGGGTGGAGACGTGATCGATCTGACTGAATGTCACCTGCTACATCCCACCATCGTTGCGTTATTGCCCGCCCTGCGACTCATGCTTGGTCGGCTGGACCTGCTGCGCCGCGAGGCCGATCTTGTCATCAATCTGCTCGACACAGGCCCTGACCTGCTGCTCGTCTCCGATCGCGAGCCCTCCACGGCAGATCGAACAAAGCTGGCGGATTTCTGCCGGGATCACGGCATTCCCCGTCTGGCATGGAATGCCAAGGGCGCAATAACAGCACCTGAGACGCTTGTTCGCCTGACGACTCCTGCCATTGTCTTTGGAGACGTCAGCATCGAACCGCCGCCCGGTGCCTTTCTGCAGGCCACGCGCGAAGGTGAGGCAGCGATCCGTGACGCCATGCTTGCCGCGCTCCCCTCTTCTCCCGGTCGCAAAGCCAAGATTGTGGAGCTGTATGCGGGTTGCGGCACGCTAACTGTGCCGCTTGCCACGCATGCGCGCGTGGAGGCTTTTGAAGGTCACCCGGGAGCGGTCGCTGCATTGGCGAAAGCCACGGCTGGCCTGCGTGTTTCGGCCCATCTGCGTGATCTCAATCGCCAACCAGTCGAAGCGAAGGAACTTGCCTCTGCCTTTGCCGTCGTGCTGGACCCGCCACACGCAGGCGCGGGTCTACAGATGACGCAGATTCTCGACGGCAAACCCGAAACGATCATCTACGTCAGCTGCAATCCACGCATCCTGTTCCGTGATACGGCGCTCCTGTTGCAGGCTGGCTATACGGTCGATGCCATCACTGTGATCGATCAGTTCCTGTGGTCAGCCGAAACGGAAATCGTGTGTCGCTTTTCCCGCAAACAGAGTCGCCGGCGGTAACACTGGCAGCGCCATGCGTTCATGGCGAGACCGTCGGTCGCCTGCGGACATGGACAAACGCCTCCTGAAAAAGGCATAGCCACTGCTCCTTTTTGACGGGGCCGGAATCATGTCGCGCAAGCTTTCAGTGGAGACGATGCAGGCAAGCGGCCACGTTCCATTTTACCTCGTGACACTGCTGGGATTGATTACCGGCATCGGTCCCCTCTCTACCGACATGTATCTGCCCGCCTTCCCGCTTCTGGATGTCGATCTCGGAGGCGGCCCCGGCTCCGCGCAGTTCACGCTGGCGACATGGTTCATCGGGCTTGCAATCGGGCAGTTTTCCACCGGTCCGCTTTCAGACCGGTTCGGCCGCCGTGGCCCCCTGATGACAGGTCTGCTGATCTATACGCTGGCGTCCATAGGCTGCGCCATCACGACCGATTACCGTCTTTTCTGCCTCTTCCGTTTTCTTGCCGCTCTCGGTGGCTCGACGTGCGCCGTCATCCCCCGAGCCATGATCCGCGACGTAGCGACCGGCAAGGAAGGGGCGCGCATCATGACGCAACTCACGCTGGTCTTTGGCGTGATGCCTATTCTAGCTCCATCGATCGGTGGCCTGATTCTGGCTGTCGCCACATGGCGTGAAATTTTCTGGTTGGCTGTGATCTATGGACTAGCAGGCATCGCCGCCGTCTGGTTCGGTCTGCCGGAAACACTGCCTCTTGCCCGCCGCATCGCGTTGCCGCCTTCCGCGATTCTTTCCCGTTATCTGCACATCGTCCGTGAGCCCCACTTTCTGCGCAATGCGTTCATCGCCAGCGCCTCCAGCTTCGTGATGTTCGCCTATCTTGGCGGCGCGCCAGTGGTATTCGAGCACCTCCTTGGTTTTTCACCCAGCGAGTTCGCGCTTTTCTTTGGCGTGAATGCCGCTACTTTCATTCTCTGCACACAGATCAGTGGCCGTCTGACACACCGCTTTTCCATCGAAACCCTGCTGCGTTTCGGCATCGCGTGGTGCGCATTTGCTGGGGCATTGAATGTCGCTCTCACTGTCACGCATGTCGCGACCGTCCAGACACCTCTTCTGGTGGTGCTGCTGATCGTGTTCATGTCGGGATCACTCGGCTTTATCGGCGCCAACGCCACCGTGCTGGCGTTTCACCATCACGGCGCTCACGCGGGAAGCGCCTCGGCACTGCTGGGAACAATGCAGTTCAGCCTCGGTGCTGTCAGCGGAGTCATCATGGGTTTCATGCCAACCGAATCCCTGATTCCGACCGCCGCCGTCATGTCTCTGGGCGCCCTGATGATGCTTGTTGCGGAGAACCCTCTCTACAAACGTCAGACAATTGATGTTTGAAAGCAGGAAAACGTCTTTCCCTGCCATCCAATAGAACATTGGACTTATTTAGGGGCGTGAACTTTCCATCACGGGAATCCGTGACATTGCGAATAGCGGCTCTTTACAAAGGCTGCTTGCACCTTCAGGCGTCTGCACCCGTCAACAAACTCTCTGGCTTCGCGCTCACCGTCCGCCGTGCTACAAAACTTTCTCACGTTTATGGATGCAGGAACCGGGTGACATAATCCTGCGTTGAAAGTCTGCTTCCGCCTTCCAAATATAGCAGATAGAAATTAGCCCCAGAGTTACACAACACACGGATCTCCATTTTGGCATCAGACCCGACAGCCTGTGAAACCGCAATTGCGGGACTGCGCACCGCGCTGGACACAGCCCGCAGTTCGACCGTTCCTTTCCGTCACTGGACGCTGGCAAATGTCCTCCCGCAGGACGCCTGCGACGCGCTGGTCGCATGGCAGTTCGGAGAAGAAGCGGTCGCAGGTGATACGGGAGGTCGCCGTGAAACGCGCAACGCTTCGCGCGTGTTCGTCGAGCCGGAGGCGCGGGCGCGGGATGCCCGGCTTGATGTGATGGCGCAGATGTTCGATAGCCCGGAAGGGCGCAGGGCCGTGGAAGACCTCTGCGGCACCAGCCTTGACCATACGGCATTGCGGCTTGAAGTGAGTCTGGACACAGATGGCTTCTGGCTGGAACCGCACACGGACATCGGTGCGAAAAAACTGACGCTGCTCATCCCTCTCTCCATCCATGAAGATGCCGAGGAGTGGGGCACCGATCTGATGAACGCGGAGGGTGAAACCGTGGTCCGCAGCAACGGTCGCTTCAACACGGGAACGCTGTTCGTGCCGGGTAACGACACATGGCACGGCTTCAAGAAGCGCCCCATCAAAGGATTGCGGCGCGGCCTGATCGTCAATTTCGTCGATTCCACATGGCGCGCGACGCACGAACTGGCGTTCGGCCCGGCGCACTGAGACGGAACCGAACCCTGAAAGGCGGTGCCATAGTCTGCTGGCCGTCTTTCCAGATGTTTTTTCTGCCACATCTCATCACGAAACGAACCGGCACGTGGCTCCTGTGCAGACACAAAAGCTTGGCAAACTGTAACGAACGTCCTACCCGGTCATTTCAAACAACGTAGCCTGCGAGAAAACGCCGTTTTGCGCGGCCTCGCCATTCAAACACGGACGACAAGGAACGAGGATCAATGAGCGAACGCGAGGCGATGGAATTTGATGTCGTCATCGTGGGCGGCGGCCCGGCGGGTCTGGCGGCAGCCATCCGCTTGCGCCAGCTGAACCCCGAAGCGACCGTCTGCCTGATCGAAAAAGGCAGCGAGATTGGCGCGCACATCGTATCCGGTGCCGTCATCGAACCGCGTGCGCTTGAGGAACTGCTGCCTGACTGGCTGGAACGCGGCGCTCCATTGAAGACTCCTGTAACCGAGGAGGAAATGTATTTCCTCACCGAGAACAAGGGCTTCAAAATTCCAGCGCTCGACCGCGTGATGCCGCATATCGCCAATCACGGAAACTATATCGTGAGCCTCGGTGAAGTCTGTCGCTGGCTGGCCGAGCAGGCGGAAGAACTCGGTGTCGAGATCTATCCGGGCTTCGCGGGCGCGGAAGTGCTGATCGAGAAGAACCGCGTGGTGGGCGTGGCGACCGGCGACATGGGCATCACCCGTGACGGCGAGAAAGGCCCGAACTATCAGCCCGGCATGGAACTGCGGGCGAAATACACGCTGTTCGCCGAAGGCTGCCGTGGCTCCCTCACCAAGCAGGTGATGGAACACTACAACCTGCGCAAAGGCGTCGATCCGCAGACCTACGGCCTTGGCATCAAGGAAGTGTGGGAAATTCCCGCCGAGAATCACCGTCCCGGTCTGGTCATGCACAGCTTCGGCTGGCCGCTTGATGACAAGACCTATGGCGGCGCGTGGCTCTACCATTTCGGCGAGAACCTCGTCTCCTATGGCTTCGTCACGGGTCTTGATTATGAGAACACGTGGTTGTCGCCGTTCGACGAGATGCAGCGCACGAAGCTGCATCCGGTCTTCCGCAAGCATTTCGAAGGCGGTCGCCGTTTGATTTATGGCGCGCGTGCGCTGTCCGAAGGCGGCCTCCAGTCGATCCCTCGCCTCACCTTCCCCGGTGGCGCACTGCTTGGCGATTCGGCGGGCTTCCTCAACACGCCGAAGATCAAGGGCACGCACACGGCCATGAAGTCCGGCATGCTCGCTGCTGAAGCCGTGATCGATGCGCTGAAGACCGATCGTGCGGAACCGGCCACGTACACCAGCCTCGTTCGCCGGTCTTGGCTGTATGACGAGCTGAAATCCGCCCGCAACGTCCGTCCGGCGTTTGCGCGTTGGGGCTCAAAGCTGGGCGCGCTGTATGCCGGGTTTGACGCGATGGTCCTGCGCGGCAAGGCGCCGTGGACACTGCACTTCAAGCATGCGGACAACGAGACGCTGAAGCCGGCGTCTCTCAGCACGCCGATCGCCTATCCGAAGCCGGACAACAAGATCACCTTCGACAAGCTTTCCTCGGTGTTCCTGTCGAACACCAACCATGAGGAAGACCAGCCGGTTCACCTGAAGGTCCGCAATATGGGCCTGTGGAAGACGGTAAACTGGGATGTGTTCCGTTCACCCGAAAGCCGTTACTGCCCGGCGGGCGTGTATGAAGCAGCGGATACGGACACCGATCCGCGGCTGGTGATCAACGCGCAGAACTGCGTCCACTGCAAGACGTGCGATATCAAGGACCCGACGCAGAATATCGACTGGTGCACACCCGAGGGTGCAGGCGGTCCGAATTACCCTGCGGGTATGTGATTTCGGTCGATAGTACGTTAAGGCAGCCGACAATTCCGGTGGCCCGATCGCCGGACGTGGTTCCGTGCCCGCGTCCGCGCGCCACCTCCAACGGGTACAGGCAAGAGACACCATGAAGATTCTCGTCCCGGTGAAACGCGTCGTCGATTACAACATCAAGGTTCTCGTCAAATCCGACGGAACCGGTGTTGAGACGGCGGGTCTGAAAATGTCGATGAACCCCTTCGACGAAATCGCTGTCGAAGAGGCCGTCCGTCTGCGCGAAAAAGGCTCCGCGACCGAAGTGATCGCCGTGTCGATCGGCGTGCAGCAGGCGCAGGACACCCTTCGCACGGCCATGGCGATGGGCGCTGACCGCTCCATTCTCGTCCTCTCCCAAGAAAGCCCGGAACCGCTGGCTGTCGCCAAGGTGCTGAAGGCGATCGTCGAGAAGGAGAAGCCGGACCTCGTCTTCCTTGGCAAGCAGGCCATTGACGACGACATGAACGCCACGGGGCAGATGCTCGCCGGTCTGCTCGGCTGGGGTCAGGGCACCTTCGCCAGCAAGGTCGAGATCGTCGATGGTCGCGCGGAAGTCACGCGCGAGATCGACGGCGGCACGGAGACAGTCTCCCTCGCCGTTCCGGCCATTGTCACGGCGGATCTGCGTCTGAACGAGCCACGCTACGCTTCACTGCCGAACATCATGAAGGCGAAGAAGAAGCCGCTTGAGACGCTTCAGGCCGCTGATCTTGGTGTGGACATGACCCGTCGCCTGACGACGGTCTCCGTGGCCGAACCTCCGAGCCGCAAGGCTGGCGTTCAGGTCGGCTCGGTGGCCGAACTGGTCGAGAAGCTGCGCAACGAAGCGAAGGTGATCTGATCATGACCGTTCTTGTTCTTGTAGAGACCGAAGCTGGCCAGATCCGTCAGGCTTCCCGTTCCGCCATCGCCGCCGCCACGAAGCTGGGCGACGTTCACGCTCTGGTCGTGGGCAATGAAGCCGAGGCCGAAGTAGCGGCTGCTCTCGCCGCCAAGGTGCCGGGCGTGGCCAAGGTGCTTAAGGCCGGTGCGGAGGTGCTGGCGCATGAACTGGCCGAACCGATGGCCGATCTGATCGTCTCACTGGCGGGCGATTACAGCCACATCGTCGCGGCCTCCACGGCCGTTGGCAAAAACGTCCTGCCCCGCGCAGCCGCGCTGCTCGACGTTCAGCCGATCCCCGATGTGATGGCCATTATCGATGCCGACACGTTCGTCCGTCCGATCTATGCGGGCAACGCGCTGGCGACGGTGAAATCCTCGGATGCGAAGAAGGTTCTGACTGTCCGCGCGACCAGCTTCGATCCGGCTGCGGCCGAGGGTGGCTCCGCTCCTGTCGATGCGCTGAACGTTTCCGTACAGGACACGGTCTCGCGCTTCGTCTCCGCGCATACGCCGACGAGCGATCGTCCCGAACTCGAGTCGGCCCGCGTCATCGTGTCCGGTGGCCGTGGCTTGGGAAGCGCCGAGAATTTCCACGCTGTGCTGGAACCGCTTGCCGACAAGCTGGGGGCGGCCATTGGTGCATCCCGCGTGGCGGTCGATTCCGGCTTTGCCCCGAACGACTTCCAGGTGGGTCAGACCGGCAAGATCGTCGCGCCTGAACTGTATGTCGCGGTCGGCATCTCGGGCGCGATCCAGCATCTGGCCGGCATGAAGGACAGCAAGGTCATTGTTGCCATCAACAAGGATGCCGAAGCACCGATCACGCAGGTTGCCGATTACACGCTGATCGGAGACCTCTTCCAGATCGTGCCTGAACTGGACAAGGCGCTCTAGTCCCAGCCTCACATTTGAGTTTGTGACGCGGAAAACGCTCCACCCGAAAGGTGGGGCGTTTTTTGTTGCCTGCCCCCTGATGTGACTGTCTCCTGCCCACCGGCGCGTAGCAACTCATTAACCTGTAAGTGACCTACATAGTACACATTCGGCCGACGTGCTTTTCGGGATTCACGCGCCGCCATGTCAGACATCGTCACTCAATTTCTCAGCCAGAACCCGATTTTTGTCATCGGTGCCCTCATTCTCTGCACGACGACGACACTGATCGCAGTAAGGATGGTCTGCCGGGCGGCCATGGTCGGTGGGCAATCCCGGATCAAGCGGCTGGTCTTCGCCAGTGCCGTGGCGGGCAATGGCATATGGGCAACCCACTTCGTCGCCATGCTCGGCTGTCCCGATAGCATGGGCACTTCCTATGACCTCCCGTTGACGACGTTATCCATTGTCGTGGCCTGCGCCCTTTTCCTTCCCGCATGGTGGACGGAATGCAGGACCCGGAGCCACTCACGCTCCCCGCTGACAGCGCTCCTTATGACCTATGCGGTCGGCGGCATGCACTATATCGGCGTCGCCGCACTGGAAGGACGCGATTTTTTCCCGGTTCCGGCCCCGAGAATGGCGCTTTCTCTCGGAATCGGTTTTCTGTTCTTTTATATTGGGTGCCTGACACTCCGCCATCAGCATGGCACGAAACGGGCTCTGGCTGCGCTCCCGTGGGTCTTGGGTGTCTGCCTGCTGCATTTCATCGGCATGCCGCCTGCCGATATGATGATGAGGCATATTCCCGACGCCCATCCAGACTTTTCTCTGGCGGCACTCGTGGGACTGGGCACATCAACCTTTCTTGGTCTTTCCACGATTTTCGTGCTGCTTGAATACCGCACCGCCAAACGGAAAAGCGAAGATAACATGCGTGCGCGCAGCTTTGCTGAAGTCGCGCTGGAAGGGCTGGTCGTGACGACAGGCGGCATGATCGTGGATGCCAACTCGGCTTTCTGGAAGCTTGCCAATGCTTCCCAACGGGATGCCCGTCACCTGAAGAATTATTTTCCGACACTTGCCACAGAGGATGCCGTCAATGTGCTGGTGCGGGAGGAAGCCCCCCGCGAAATGCTGCTCTTACAGCGCAAAAACAACGAGCCGATCCCTGTTGAAGTATACGCGCGGGAAAACACATGGCGCGGCAAGAAGCGCACCATTCTTGCGATCATTGACCTGCGTGCGCGCAAGGAAGCCGAAGCGGCGCTCGAAGAACTTGCCGTAACCGACACTCTGACCGGGATCGGCAACCGATCCTTTTTCGTTTCTTCCCTCACCGAACTTCTGGAGAGCAGGCAGCCGGAAGAACAGGTCGCGGTTTTCCTCATTGATGTCGACCGTTTCAAGAATATCAACGAATCCTGTGGCCATACGGCGGGCGACAAGGTTCTGACAAAAATAGCGCAACGTATCCGGCAGCTTGTGCCGGCCGATGCCCTCATGGCGCGGATTGCCGGTGATGAATTTGCCATCGCTTACAAGGTTGGTCATCGCAACATTCTGGAACTCGCGCTTTACCTCGCGCAGGAACTGAAGATTTTCGTTTCTGACGGGCAGGATGATCTGCCGGTCTCGGTCAGCGTCGGCTTCGTGGTGTCCCATGAAGACGTCAATGACAGCGATGCTTTGCTCCATTGCTCGGGCATGGCCCTCCTGGCCGCCAAGCAGGCCGGTCGCGGCAATGTCCGCGAATATGACAGCTCCTTTGACAGCACGATCAGGCACCGCATTCGCCTTGAGCGCGAAATCCAGATCGGGCTGGAACGTGAAGAGTTCTTTCTCGAGTATCAGCCGATCATGTGCACGAAAGAACGCACACTGACCGGATATGAGGCGCTCGTCCGCTGGCAGCACCCTGAAAGAGGTCGCGTGCCCCCCGACCAGTTCATCAGCGTCGCGGAAGAATGCGGTCTGATCGCACAGCTCGGGGAATGGGTCGCGCGACGCGCCTGCAAGGATGCTGTCAGCTGGAAGCATCCCCTCAACGTGTCCATCAATGTCTCGCCCATACAGTTCGCGACCTCCGATCTGCCTGCCATCCTCAGCACGATCCTGCGTGAAACAGGCCTCAGCCCGGAGCGCCTGAGCATCGAGATTACGGAAAACATCTTTCTTCAGGGACGACAGAATCTCGAAATTCTACGCAGCCTGCGTGAGATTGGCGTGGGAATTGTCATGGATGACTTCGGCACGGGCTATTCCAGTCTCAGCTATCTTCGGGAATTCCAGTTCGACAAGGTCAAGATCGACAGGTCCTTTATCTGGGACATGCTGAACGAATCCCAATCCGCTGCGATTGTCGACGCAATCCTGTCTCTTGGCCGCGGCCTCGGCGTGGATATCGTCGCGGAAGGGATCGAGACTGCCGAGCAGTTAGCCTATCTGGAACAACGGTCCTGCTCGCTTGTTCAGGGCTACTTTATTGGCAGACCGAGCCAGATCATTGCCGATCAGCCTCGGCCCGAAGTGTGCGAGATGACCATCCCCGCCTGAACACTTCCTCCGCCTCCCGGATTCAACTCTCGACATACCGCGTTTTGCTGTGGGCATAATGGCTTTCACAGAAACAGCCTTTTGCCTTTCCATGGAAACACAGCCGGTGAACGCTCAATCGCCCTCATACCGCACTCTCGATCCTGAGGCGCTGAAAGCATATCTCGTCTCCATACCGGCCTTGCGGGACCGCTTGGGAAAAGACGTCGATCAATGGACGATCCGTGAAGTCAGCGACGGTAACCTCAACATGGTGTGGCTGGTTCATGGGTCGCATGGATCACTCTGCGCGAAGCAGTCCCTTCCGCACGTCCGCGTCGATCCTTCATGGAAAATGCCGCTGGATCGGACCACTTTCGAAGCGGCCTGGCTGCGTGAGACAGAAACCGTAACACCGGAGATGGTACCAACCTTCCTCCATTTCGATCCGGATCTGTATCTGCTGGCGACAGCCTGTCTGGATAATCACGTCACCCTTACGGAAGCTCTCGCTGCGGGATGCGCGATAACGCCCATCGTCCGACAGATTGGTGCATTCATTGCCCGCACCACCTTTCACAATTCATTCCGTGGAACGTCATTCGAAACTATGGCGCGGCTGGAGCAGTTCTTTTCAGGCAACATCACGCTGGCTCGTATCACAATCGATCTCGTTCTGACCGATCCTTATCACGCGCATCCACGCAACCATTTTCATCCGGACCTCTCCTCGCTCGTGCATAAACTGCACACCGACACGACACTCCACAGAACCGTCAGCACCATGCAGAAGCGCTTCTTCACAACGCGGCAGGCGCTTTTGCATGGCGATCTTCACAGCGGCTCCATCATGGTCAGTGAAGGAAAAGCATCCGTCATAGATGGCGAGTTTTCCATTATTGGTCCAACAGGCTTTGACCTGGGCATGTTTGCGGGCAGCCTGATTCTGGCGGCGTTTGGGGCAACATCTTTCGAACGCAGGCAGGAATTACTGAATGGTCTTGCCGTGTTGCGTGAGAGTTTTATCGAATCCTACTGCCACGAATGGAACAGCAGGACAGGACAGGCCGATCTCTCTCCCGCTTTTCTGACAAAAAACGATTCCACCGGGTTGGTGCCGGAACAGACGGAAGAATGCATTTCAATCATTTCCGATGCGACCGGTTTTGCGGCAATGGAAGTCATTCGACGCCTGACCGGCTATGCTCATACAGGTCATTTCGGGAAACTTTCAGAATCTGAAAAAGGGAAACATCAATATCAGGCGCTCGATTTCGCGATTGATCTTCTTTCCGATCTTTCTTCCGCACCGGAAAAATTGTTTTGGTCTCTCCACCCTTAAGACTGAGCAATCCTTAAGGACCGTCAGATTGACCCTTGTGAAAACAGGTTTTTAATTTCCTGGTGCTATCCAGAGTCTTGAAAAGGACTCTGCCATGACTGAACACCCCACTGGGCCCACATCCTCCTCTGAACTGGATATCCTGCTTGCAGAGAGTGGGCGTCTGGAAAAACTGGGAGATACCCAAGGGGTGCGACGGCTGGCGTTGCGGTATCTGGCGCGTCATCCTCATGACCCGGCTGCGCTTGTGCTGCTGGGGCGCGCCGAGTTGCTATTGGACCGACCAGCCTGCGCACTGGCTCCGCTTGCCCGGAGCGCCCGGCTGACAGATCAGTTCGTTTTCCATCTTCTGCATGCTGACTGCCTGAAACGCCTTGAGCGCATACAGGAACAGCACGAAGCGCTTGAGAAAGCGGCTCACCGCATGCCGCATTCCGGTTCGGCCTATTTCATGGCGGGGATTGCTTTCGAAGGGATTTCCGACACCGAACGGGCTCTTCGCTTCTATCAGCAGGCGCTTGAGATGATGCCGGAAGAAGCACCGCTGCATCATCGTCTGGGACGTTTGCTGATTGCAAAAGGAGAAATGCAGAACGCTCTGACCCACCTTGAACGGGCGCTGATCCAGAAACCGGACAACCCAGTATATTTAGTGGATTATAGCGTCGCGCTCGAACATGCGGGACACTTGGATAAAGCCCTGACAGCAGTTGAGAAAGCGCTTGTCCATATGCCCAACAATCGCGAGGCGCTCCACAATCGCGGTCATCTGCTCTTCAACCTCAATCGTTCCAAGGAAGCGCTCGCGGTCTTCGATGCGGCCGAAGAGGACGGTCTGGCGACACCCAAATCCCGTTTTTCACGTGGTGTGACCCTGCTGAAACTGGGCCACTTCAAAGAGGGTTGGGAAGGATATGAAGCACGCTGGGGAATGTCCCAGACCTACCCCACCCACCTTCCCGCTCCGTTATGGCAGGGGGAAGCACTCGCTGGTCGCAAGCTTCTGCTTCATGCTGAGCAGGGCTTTGGTGATTCACTCCAGTTTATTCGTTTTGCGACTCAGTTGGCAGCTCAGGGCGCGATCATAACGGCCCTTGTGCCGCCAGAACTGCAAAGACTGTTCGAAAGTGTGGTTGGCATCGCACACAGTGTTTCAGTTCTGCCCGAGCATGCTCAATTCGATTTCCATTGCCCGCTTGCCAGCCTTCCGCATCGACTGGGCATCACGCCGGACAATATTCCTGCCGCCCCTTATTTTTCTGTCCCTCCCGACGAAGCGCTCCAGCAGGGAGGAGCCATCCGTCGGTTGATGTGGTCACGAAACACTGTCGCCAAGCGGGTGGTTGGACTGGTGTGGGCGGGAGCGCCACGGCCAACACAGTTTGAAGCGCATGCCATCGACCAACGGCGTTCCATGCCGATCACGGCTCTCGAACCTCTCCTTGAGACACCTGACACCGTATTCGTCAGCTTTCAGATGCGGGGCAGACGCCAGATCACGAACGCCGGCCTGCCGATTGTCGATGGCACTGATGGCATCAGGGACTTTGCCGATACAGCCGCACGTCTTCTCGGGATTGACCTGCTGATCAGCGTCGATACCTCCATCGTACATCTGGCGGGCGGTTTGGGGCTGCCAGTCTGGATGCTGTCACGCTTCGACGGCTGCTGGCGCTGGATGGAAAATCGGTCCGACACTCCGTGGTATCCGACAATGCGCATTTTCCGCCAGCCGCAACTCAATGACTGGAATGGCCTTGTGCAACTGGTGACAAAGGCACTGAAGGAATTTTCGCCAGCTGCTCAGCCTGTGCTGTGAAGATTTGAAAACCAATCTTTCACAGGCAGGATAAAATCTTTCAGACCTGCTCATCACCACAGCCAATATTGCCCATTCAAAACAATATACAAGATGCTATACTTTACGCCCCAGCGCAGGTGACAGCTCAGAATATTCTCTCTTTCTTATAAATATTTTTTAATGCACTCTGGCATTTCACCAGAAGGAATGACCTTCTATACCTGATGAGAACGATCCTTCATCCCGTGAGGAATTTTTGTTTCCAGAGTGTTTCACATCTTTGTTCTTTCATTGCTCATCTCTACGTAGTTCCTTTGCTGGAATAGCGGCGATCTGTATTGTTTCTGGAGAGTCAATTTCTCCTGCTCATGCGGAAACTCTGCATGATGCCATCCAGATGGCATGGACCATTGATCCCTCCCGCAAATCCATTGCTACTGATGCAATGGCCGCGCACAAACGCGCCTCCGCCGCCCGCTCATGGTTTCCCGATGGTCCGACGGTAAGCGGGCTGTACATGGATGATCATTTCATTGGCAGTAAAGTGGGCTACACCACCTATCAGGGGCAGGTAAGCGTACCTCTCTGGCTGCCTGGTCAGGGGTCCGCCACCGAAGAAGCGGCCCTCGCCGATCAGGATGTCGCCACTTATCAAAGCAAGGTGCAGCACCTTGTCACGGCAGTGCGGGTTCTTGATCTTGCCAGCGAGGGGGCAATTCTCGCAGCCCGCATCGCCAATCTGGAAAAGGTCAGTGACGTTCTGGGCAGGACCATGAACGACGTCCAGCGGGCATTCCATGCCGGAGAAGTGTCTGCCACAGACTATGAAGCGACCGTCACCGAGAAGGAAGACGTTGACGGGACGCTGGCCGCAACGCAGCAGCGACTGGAAGATGTCCGCGCCGATCTGGAATCCGTGACGGGACTGGATACCCTGCCCGATCTCACCGCCATCGACGGTCGGCTCCTTGCACGAATCAGCACAAAACTTGATCCCACGCACGATCCGCGCGTGCAGCTCGCTGAAGCCGTTCTCGTGCAGGCAAAATCCTCCTATGCGGTCGCCAGACATTCCTACATGCCCAATCCACAGATCGGCGTCATTCTCAGCCGACAGGAACAGTATCAGAGCCCATGGGACACGCAGATTGGCGTGGAATTTCAGGTGCCGCTGCCAAGCGAAGCCCGCAATGTGCCCATGGTCATGAAAGAAGTGCAGGCGGTTGGACGGGCTGAACGCGATGTGACACAGGCCCAGCGAAGAATCCGCTCGGAATACAGGCAGCTTCGCAATCAGCTCGATACCGCCACACAGATTCTGCATCATGCCAGAGAATTGCAGGAACATTCAGACCGTCGCGCCGCCAATCTCGCGGAAGCATGGCAGGTCGGGGAAATCCCGGTGATTGAATATCTCCGCGCCCGGCGTACTGCTCTCAGCGCAGCAGAACGTTACGCACAGGCTGATATTGTCATGCACGCCTCCATCGCCCGCATGATGCTCATGTCAGGAAATGTACCTTGAAGAGGAAAAGCACGCTCCTCGCATCCATTCTGGCCTGCTCTTTCCAGTCGTTTTCCGCACTGGCGGATCAGACCACACCTGCGACAGCGATTACGATTTCCGACGAAGCGCTGATGAGCGAGGACATCCAAACCGCAGTGTCCACACCAGGCGCCCTTCCCTACCATGTCGATACGCCCGCTTATGTGGTGACGGATGATCGGCGGGTGGCACGCATCCGGCCCGTGGGCAGCGGACGCGTGGCCAATGTCGCCGTTGTTGCCGGACAGATCGTGACCAAAGGACAGCCTTTGCTGACCTATGAGAATTTTACTCTCAACGATGAAACGCAGCAGCAGCTGTCAGCTGAGGCGGCCCTACAGGAAGCACGCGCGCGTCGTGAAAACGCACGGCAACTTTATGATCGGGCCCGCACGCTCAAAGGCGGCGCAGTTTCCGTTGGTGAACTGGAACGGCGCGCATCGGCGCTGAGGGAAGCCGAGGCTCTGGTGCATGGGCGGGAAGCGCTTCTGCAAACGATGAAGCAGCATCTGCAACGCTATCACTCCACCACGGAGCGTTCGAAGGGCAGCCAGTCAGTCGTCGTTTCTCCCATCGATGGCGTGGTCGCCAGCATCAACGTCGCGACCGGACAGGAAATGACGGCCAGCGGCGTCGCGCCAGTAGAAATTCTCGATCTTTCACATGTCTGGATCGTCTCGCAGGTGGATGAGGAAGACGCGCCCCTGATCCGTCCCGGGAACAGGCAGCAGACATGGGTGGCACCCGGCGCTGTGCCCGTTACATCCCGCATTGATGCCATCGAAGGACGTGTTGACCCACGGACCCAGCATATCCTCGCACGCAGTTTCATCGACAATCCGAAGGAACATTTCCGCCCGGGTATGCTGGTGAAGACACGCCTGTTTTCGTCCGACATGGTTACGGGCATTCTCGTGCCCAGCGAGGCCTTGCAGACACTTGACGGTTCTCCCTGCGTTTTTGTGCGGACAGCGCCTCACCGTTATGCGGTGCGCATGGTGAAGATTGGTCCCACTCTGGAGGGGCAGACAGTCATCACGAGCGGATTGCAAAGTGGTGAGACGGTTGTCACCAAGGGAAGCTTCATCCTGAAATCACAGGTCATCCTGGCGCCCGAAACAGAGGCCAACGGCTGATCCTCATGAAGCTTCTCCACTGGCTGATCGAAAAACGTTTTTTCCTCTTCTGTATCATTGCTCTCCTGATGGTGGCGGGGCTTGCCGACCTCTCCAGCCTGCCTGTCGAACCTGTGCCGGACATTTCTCCCCGACAGGTTCTGGTGTCCGTGGTCGCACCCGGCCTGCCGACGGAAGAAGTCGAAAAACTGGTGACTTCGCCAGTGGAAAAGGTCATGTCCGGCGTTGTGGGGCTGACGACCATGCGCTCGGTCTCACGCACGGGCGTGGCGGTTCTCTATCTTCAGTTCGATGATGATACGGACATCTATCAGGCGCGCGAACAGGTCTCGCAACGTCTGCCACAGGCACGCGACGCCGTATCGGTGCATGGCTTCTCCATCGACATGGGCCCCATGGCCACCGGCATGGGTGAAATCCTGCATCTGCAGATCAAGGGACGTGACCAGACGCCTGAAGACCTGAACCGGCTGATGGTGTGGAACGTCGTGCCTCGTCTGCGGCTGGTATCGGGCGTGGTGGACGTCAACATCAATGGCGGCGCATCCGAAACCTATGAGGTCGCGCTCGATCCCATGGCGTTACGCCGATATGGCGTGTCGGTCTCGGACACGTTCGAAGCGGTCGATACGGGTAATGAAGCTGCCGGCGGCGCATGGATCGAGCACAACGACGAACAACATGTGATCGTTGGCCGTTCCCTGATCGATGATCTTGCAGAGCTTGGCGAGATTCAGGTGCGTAGCGGCCCGAATGGTGAAGTCGTGCATCTCCGGGATGTCGGCACCATCCGGAAAGGCCGCCGTCCCCGCATGGGCGGGGTGACGCGGGATGGTCAGGGTGAAATCGTCAGTGCCGTTGTTCTCCTGCGTGAGGGCGCCAGTGCGCGGGCCACGCTCTCCGAACTGGAGAAACAGCTCCCCAACATTCAGGCGTCGCTGCCGCAGGGCGTCACACTGGAACCCTATTACAGTCGGGAAAATCTGACAGAAAAAACCATCGACACCGTGCGCGAGAACCTCTCACTGGGCGCTCTTCTCGTTCTGGTCGTGCTGTTACTGGTGATCGGTGACTGGCGAGCTTCGCTGATCATCATCTCCGTCATTCCTTTCTCGCTGGTGATGGCGATGGTGGGCATGCGCCATCTTGGTATCTCGGCGAATCTGCTTTCCCTCGGTGCCATCGACTTCGGTATGGTGGTGGACAGTTCTCTGGTCATCGTCGAGAACGTGCTGCATCGCCGCCGCTATGATACCCCGCTGCCGACGACCATTCTCACCACCGTCCGCTCAGTCATCCGACCGGTGACGTTTGCCGTCCTGATCATTGCGCTGGTCTACCTGCCGGTTCTCACACTTCAGGGCGTCGAGGGACGGATGTTTAGGCCAATGGCCGAAACGGTCATTCTCGCGCTGCTTGCCTCCCTAATTTTCTCGCTGCTCTGCATTCCTGCTCTCTGCGTGTTTCTCGGACGTGGCAAGCCAGCAACTCATGAAGGGAACGGCGATCATCATACCCACTTCATCGCCTTCATGTGGCGACTCTTCAAACCGGCTTCCGTCTACTGCATGAACCATACCAAGCAGGTGATGGGCATTGCGACGCTCTTCCTGCTGCTATCGTTTTTTCTGGCGACACGGCTGGGTGGCGAATTCATCCCTCAGCTTCAGGAAGGAGATCTTGTCGTCACCTCGACGCGCCTGCCCGGCATTTCCCTTGATCCTTCACTCCGCGCTGCACTGGCGATCGAACGCACGCTGAAATCCTTTCCGGATGTGGAGACGGTGATCAGCAACACCGGCACCTCCGCCATTCCAACGGACCCACAAGGCAGTGAGCAGACGGACACCTATGTCATTCTCAAGCCACGGTCCGAATGGAAAACGGCCCAGACACAGGAAGGATTGGTCAGAGCGTTCAGTGCTGCTCTGGAGCGCAACAATCCCGGCTCGCTTTATAACTGGAGCCAGCCGATCCAGATGCGCATGGATGACATGCTGTCGGGTGTCCGTTCCCAGATTGCTGTGGGCATTTATGGTCCCGACATGAAAGTCCTTTCGCGTCTGGCCACGAAAGTATCGGATGTCATATCGCATGTGCCGGGTGCGGCCGACGTCGCGCCGCAGGATGTCGGCACCATTCCCTATCTGCATATCGACGTGAACCGGACCATGGCCGGGCGTCTCAATGTGGACACCTCCTCCGTCATGGATGTTGTCGAAGCGCTGGGCGGGCATTTCGGACCTCCCGTTTCGGTGGATGATGCACTCATCCCGACCGAAGTGCGTTTTGCGCCGGATGCACGCAAGGGTCTGGAAGATATCCGCACCCTGCCCGTCGTGACGCGAGATGATCGGCTTGTGAATCTGTCTCAGGTTTCCAGCATTGTTCTGAATGATGGCCCTCCGGCCATTCGGCGGGATCAGGGCATCCGCCGCACGATGGTGCAGGCCAATGTGCGCGGACGGGACCTCAGTTCCTTTGTGTCTGCCGCTCAGGAAGCGGTCGCCAAAAATATCAAGCTCGCTCCGGGCTACCGCATGGAATGGAACGGACAGTTCCGTAATCTACAAACCGCCGTCGCCCGTCTGGAAATTGTCGTGCCGATCATGCTTGGGCTGATCTTTCTGCTCCTGCTGATGGCGCTTGGTGAACTGGGGCTGGCGGCGCTTGTATTCGTCAATCTGCCTTTCGCGGCCACCGGGGGCATTCTCGCCCTGTATGGACGTGGAATGCCCTTCAGCATTTCCGCCGGTATTGGCTTCATTGCATTGTTCGGTGTCGCGACAATGAACGGTCTGGTGCTGGTGTCCCATATCCGCGATCTGCGCCGCGGCGGCCTCATGCCGTTCGAAGCTGCGGTGGAAGCCGTGCGAGACCGCTTCCGCCCTGTCATGGCGACAGCGACAGTGGCCTGTTTCGGCTTCTTCCCCATGGCTTTCTCAATGAGTGACGGGGCTGAAGTCGAGAAGCCACTGGCCACCGTGGTGATTGGCGGCCTCGTATCCTGCACCATGCTGACCCTGCTGGTTCTGCCATCGCTCTATGCGTGGCTTTATAGAAACCGCAAAGCGTGACGACGGCCTGACCTGTTCGAGAGCGAAGAAGTTAACTTTTGCTGTGTAAGGCTCTCTGACAGGCACAATGACTGCCCGTTATTACGCAACAATGAGACCGCTGGATTTTGGGTTCTGACAGTAGAAATGCAAGAGTGAAAGGACTGGACGGGTTACGTGGGCTTGCGTGTCTGTCAGTCGTCTGTTTTCATTTTTTCAATAATACTTTCGGCAATATAATACCGTTTTTCAATAATATTATATTCCGGTTTCTTTTCGACGGGCCACTGGCCATCTCAGTTTTCTTCATCATTTCCGGAGATGTGCTGAGCACCGCTTTCATCACAACCGAAAAGAGGGAATATATCACCCGAGCAGTCATCAAGAGATATCCACGGCTGGTTATTCCCATTCTGTTTTCAGCTTTACTAACATACGGGATGGAACACAGTGGACTGCTGTTCAATCAGGAAGCCGGAGAGATCCTCCATCGAACAGACTGGCTTGGAAGCTGGGTCACATCCCCACCCTCCCTTACTGATGTGCTCCGTTATTCTTTTTATGATGTTTTCAAATCTGGAAAAATTGAATCCCTGAACCCTTTCCTGTGGACCATGCATTACGAAATCATGGGATCAGTTCTCATATTTATACTTCTTTATTTTTATTCCTTTTCGCAGCCCTATGCGGGCCTGCTGCTCATCTTCGTGTTTCTCTCAGTTCTCAATCCGCAAGAGAAGATTTCAATGTATCTCTTCCTTTTCGGCCATGCCTTATGTGTCCTGCGACACAAAGGCATAATGTCGAGAATAAATGGAACGCTCTTTCCCAATTTTCTGGCATCCACTGCAATAATCGCCATGTTTTTTCTCAGCATCCTGAAACCGGATTTTTATTTCTCTGGCTACTTCCTTTTTGTAAAATCAGTTCTTTTCGTAATGTTCATCCATTGCAGCAATTATCTCTGCACGATGATGAGCCGTCCCCTGTTCAATTTTCTAGGGAACATCTCGTTTCCTCTGTTTCTTGTGCAGTTTCACGTTCTGGCATCATTCAGCAGCTACTTTATCGTAACCCGCTATACAAACCATCCGACTGTTGTCACCGCCATGATGATAGCCATTGCAAGTCTCTTCATCAGTATTGGTGCTGCAATCCTGTTCTGGCCGACGGAAGCAATCACCAAATACATATGCAATCTTTTTTACAGAATTTTCGAAAGACACGTCCTGAAATCATCCAAGAAACAGCTTTCTGTGAAAACCTGAGCGGAACGGCTCAGGAAATCGATGCAACTGCATCTGCGGCGTGCACAACAGACCGCATTTCGTATTCAGCTTCAATATCCGCCAGCATGCGTGCCGCCATTGCTTCCCATTGTTGGGATGATCGGGAAGGCATCTCTCCAATTCTTGGGCCATTACGGATCACTTCCTGCAATGCCTGCGTCAGAGCAGCAGCTTCTGGCGCACACAAAGACACGCCCGCTTCTCCCGCGAACTGTTCTTCCAGCCCGCCAACCCGCGTTGCCAGAACCTGTTTGCCAGCAGCAAGCGCGACAGCGCCCACGCCGCTCTGACTTGCCTCGCGATATGGCAGCACCATGACATCCGCCCACGAAATCAGCGAGGCGATCTCATCCTCCGGCACCCAGCGGTTTTCAACTGTCACCCCGGGCATAGCCGCAAGGGTTTTGAGTTCGGCTGTTTCCGGCCCCGATCCAACCACACGGAAGTTGAACGCTGTCGTTTCCGGCATCTTCTCAAGTGCGGCGATCAGCAAATCGATGCCCTTATAAGCGAGCAGCCGACCGAACATGAGCAGTCGTATCGGACCCGGAGCACGTTCCGGTACTTCTTGTTCTGAGCAATGAGAAAGTCGGGAATAGGTAAATGGCGGAAGGGATGCGACAACAATCCGCTTTCTGTCCAGGCCGGACAACGCATGCAACTGACGCGCCACATGTTGCGTAAGCGCCACCACGACGTCAGCCTCGCGGATCACCATGTTCTGCAACATATGCTGAAACGGGAACCCATCCCCCGGATGAGGGAGCGCATCGTGAACAATCACGGCGAATGGCACCCGCAACCAGCGCAGCGCCGCCACCATCAGCAGATCGATGGGCCCCGTCATGGCACAGATCACAAAATCAGGCCGCCACGCGCGGATGCCTCGCACCAGTTCCTGCACCATGGCAGGCGCACCCAGCAGCCGGGCAATCAGTCCCCCGAACCCACCATATGTTTCGACCAACCACAATGGGACCGTATTCGAATTGAAATCCGACGCATCCAGCACTTCGGCACGCCGCGATAGCGACAGCATGACTTCGCGGCCCGGCAAACGCGCGATGGCCTGCGCGACATTCAAGCCAAAACGCGGTCCACCCCCGCGGCGCCCCCATTGCCAGACGAGAATTCGTTTCATGCGGCGTCCCTGCCGGATGTCGCACGATGCGTCAGCGACCAGTGGGCAGCCGCAAATTCCGTTCCGGAAAAACGCTGTCTGGCGATATACTCGGCTCTTGCGCCCAGTTGCCGTCGCAAATCCTCGTTGTCAGCGGCACGACGCAGAGCAAGCACCGCACTTCCAATATCCGCATCGGCCCAGACCGCGCCTTTCGCCTCAAAGACGCCGCGAGGGTCTTTCGCAGGGATCAGTCTGCATGAAACCGGCATCCCACAGTCTGCGCTGAGAAACTCAGTGGTGGCTGACCAATCGGTTGCAATCACTGTCCGTCCCAACATCATCGCTTCAGCGGGTACCAGCCCGAATCCCTCACTTCGGTGCAGGGAAAGAACGATGTCGGCACAGCGCGTCAGGGCACTGGAATCCTCGGCAGAGAAAAGGCGTTCCTCAATACGGATATTGGGCGCGTCAGCCACAGCGGCCCGGATACACGCCATGTCCTGAGGATAATGGCCTGCATGCGAAATTTTCAGCAGCAGGAAACGGTCCCGTCGCGTACCAAAAGCCTCCCGGAAAGAGCGAATGGCCGCCAGCGGATTCTTGCGTTCGAAACTGGAGGCAAGGCTAAACGACACCAGTGTCACGACCGCCTCCTGCGGCAGGCCAAACGCCTGCCGATCAAGGTGAGACGGCGTGACGGGAGCCGCCGCCAATGCATGCGGCACGACACGCACCCGCCCCGGCGCGATGGTTTCCAACGCGCGCGCCGAAAAAGCGGACGGGGTCCAGATTTCATGAACACAGGCCAACGCGCTCCGCCAGAGCGGTGGCACGACGGGAAGCTCCCACGCCCAGTATCCAACAATCCTACGCTGTGACACGAAGCGTCTACCAAGCCGCAGCAGCACAGCCGGAAGAGACGGCGCGTTGACATGCAGCACCAACGGCGCACGGTCTGCGAACAGTTCCCGAGAAGGACGGTCCGTCCCTTCCATCAGCCCGGCCTGAACGCCATGCGCAGGAATGCCCAACGCTGCACAAGCGCGGAGCATGATGCGCGCGCCTTCCCCCAGCCCGGATTCCCGATCAAGTTCTCCGCCGATCAGCACTTCCCCACCTGTCGGCGGGAGTAGATCGCGACCTGCCTTGGGAGCCAGCCACGCCGTCAGGCCCGCTGCACCACGTCGTCTCGGCGCAACCGGGAACCGACGCCAGAGGCTGTGCAAAGGATGGAACTCTTTCTCAGTAAGGAGAGCCAAGTCCAGAAAACCCGTGCCTTTCTCAAAAAAAAATCAAATCTTCAAAGACTTGAATGATTTTTCCTTCCGTGCCGCAAAAGATTGCCCACGTCCAGTGAACAGTTGTGAACACGAATGAAAAGGAAGTGGATTGCAGCCCGGACAGATGACGTGAATACTTCAGCCATGGATGCCGTCCCGCTTTCTTCCTCCGCCCCTCCTCCCGGCTCGACGGACAGCGTCGCCATGCTGGCGCATCTGGTGTCCTTCAACACCACCAGCAATCTCTCCAATCTCCAGCTCATCAACTGGATCGGCCAGTGGATGGACGCTCACGGGGTAACCTGGTCCCTGAGCTACAATCCGGACGGCACGAAGGCCAATCTGCACGCCATCATCGGGCCACGCACCAAGGGAGGACTGGCTTTCGCGGGGCATGTCGATACCGTTCCGGTCGATGGACAGAAATGGACGTCCGATCCGTTCAGGCTGCACGAAAGCGGCACCAGAATTGTGGCCCGTGGGGCCGCTGACATGAAAGGCTTTGTCGCCTGCATACTCGCTGCGGTGCCTGATCTCATGCGGATGGATCTGAAACGTCCCATCCACATGCTGTTCACGCATGACGAAGAAATCACCTGCAATGGCGCACGCATCGCAGTGCAGGATGCGCATGACCACGATCTCCTGCCCTCGTGGTGCGTCGTGGGTGAGCCCACGCTGATGCTGCCGATCATCGGACACAAAGGGCGGCTTTCGGTAAAGCTGGAAGCACATGGCAAGGCCGGACATTCGGCCTATCCCGAATCCGGCGTGAACGCTCTGCATGCGCTGGGAGAAGCCATGGCGTGGGTGGCCGCAGAAGCGCGACATTTCGCGCTGGAAGGGCGGCAGGTTCAGGGCTTTCATCCGCCCCACAGCACGATCCAGATCGGAGTCGCTCAGGGCGGCGTGGCGCTGAACATCATTCCTGAGCGGGCCGAAGCCGAAATCGAATGGCGTACGGTCCCGGGCGATGATCCCCATGCCCTTCTGGCCCGCATGGAACAGGCCATGACGGACACCAACGCGTGGATGAAAGCTGGCGACCCGGATTGCGGCCTGACCTTTACGGTCCTCAACGATCTGCCCTCGTTCGACCTGCCTGCCGATAGTCCTCTCGCGACCATGGTGCGTCAAAGCGTAGGCACCAACGCAGAGGGCTTCATCTCCTATGGCACGGAAGCAGGCATCTATCAGCGCGCTGGCATGACCAGCATTGTCTGCGGACCCGGCAGCATCGAACAGGCGCACAAGCCTGATGAATGGATCGAACGCGATCAGTTGCGGCTCTGCGATTCGTTCCTGCGTGACATGGCCCATCGCGTCTGCCTGCCGGAAACGGACCCCACCAGTTCTGTGGCCACGTGACATAGGCATTGCATCGTGACGAAGAGGCCGTTTCCCGACACAGAGCGATCCGTCCGCATCACGCCGCAACGTCGTCTTTCCGACTGTCTCCCCCCGACTCCTATAAAACTGCCTTCCCTGTCGATTGAGGTTGAACCGCCTGATCTTTCTCCATGGATTGCCGGCAACACGGGAATCCCGGGAGTGCATCGGTTCCAGAGTTCCAATCCCGGTCCGCACGCCGCCATCACCGCGCTGATGCACGGCAACGAATATGTGGGCGCCATAGCTCTGATCGAACTGCTTCAACGGGGCATCACGCCGAAATGCGGCACCCTGTCCCTGATCTTCCTGAATATCGACGCATTTACGCGCTTCTGCCCTGCCAATCCCATTCTGTCCCGGTTCGTGAAAGAAGACATGAACCGCCTCTGGGGCGATATCGCCACGGGCAGCGCAGCCGCCTCGCCGGAACAGAAGCGCGTGCGAACGCTACGGCCTTACATCGAAACCGTGGACTGTCTTCTCGACCTGCACTCCATGCTCTGGCCAGCCAAACCGTTGATGCTGGCGGGGCCATCGAAAAGGGGGCTCGCTCTGGCCGAACGGATCGCCACTCCCCCATTGATTGTCACCGACAACGGACACAAAGCCGGGGCGCGCCTGATTGACATGCCGCATTTCGTGCGCGCGGACACGCCCGCGCAGGCCTGCCTTCTGGAAGCCGGACAGCACTGGTCGCTGGCGTCTCTCGACACAACACGGAAAACCGTCGCGCGTTTTCTGTCGCTGCAAACCAATGCTCAGATGCAGGAACAGACGCTTCCCAAGCCTGAGATCGCCCACGTCACGCACCGTGTAACGGCACGTACCGGACGATTTTGCTTTACCAGAATGTTTCCTAGCGGAGAGATGATCGCCAAGCGCGGCACGATCATTGCCACGGATGGACCAGACGAGATTCGCACACCGTACGATAACTGCCTGCTTGTCATGCCCAATTTCAGAGCGGCCCGACACCATACGGCGGTGCGGCTGGCTCAAATCGAAAATAGAGAAGAAGAAGATTCGGGGCGGTCGTAAGCCGCCCCAAACCTGAATAAAGTTTACCGCTTATAGATCGGGAACTTTGCACACAGCGCCTTGACGCGCTCATGCACGGCATTCTCGACGGCTTCATCGCCCTCGCCACCGGAGGCGGCCAGAGCGGTCAGGACCTCGTCGATCATCTCGCCCACTTCGCGGAACTCGGCCTCGCGGAAACCGCGTG
>NZ_JBDNXK010000008.1:0-60027 GCF_047721705.1 Acetobacter sp. | reverse complement strand
GATTCGTATCGGAATCAGAATATTTTATAATTATTTGCTTCGTTCCATTTCCCAAGTCAGTCATGCTGACAGAGGGTTCAACCGTTTGTGAAACGCTCGCTTCAAGTTTCATCTGCTGCAAAACGACAGCGGTAATATCAGCTAATGTGTCAGTATTTCCGATACGGGCTGGTAGCCCGGCACCATAATCAAGAGAAAATATATATCCACCCGAATTGGTACACAGCCGACGCGTCACCCGTTGCACGCCAGCGTCTGTTCCAGAAACAACATCGAGATCGCCACCAGAGGAAATACTGAGATCATAACCAAAAACATGTGAAATATCAGCCATATTTTATCCTTCAGGCGCCCCAGTACTATCCGGTCCCGCCTTGACCTGACCATGTATATGCTCAGTCAGAGAAATATTTGATGCTTTAACATCGCCGGACGCTGAAACATTTCCAGTAACAGTCACATCCCCAGAAATTTTTACATCAGAAAGAATATTCAGCCCTGCTTCATCAACAACAAGCTCAACATTTCCAACTTTGATTCCCACCTGTCCGACGGAAATCTTTTTACCATTCAAGCATGAAAAAACAGGAGGCAACATTGTGGAATCAAAAACACGGCTCACAACCACATAATTGTCGCCATCACCCTGCGCTGTATCAACAAAAACATGCGCCCCCACTTCAGATGGCGCATAGACAGTCACTGATCCAACCGCAAGAGCAGCATCACAAATCCAGCCTGTTTCCGCATTTTCCGGCTGCAAGCGCACCTTTACAAGGCCGCTGTCATGATCAACGGCGCTCACAACACCAAATCGAGCACGCCCGATACGGTTAGTATGGGCATGCATCAACATATCCAAGGAATGACGTAAATCACTCATCTTTTCTCCAAATCAACGAGGACGTAGAATCGCAGTTTTTGATATCCCTCGATCTGTGCCTTCAATAGAAAGTTGATCAACAGTATAAAAAACAGAATCAAATACTGTATTCGTTCCGGACAACTTGACCATCTGCCGCGTTGAAATATTGACATATGGATGCAAATGCATTTCAACATTTTTGGTGTGAGCTATAATCTCACCATACCTTTGTTGAGCTATCTGCTTACATTGATCTATCGTCGTCCCGACAGGCGCCGTAAAATTAAATGCTTGACCAGAACTACTTTCAGTCGGATAGATTGCCTTGTGGGTGATTTTTTGCCTTGAATCCCAAGAAGAAACTGCTACGTAAATATTATCTGCATATAGCAAATCGTGTGAAAGAGTCAGATTCAGTATTGGCCCTGACGCAAAACTCGAACTTCCGCTATTTCCGTTCCAAGATAAACTTACAACGTTATCGTTCGATGGTTTTTTAAAATGGACTGTCTTGTCATCCACCCACAGATCATAGCCATAATTACGTTGAATACCGACACATAAATCCCAGGCTGTCTGATAACGGTGCATACCCGACAAACCATGTGCTTTATGCTCATATTGATAAAACTGCCCTACAAATCCCGCAGTGTTATCAACATCAGCACTTAAACCCACAGTTTTTGCCAGAGAAGAAATAACATCTGAGGCTGTCATATTGAGAAAAGATTCACCCGAAAGTTCATAACTGATCAATTTGGATGACCAATCCCTTCCCCATATTTTCAGCGTCCGATCAGCAAGGTTGAAGATTGATCTATCAATACCTCCTGAAAATACCTTTGATTTGCTATAGTCTTCTATCTGTCCCGTTTCTGACACCACCATGTAAATCGTTATACTTTCTCCATTACTGAAAAATGGAACCTCAAGTGTTGTCTGTGGCAAGGAAAGGGTGGCTTCAAACGTGCTTGCTTCTGCCATCCTGGACTGAATGACCTTCACATGATGTGGCACGATTGTATTACCATTTTCATCGACGATAACCATCTGCGATGAAATAGCCGAAGGAACATTATTAGTGTCAGCAGAAAAAGAATACATAACAATCACAACAAGTGTTTCTTTTCTGCCTATCTGTCCCCTTCCACCTTCACAAGCGAAGCCTTCTTCTACGGTTAGAATCTCAAAGGCTCATTTAACCCCTTGCCTACTGTCTCAACCTTCTGTAATAGCAGCGCTACTGAGGCCGGGTGCGTAGCTCAGCGGTAGAGCATCGCCTTCACACGGCGGGGGTCACAGGTTCAATCCCTGTCGCACCCACCACGGTTCCTCACATATAGTGGCGTTCACAGATCACCTTCAGTTAATGATCTGCATGGTGATGGAACGCGATCTTTCCACCACATTGATGGCCACTTCCCGCCCCACGCGTACGATCCGTACCGTGAGACTCTCGCCGCCAACGGCCAGATTGAACAGCATTAACGAATCCACCATACCCGGTAGCGTCGGACGTACGAACTGAACCGCGACATTACCAGGATCATAGCGGAGCCCCAGCACGGCCTGAAGAAGAGCAGGAAGTGTGGCGGCCGCCCAAGCCTGAGGAGAACAGGCGACGGGATAGCGCACCGGTCCTTCCGCCTGGCTCCGGGTGAACCCACAGAACAGTTCTGGCAAACGACGCAAATCCGAATACAACGCCGCGTCGCTGAGGGCTTCGAAAATACGCGTCGCCTCTTTCCGGTAGCCATGGCGAGCAAAACCCATCGCAATCAGCGCATTATCATGCGGCCACACTGATCCGTTATGGTAAGCCATTGGATTATAGCGCGCCTCACCAACCGGAATGGTTCGGATGCCCCACCCTGAAAAAGAATCTCTGTTCATCAGGGTGCGCACCACAGCCGCTACACGATCCTGTGGTGCAATATCAGTCAGCAGAATATGACCTGCGTTTGAAGACCGCACGACGCATTGCTGTTTTTTGCCATCAAGCGCCAGCACATAAGTGCCCAACTCCTCGTTCCAGAATTTGACGTTGAAAGCCACACGAAGCGCCGTCGCTTTTTCATCTTGATTGGTGGCATAGGCAGTCTGTCCCAGACGACGCCCGATATTCGCCGCGGCGCGACGTGCGGCATATACGTAAGCCTGAACTTCACAGAGCGCGATAGGCCCTACCGCCAGAGTGCCATCAGCGTGAAAGATACTGTCGTGGCTATCTTTCCAGCCCTGATTGGCCAGACCATCCTTGGTGCGGCGGCTATACTCAACGAAACCGTCTCCATCCCGATCACCAAAACGCTCGATCCAGTCGATCGCGCGCGTCACGTGTGGCCAAAGATGACTGAGCAACCCGACATCACCGGTGCGGTCGAGATATTCTCCCGCCAACATGACAAAGAGCGGCGTCGAATCAATGGAACCGTAGTAACAACGGAACGGCACTTCGCCCAGTTCAGCCATTTCTCCGAGACGCACCTCGTGCAGAATCTTGCCGGGCTCGGCATCTGCCACAGGATCTTCTTTTTCCGCCTGATTGACCGCCAGATATTGCAGCACCCCCTTGGCAATAAGCGGGTCCAGCCAGAGAGTCAGGAGAGCCGTGATAAGGGCATCCCGGCCGAATACCGTGCTGTACCAAGGGATACCGGCATATGGATACGGCCCCGTCTTCTTTTCCGTCAGCAGCATGTAAATGTCGCAAATGCACCGGCGAATAGCTTCGTTGAAAGCCGCATTTGATGTGGCAATCGCCGTGGCGCGAGAGGAACTGGCCCGAAGAGCGCGTCGAGCCTGCACAGCACGCACGAGAAACGCCCGGTCTGGCGGCCATATATCCTTTTCCTTGGGATCGCACTGAATCTCCAGATGGATCAGTATTTTCTCCCCCGGCTTAATGCAAAACGAATATGTCGCCCGATCAGCAGACAGGGTGCTCGGCTGAGGACAGAAACGGAGATGCGTTTTACGCACACGATCATCCAACCCCTCGTAAGACAGAATCACCGTCTCACCGTCAATCTGCGGGGCCAGCGTCTCACCACGTCGGGTCCGCATCATGCCACGCGCCTCAAACAGATCGGCAAAATCGGCAAAAAAACGTAATTCACAGTGTATTTCATGCGGTTTGACATCAAAGTTTCGAATTTCCAAACGTTCGAAACAACTGCCATTCCACAGGAACCGCGATCTCAGAACATGCAGCAGATCGTGAGCAAGCCGCGTCCCGTCTCTCAACTGAAGATTCTCGTTCGTCAGGTTGACGGACAACATGATGTTGTTTTCACGCACGACCGAGGACAGGAGAACCGGCCTCTGATCGTTCAGGCGAAACGTCAGCCCCGACAGATAACGGGTATCACGGTAATATAATCCATCCGCGATATCCTGCCCCCATAGAATATCCCCCGTCTGGTCGAACACCCCGAACAGATCACCGTGTTTGAGCACATGCAGGCGACGATTTGATAAAATCGCGTTGCCTTCGAGACCGAAAACATTCGCGTCCACACTCTCGGACGCTTCTTTGTTATTTTCGTTACTTCTGGAAAAAGAACCTTCGTTTTGATCTGTCATGACGCGAGCTCCCGGACGGACGGATCTTCGTCGCTTCAAGCTCAACGCAACATGCGCCCGGTCGTCGCACAGACAACCATAAAAATGGTAATATTCTGCCTCTAACTGACAGAAAACCGTCAGAAACGAGGCGGAAGAACCATAGCCGACCTCACCAGATGCACCGGATTAGAGCGGTAAAAGGCGAGAGAATGCCCCGGCTGTCCACCGCCCCCTACCGCAGGTGCGGGTCGTGACGGCGGAGGCGCATACCCCTGTACACCGGGGTTAAAGGAAGACGCTGCTTGCTGGGAAACTCCACCCCCTGAAGGAACCTGACCGCCCATCGCAGCCATCGACGCCGCAGCTCCTTTGGCAGACACATAAGGCGTGGCGGGTTGCGTGCTTGGCGCGAGTGGACTGACATGAGGCCTCATGCCGGTAGAAACATGCGAGGTCGCCACACCACCTGACGGCAACGCCCACGATTCCAGCACTTTCCACTGATAGGCTGAACCGATGTCCGGCGTGAAAGAGTGATAGGCCGCAGCGGCACGTGGCCAGCTTCCTGTTTTGTTGAAGAGATCGACCAGAAAACGCGCCGCATACTGCGCATTTGTTACTGGATCGAACGCCGCTTCCAGTGACGGAAACGCATCGGCATGCTGCTGTAGATTGACCTGCATGCAACCGACATCAATAGAACGGATGCCCTGAGCCTGAAAGGCTCTCACAGCCGCAACCGCCTGCGCCTTGTTGTCGTAAACATAGCCCTTGCCCTGCGCATTCACAGTCCAGGGCCAAGGCGCCAATTCGCCATTCACATAGCGACCACTCTCCACACGGCCCATCGCCACGAGAAACTGGTCGGGAATGCGCTGCGCCCGTTCCACCATCATGATCGCGCTGGTACATTGCCGCGCATCACTCGGTGAGATGTTGCCGGTCGGCCGCGGCGGCATATTTCCGAGAGGCGATGCCATCGGAGAACTCCCCGATGAAACCGGCAAAATGGGCCCCGAAGGCAAGGCCAGCAACGACTCCGCATGCGCACTACATGCAGGTAGCCCGCCCATCATCATGAAGGTCGTAAGAAAAATGCGCCGCATCCGGGCAAGATGCGGCGCATTTCCTAATCAACCGTTATCAGCGGCTCAGTTGGCCTTCAAAGCCTTCTGAAGGCGTGTATCGATCGCATCAAGGAACGGCTGCGTATCGAGCCATTTCGTGCCCTTGCCGACCAGAAGCGCCAGATCCTTGGTCATTTCCCCAGCTTCGACGGCTTCCACACAGACTCGCTCAAGAGTCTCAGCGAACGCCACCACATCCGGCGTCTCATCGAAGCGGCCGCGATAGGCAAGACCGCGCGTCCATGCATAGATCGACGCAATCGGATTCGTGCTCGTGGGGCGGCCCTTCTGGTGCTCACGATAATGACGCGTCACCGTGCCGTGCGCCGCTTCCGACTCAACGATGGTGCCCGTCGGGTCAAGCAGAACGGACGTCATCAGGCCAAGGCTGCCGAATCCCTGCGCCACGATGTCGCTTTCCACGTCGCCGTCATAGTTTTTGCAGGCCCAGACATAACCGCCTTCCCACTTCAGGGCGGAAGCCACCATGTCGTCGATCAGACGGTGCTCGTAGGTGATTCCCAGATTCTCGAAATCGGCCTTGAATTCCTTGTCGTAGATCTCCTGAAACACGTCCTTGAACATGCCGTCATAGGCCTTGAGGATCGTATTCTTGGTCGAGAGATAGACCGGGAACTTGCGGTCACGGCCATAGCTCAGCGATGCCCGGGCAAAGCCTTCGATCGAAGCGCGCGTATTGTGCATGCCCAGCGCCACGCCCGGTCCCTTGAAGTCATGCACTTCAAGCTCAAGCGGTTCGCCACCATCCGCAGGCACATAATTCAGCGTCACCTTGCCGGGACCGGGGATTTTGGTCTCGGCAGCGCGATAGATATCACCATACGCATGACGACCAATGACGATCGGCTTGCTCCAGTGCGGCACGAGGCGAGGCACGTTCGAGCAGATGATCGGCTCGCGAAAGATGGTGCCGTCAAGGATGTTGCGGATCGTGCCGTTTGGCGAACGCCACATCTTTTTGAGACCGAACTCCGTCACACGCGCCTCATCCGGCGTGATGGTCGCGCATTTGACGCCCACACGGTATTTCTTGATCGCTTCGGCAGCCTCAACCGTGACCTTGTCATCCGTCTTGTCGCGGTTTTCGATCCCGAGATCGTAATATTTCAGGTCAATGTCGAGATAAGGCAGAATCAGGCGCTCTTTGATGAAGTGCCAGATGATGCGCGTCATCTCATCGCCGTCGAGTTCAACAACCGGATTTTTGACCTTTATTTTCGCCATGAGACGCGCATTTCCTTCGATAATCGTCAGACGGTATGCCGCTTTTTCGGCACAGAACAGATTTTCGGCCTAACACGCTCACCGTTGTCACCCAACCGGTGCTCCCGGCTTTTTCCCTCACATTTACGATAGGTGTCATACAATTGGTGTATGAACTCATACGTTCAGAATTCACTCTCGCGTGAGATGGGAACAGACACTTACTATGGTGGCCCTAGAGGGCCACCTTTCTGTCAATTTTTTTCAGAAAAACGCCCGCGTGTTCCCGCTTGCGACGGCCTGCTGCATGCACATGTAGTGTCCGTTCTGCGTCGCGCCATACCAGAAGCTACCGGGCATATGATAAACGTGCGTTTGAGGGTTTACCCATACTTTCACACACGATTTGGCATCAGCAGACTGCACCACATTCTGCGACGAAGCACGAGCATCATTCACGTGCTGAACGACATTGCGCTGCCGATCAGCGTGTCCTGTCTGGTTATCGGCAAAAGCTGCGCCTGTCATGCTGGTCATCACACACAGAGCGGCGAGATAACGCTTCATGAAACATCTCCGGTTTGATTGAGCCATGCCCAAATCATGTAAAAACCGGATCACGCGAGCAAGTAACGGGCGCGTTAGAGTCAATAATAAAATTGTGTTTTCACGTTTATTCCATACAGAAAAAAAACGGTTTAAACAGAGATACAATTATAACATTTAGGTGATAAAGATAGACGCAATCTATTCTTTAACGTTTAATCTTCAATACGATTTTGAAGGAACATGCCATGTCCCTCTCCTTGATGCTGCCAGCGCAAACCTAGAAACACAAAAACGGTTACGCTTTTGCATAAGGAACGAAAGACAGCTTTTAAGGAAAACGCTGGGGCGAACGACGGGGATCGAACCCGCGACAACCGGTACCACAAACCGGCGCTCTACCAACTGAGCTACGTCCGCCACACAGCGTGAGTGCTGTTAGCGAAAGGTTTTTCCTTCGTCAACAGAAACCTTGCCCATACTGTTTTTCAACGCATCAACCAGTCCCGTAGACGGGTCAGAGCCTCCTGTAGAACGATCGGTTTCTTGCAAAAAGCGAAACGCACGAGATGACGAGGTGGGGCACCTCCGGCTTCATCGTAAAACGCGGAAACGGGAATGACGGTCACCCCTCCTTCCTCCGTCATACGACAACTCCATGTCAGATCGTCTTCACCATTACCGAAAAAAGCACTGATGTCTGCTGTCAGGAAGTAGGTGCCATCGCACGGCAACACACCGAATCCGAGCGCGTGTAATCCAGACGCGAGAATGTCCCGACGCACCTTCATGTCGGTGGCCAGCGTATCGAAATACACCACATCCTGATCCAGCCCGATCGCAACTGCCCGCTGCAAATTGGGCGCGGTCGCGAAGGTAAGATTTTGATGCGCCTTGGCAATCACCGCAGCAAGTTCAGCGCACGCCGTGATGTACCCCACTTTCCAGCCTGTCATGGAGAAGCTTTTGCCAGCACTACCTATACGGATGCAGCGATCTCTCATGCCCGGCAGTGTCATAAGCGGGATATGGCGTGCGCCGAATGTCAGATGTTCATAGACTTCGTCACACAGAGCATAAGCATCGTGGCTGGCCACCAGTCCCGCAATGAAGGCCAGTTCTTCCACCGTAAACACCTTCCCCGTGGGATTCATCGGCGAGTTGAGAATGATCGCCTTGGTTTTTGGACCGAACGCGGCCGCCAAGGCTTCGCGCGGCAATGACCACTCCGGAGGTGTAAGCCGAACCAATCGGGGAACGGCTCCCAGAAGCCGGATCACGGGCAGGTAAGTGTCATATGCCGGTTCAATGACCACAACCTCGTCACCCGGATTAAGTAGCGCCGCGAGAGAGGACGCCAACGCTTCGGTCGCGCCGGAAGTGACGATAACTTCGCGTCCGGCATCGATTTCCAACCCATAAAATCGTGAATTGGACCGAGCAACGGCTTCGCGCAGTTCAGGCAGCCCCGTGAGTGGTGCATACTGATTGCGACCATCCTGCAAAGCGGCGACAGCCGCCTGCACAAGATGCGCGGGGCCTTCCGTATCGGGGAAACCCTGTCCCAGATTGAGAGCGCCATGCTTCTGGGCCAATGCGGACATGACCGTGAAGATGGTGGTTGGCAGCTTCGAAAGCTGTTGATTGAGAGGCTTCACAGGCACTCCAGAAAGAACGGTGAAGTGATTGGCCTCGCCCGCGACGCCTTGCGTTCGGGTCAGCAATGCCAGGACAGCAAGGGATTAAGCCGTGCGTCTTCGCCGCCGTCAATTTCTCCAGGCGCCGTCTGTAATGAAGAATATAAAATGGTCATTTAAGAGTCGGCCAATTGCCCGTGCGGCCATCCCATGCAAAGTTAGGAAGGACAGGCGCGCGAAGGCCGCCGGTCGATGATCGCGCCGACGATCAGGTGGCAACAGAATTGATGTGACGACATAAACATGAAGAAGATCGAGGCCATCATCAAGCCGTTCAAGCTCGACGAAGTAAAGGATGCGCTTCACGAGCTTGGTCTGCAGGGAATCACCGTCATTGAAGCCAAAGGCTTCGGACGGCAGAAAGGCCATACGGAACTCTATCGGGGTGCCGAATATATCGTCGATTTCCTGCCGAAAATGAAAATCGAGGTTGTGTGCCCGGACGAACTGGCCGAGCGCGCGGTCGAGGCCATTTCCAATGCGGCCCGGACAGGTCGTATCGGAGACGGAAAGATTTTCATTATCCCGGTTGATGATGCCGTCCGTATCCGCACCGGCGAACGAGGCGGAGACGCCATCTGAGGCTGAGCCTCACAAAACGGGATGCATGTTCCCGCTTGCCACATTGTCCGGCATAAGCCACAAAGTTTCGACGCGGTATCGATCCGGCTTCAGGCCGCATCGCGCACCACACCGCAAATCAGCGCCGCTGAGGCGGCTTTAACAGTCAGGTAGAGGCACTATGGCGAAGAAAGAAACCGGTTCGACCAAAGCGTCGGCAGAGGCAGTTGCCCGGGTTTTTGAGCTGATCAAGGAAAACTCAGTCGAACTGGTCGACCTGCGCTTCACCGATCCGCGTGGCACATGGCACCACACCACGCAGTACATCACGACCATCGAGGAAGACACCTTCACGGAAGGCTTCATGTTCGACGGTTCGTCGATTGGCGGCTGGAAAGCCATCAATGAAAGCGACATGGTGCTACTGCCGGATCCGTCCACAGCCGTCATGGATCCTTTCTCCGCCAAGCCGCAGCTCATCCTGATCTGTGACATCATCGATCCGGCCACCGGCCAGTTCTACAACCGTGACCCGCGCTCCACCGCGAAGCTGGCCGAGCAGTATCTCCAGTCCACCGGCCTCGGCGACACAGCGTTCTTTGGTCCGGAAGCTGAGTTCTTCGTGTTCGACAACGTGCAGTTCGGCACGGGCCCGAACTACGGCAAGTATCAGCTCGACAGCATCGAAGGCCCGGATGCCTCCCTCAAAGCCTATCCGGAAGGTAACCTCGGTCACCGTCCGGGCGTAAAAGGCGGCTACTTCCCCTGCGCGCCGGTTGACAGCGAGAGCGATCTCCGCGCCGAAATGCTGACGACGATGGGCGAAATGGGCCTGCCGATCGAAAAGCATCACCACGAAGTTGCGCAGTCACAGCACGAACTCGGCACGAAGTTCGACACGCTGGTCCGCTCCGCCGACTTCATGCAGATCTACAAATACTGCGTGCACAACGTGGCCGTGTCCTATGGCAAGTCCGCGACCTTCATGCCGAAGCCCATCTATGGCGATAACGGCTCGGGCATGCACGTTCACCAGTCGATCTGGAAAGCTGGCAAGCCGACCTTCGCTGGCAACGGTTATGCCGATCTGTCCGACACGGCGCTCTACTACATCGGCGGCATCATCAAGCACGCCAAGGCGCTGAACGCCTTCACCAACCCGTCCACCAACTCCTACAAGCGTCTGATCCCGGGCTTTGAAGCACCGGTTCTGCTGGCTTACTCCGCCCGCAACCGTTCCGCTTCCTGCCGTATCCCCTACGCGACGAGCCCGAAGGCAAAGCGCGTCGAGGTTCGCTTCCCTGATCCGACCGCCAACCCTTACCTGGCGTTCTCCGCCATGCTGATGGCTGGTCTGGACGGCATCAAGAACAAGATCCACCCGGGCGACGCCATGGACAAGGATCTGTACGACCTGCCGCCGGAAGAGCTGAAGCAGATCCCGACGGTTGCCGGTTCCCTGCGTGAAGCCCTTGAGGCCCTCGCTGCCGACCACGACTTCCTGCTCGCAGGCAACGTGTTCACCAAGGACCAGATCGAGAGCTATCTCGAGCTGAAGTGGAAAGACGTGTATCGCTTCGAACACACGCCGCATCCGGTCGAGTTCGAAATGTATTACTCGGTCTGATCGCAAGCGCGATAACGGATATTGCCCGATCAGGCTGCCTTGGTGGTCTGATCGGGAAAATGAAAAACGCGACCGTGAAGGTCGCGTTTTTTGTTACTCCCAGCTAAAAAATACGCGCGCCGCGAACTTTACTGAATCGTGCTTGCGACCAGAGAATGCTCGTTGATAGCAGCCCGGATCATATCACCATCCTCGGACGTGCCCATCAGTTGGCCGTTGGCGGCATACAGCGCGAACACTTCCTGCCCAAGCTGCGATCCCCGACGCACATACACCAGATTCGGCAAGCCAAGCGTCAGAAACTGCGCATCCGTCAGATTGCGGACATCAATGGCTTCGTTGGCGAGAGCGGTGCTGGTTGATGCTCTGTTCTGCATTTCCACTCCTCACTGAACATCATGAAATGCGGTCAATCAATCCTCTCCGATGGTTCGGACTGTTCTCGGCACGGGAGGCACAACGCCGTCATTGGCGACCGCACGATCAGCGCTGCCTTTCTTGATATCGATACGCCGCACCCTTACTTCCGGTTCCGGTCGGAACAGATCGATATTCAACAGGCCGTTGTCGAGCCACGCCCCACCAACATCGATACCTTCCGCCAGAACGAAGGACTTCTGGAACTGACGGGCCGCTATACCCCGATGCAGGAAGACCCGTCCCTGTAAATCCTCGGACTGGCGTCCGCGAATGACGAGCTGATTGTCTTCCTGCGTGATCTGCAGATCTTCCATCGTAAAGCCCGCCACCGCGAGGGTAATGCGGAGCGCCGCTGAACTGATCTGTTCGATGTTATAGGGGGGATAACCATCACCCGAAGATTTCGATGCACGTTCCAGCATCGTTTCAAGATGATCGAACCCTAAAAACATCGGTGACCCGAAAACTCTTCCTGACATGCCGCCTCCTCCTTTGAGCGAGACATTTTTACCGGTCCCTATGAAAGGCAACCGATCCCTTTGATCATGATATGGAACACTTCTTCCCCCATGCAAGAGCTGACGCCGTTTCCTCGCGGAAAACCGCCGGTTCAGTAGCTCTTACAGGCGCCCCAACTGCTTCAGGCTCGCCCAGCTTCCACCACGAAGGGCAAACACATCATGCAGCGCGATGGACAGGCAACCTCCGGCCCGCACAAGCTCCCGCGCCAGCGGCTCATCGGCTCCGACCACCGCCTGCGGGTCTACGCCTTTCTCACACAACCTTATCAGAATGAGCGCCGTGGCATGCACCTCCAGACTGCGACGCAATATGGCGGTCGCCTCAGCCATCGTGTCCCGCGCACGCCGGGTTTCATCATCTGAAGGAATGACTTCATCGGCCAGAAGACGGTTCCGGTTATCAAGAAACAGCACCCGCAACTGCCCTGCCACAGCGCCTTCCTGTGCCGTATCGAAATAGGCGAGCAAGACTTCCCAGTTCGAAAGTTGCGGACGTTCGCGTTTTTCCGCCTCGCCCAAACGTCTTGCTGCCAGCCCGGACAATCTCAGGGCCGCCATACAATCCGTGTTCACACCCGTTTTCTGCAAAGTGGCAACCGGAGCGGACAGCACGGCCGCCAGAGAGCCGAACTCGTTGATCAATGCCTTGGCCTGAGGTTTCGTATCACCACGCGGAGTGCCGTAGAACAGAAGCATCTCCAGCACTTCATAATCCGCCAGCACCTCCGCCCCTTTGGCGATGACGCGCTCACGCATCCGCTGTCGGTGCCCATAAGGACCCGTGCTCGCAAACGGGGTTCGGGAAGACGATTCAGATGAACTCTTCATCCGGAAAAAATGTCACCGAATGCAGGGAGTGCCAAGAGGGCACTCCCCATGTCATTCAGTGCGCTCCGGAGGGTGGCCCTCCACCGCTTTTGATCGGCGTCAGAAGGAAACAGAACGGCACGACACAGAACGCCGCAATTCCGAAAATCATGAACGCTTCATTATAGGCCAGCATCGCGACCTGCTGGGCAAAGTCGGAATAGAGATGACGCATGGCCAGCGCATCCGCACGCATCGGCTGGTTATGGTCCAGCATGACCTGCCTGCCCTGCGCCAGATATTCGTTATACGGCTGATGAAATGGCGTCATCCAGTGCACCATATCGGACTGGTGCGCCTGACGACGTTCAGTAATCAGCGCTGTCGCAGCAGAAATGCTCAATGAACCGAAAAAATTCCGTACCATTGAAAAGAGTGCCGACGCGTCGGCGTTCATCTCGCGCGGCAGGGTCGCGTAGGCAATGGTAGAAAGCGGCACGAACAGGAAAGCCAGACACGCCGTCTGACTCATGCGGAACATGACAAGATGGCGGAAGTCCAGCGTCGGCACGAGATGGGCCGACCAGAACAACGCGATACCCATCAGGCCGAACCCAAGCGCAATCACCGAACGGATCGACATAAAGGTCATCATCCGGCCGACAATCGGAATCAGGAAAATGACTGCGATTCCACCCGGAGACAGGACCAGACCAGACAGCGTCGCAGTATATCCCATCACCTGCTGGGCGAACTGCGGCACAATGATCGCGGCCGAATAAAGCAGCGCGCCCATCGCCCCCATCAGAAAGGTGGCGACAGCAAAATTCCGGTCCTTGAAGACCCGCAGATCCACAGCCGGACGCTTTGCCCGCAGCAACCACGTCACGGCACCGATCAGGCCGATGGCTGCCAGAACCGCCATAATGCAGATGAAGTTCGACCCGAACCAGTCATCGTCCTCGCCACGGTCAACCATGACTTCCAGACAACCGAAGCCAAGGGTGATCAGACTGATGCCAATGACGTCGATCGGCTCATGCCGCTTCTTCGCCCACGGCGGGTCTTCCACCAGAAAGCCAACGGCCACTGTGGTGAGAATACCGAACGGCACGTTGATGAAGAAAATCCAGCGCCAAGAATAGTTGTCGGTGATCCACCCTCCAAGGGTCGGACCGAGGACAGGCCCCACCACTGCGGCAATCGCGGTCAGGCCGAATGCCGCCGCGCGCTTCTCGGGTGGGAACACATCAAGGATGATGGATTGCTGGTTCGGCTGAAGGCCGCCTCCGAAGAACCCCTGCAACAGACGGAAGAGGATCAGTTCGCCAAGGCTGGTTGAAATGCCACATAGAAAGGACGTCACTGTGAACATGGCGATGCACACCATGAAATACAGCTTGCGCCCGAACAGCTTGCCCAGCCACCCGGAGATGGTGAGCACGATCCCGTTGGCCACGAGATAGGACGTCAGCGTCCATGTAGCGTCGTCATAAGTGCTGGAAAGACTGCCCGCGATATGCGGCAACGACACGTTCACAATCGTCGTATCGAGAATTTCCATGAAAGCCGCCATCGTCACGACGAAGGCGATCAGCCACGGGTTATGGCGCGGCTTCCAGTCCGCGTCCTTTTTCTCGGTCTCTCCAGCAGCGGCGCTCATTGTGGCTCCCGCGCGATTTCCTCATGGCCCGGATCACGGTTCACAATGTGACCAGCCGAATCACGGGTCGGTGTGCTGTCCGTATGCACAACAGGCACCACCGACAGTCCGAGAGCCAGCGGCACATCGGGGTTCAGCCCGCTGTCGATCCGGATCTTGACCGGCACACGCTGGACGATTTTCACATAGTTACCTGTCGCATTCTCGGGCGGAAACGCACTGAACGTCGCGCCCGTGCCCTTCTGCAACGAATCGATATGCCCGTGCAGATCGTGGGAAGGATAGGCATCCACCGAGATGTCGACTTTCTGGCCGGGACGCATGTTGGTGATCTGCGTCTCCTTGTAGTTCGCGACCACCCACACTTCCGGATCGATTATTGAAAACAGACTCTGCCCGACGCCGACATACTTGCCCCGCTCGACATTACGCTGGGAGATCCAGCCATCGCGAGGCGCGCGAATCTCGGTCCAGCCAACATTCAGTTCCGCACGGGTCAGATCGGCCTGGGCGCTGGCCAGAGTCGCATCGTCACCCGCGACCTGAGCCTGCACGTTGGCAATGTTCGGCTTGACCGGCATCGCGACAGTCACCTGCGCCTGAGCCTCCGCTACACGCGCCCGCGCCTCATCCAGTGCGGCCTTGGAATAATCGATATCCTGCTGCGAGGTCGCCGCGCGCTGGACGGAATGCTGGCGTTTGTAATCGGTCAGAGCCTTGAATTCATTGGCCTTGGCAATCGCCAGATCAGCCTCAGCGGCAGAAAGACGACCAGGGAAGTTCTTTTCGGCCACGGCCAGCAGCATCTGATGGGCGGCAAGACTGGCCTGAGCCTGCTTGACCGCAGCTGCTGCCCGATCACGTTCCGCAATCCAGTCGCGATTATCGATGCGCACCAGAAGCTGTCCCGCATGGACAAACTGGTTATCGTCCACGAGCAGGTCCGTCACATACCCCGCGACATGCGGCGCGATGGTCACCGCGCGTCCCGCTGTGAAGGCATCGTCCGTCTCGACTTCGAATCGGTGCAGAAACCAGTAAAGCACCCCGCCCACGATCACCAGAAGCAACACCAGAATCAGAATGACACGGACAAGCGGGTTCCGCTTCTTGCCGTTCTTCTGGTCCTTGTTTGCGCTGCCCTGCTGCTGTTCCTCGTCGGCCATGCCGTCTCCAATATACCTGCTGCCCGGCTTTCCCAGCTCAGCGTTCCATCGCGTTGCACGCTGACCGATCGGTTCGGTCAGTTTTGTTTCGCACGAGACCACGTCTCCATCAAGTCGGAACCTGACGTGACAAAGCTATAAGCCCGGATCTCCCGGCAGCGTTTCCCACCCGAGACCGATAATCGCCGCCCGCCGACGCCCCATGCCGTCCATCCGCAGGACGATGGCGTTCCGCTCCTCCAGCCAGCCCAGCATACGACGCGCGCGCCCAATGGAATGCGTGCCATAAATTCTGGCGATCGTCGCATCCGAAGGACAAGCCGCCTGCTCCAGCGCGGCCCGCGCGATATAGAGGAATACGCCCTGCATATCGTCAGGGAGCTCCGAAGCCATGGCCTCAGCCTCCTGCCATTCCGGCGTTTCCGCAGTCTCCACCGCAATTCCACTTCGGGCCGAGGCGAGAGCACGCTGGAAGCTGCGCATATCCATCGCCTCACGCCCCAAACCGGCAATTCGACAACGCACAAGAAAATCCTGATAGATCGATGCAGGTGGCCGGAACCCGGCATCCTCATCAGCGAGAACATCCCGCAGAACGGCTTCCATCTGTCTCCGCCGTTCCTTCGGATCAATTGGGTCGGCTTCTTCTTCCGCTTCCGCCAGCGCCGCTCCGTGCGTGGCAAGCTGCGTAACCAGATCGGGAGGCGGCGGTGTCACCGGACGCTTCGGTCGGCTGAGAAGTTCCGGCTCTGGCAAGGGCGCGAGAATAAGGTCTGCAACCGGCTCCACAGGTGGCGCAAATGGCTCAAGTACGGGGCCAGCGGACCGACTGGCCGTCTGCACCGAGCCGATTCGCACCGTTGTCGGCCGACGGTAGAGCGCCGGACCGAGCGCCACGAATGTGCCCCGATCAAGGTCACGGAAAGCTTCGGCCTGCCGTCGCTCCATGCCCAACAGATCGGCGGCGCGTGCCATGTCGATATCCAGAAACGTGCGGCCCATGAGAAAATTGGAGGCTTCGGCCGCAACATTTTTCGCCAGTTTCGCCAGTCGCTGCGTGGCGATGACGCCCGCCAGACCCCGCTTGCGTCCCCGACACATGAGGTTGGTCATCGCGCCGAGAGAGGCACGGCGGGCTTCATCCGATACCTCGCCCGCAGCAGCAGGCGCAAAAAGCTGGGCCTCGTCCACCACCACGAGCACCGGATACCAATGCGCGCGGGGCACATCAAACATCCCCCCGAGAAAAGCAGCCGCCCGGCGCATCTGCAGATCGGCATCCAGCCCTTCCAGATTGAGCACGACAGAGGCCCGATGCACCCGCATCCGCTCCCCCGCAGCCTGCAATGCGGCTTCCGTATGCTCGGCGGCATCAATGACCAGATGGCTGTAAGCATCCGCCAGACTGACGAAATCGCCCTCCGGATCAATGATGGCCTGCTGCACCAGCGTGCCTGTCTGCTCAAGCAGACGACGTAGAAGATGCGACTTTCCCGAACCCGAATTGCCTTGCACCAACAAACGGGTGGCAAGCAGTTCGGCGAGGTTCATCATCGCCGGTCCGCCTCCGACGATCTCTCCCAGTGAAATGGTGCTGCTCATGCGCGTCCGGATACAGGTCCGAATCCTGATCAGGCAACTGCCCTGCGTTGCGCAAGCCACGCGAGAGCACCCTCACCTGCCGCGCGCCCCGTCGCCATGACTGCCTGCATCAGGTAGCCGCCCGTCGGCGCCTCCCAATCCAGCATCTCTCCACAGACGAACACGCCGGGCATATCTTTCAGCATGAAACGGTCATCCACGGCCTCCCGCTTCACGCCGCCAGCCGTGGAAATCGCCCGATCGAGTTCATCCGTCGCGGTCAGAACAAGCGGAAGCGATTTCAACCGCCGTGCAAGCGCATCGGCATCAGCCGGAAGAGGACCGCTTTCGCGCAACACGCTGATCGCAACGGGCGGGAGCTGAACGGCTTTTCTCAGCCGGTTTGAAAGACTTTCGCGTGCCCGCGTCCGCCTCAGTTTTTCCGCGATGACCGTTTCGGAGAGATCAGGACGCAGATCGACAAAAACTGTCGCCTTCCCTGCTTTCTCGATCGCATCGCGCAATCGCGCAGCCAGAGCGTACACCACGCCCCCTTCGATGCCACGCTGTGTGACAGTTGCTTCTCCCCGCCGCCTTTCCTCCTCAAACGAGAGCGCAATTCTCTTGAGTGGCGTTCCAGCAAAACGTTCGACAAACGTCGGAGACCAATCGATTTTGAAACCGCAATTTGCCGGACGGAACGGAGCCAGCGGGACATGATGAGCGGCAAGCTGTTCCATCCATTTTCCGTCAGATCCAAGACGCGCCCAGCTTCCACCACCCAGCGCAAGGATCGTTACATCGGGTGTCCAGTGTTCCTCCGCCCCATGACGAGGCAACAGCGCCACCTCGCCCGCGTCGGTCCAACCCCGCCATGTCATTCCAGAGCGAAACTGCACGCCGCGCTCATCCAGCCGCCGCATCCACGCACGCAAAAGCGGCGACCCTTTCATGGTTTCTGGAAAAACACGCCCTGAAGAACCCGTAAAACACGTCTGTCCCAGATTTTCCGCCCAGAGACGCATGGCAGACGGCGAATATGCCTGAATTGAAGGCGTCAGCCATTCCTCCGCTGCGTCATAACGCGCAAGAAACTGCGGCAAAGCCTCTACATTCGTGAGGTTCAGGCCGCTCCGGCCTGCCATCAGGAACTTGCGGCCGAAACTACTCATCCGATCGACAACACAGACTGAACATGTGCCGCTCTCAGACAGGATTTCCGCAGCAGACAAACCTGCCGGGCCACCACCGATAATCAGCACCTGTTGTTGCACGTCCACTGTCCTTCTCTGCTGGAAGTGATGTGCACCAGCGAGCCGACAAAGGAAAGAAAGGGATTCTCGTTCTTTTACATAACGGGAGGGCGACCACCATTGGCTGGTTGCTTGCGCCGCCAGACATAGGCGATGATTGCCGCCACTGCCTGAAAATATTCGTAGGGAATTTCCGTGTCTTCCGGAACTTTATACAAAGCACGCGCCAAAGGCGGGTTGGACACAATGGGAATTTTCTCCTCGTAGGCAAATTCCCTGATGCGGGCGGCAAGTTCATCCGCACCCTTAGCTACGATCCGGGGTGCTCCGCTGCTGCCCGCTTCATAGGCCAGCGCAACCGCATAATGCGTCGGGTTTGTGATCACCACCGTAGAGGACTGGATCGCGGCCTTGAGCATTTTCCGGTTACGCTGCATGCGTATCTGTCGCTGGCGGCCTTTCACCTGTGGATTGCCGTCAGAATCTTTCATCTCATCCTTGATGTCCTGACGACTCATCCGCAAGTCTCGCCAACGCTTGTATCGCGTCCATCCTTCGTCAAGGACGATAATGGCGACCTGCACGACAAGAACGGAAATGATCGTCTCGACGGTCAGCTTTGACAGTTGAGCTGTGAAAGCCGCCGCCGACCAGGACATGGCTTTAGGAGCCAGAGTCAGCATGTCTTTCACAACGCCATAAAGAATCAGCGAAAAGACCATTACTTTCACCAGAGATTTCACAGCCTCGATCAGGCTTGAAATCCCGAACATCTTTTTTATGCCCTTCATCGGGCTCAACCGCCCTATGTCAGGAACTAATGCCTCCGGTCGGAAGAGAAACCCTGACTGCATGGTCGCCGTCAAAACAGCACCAGCAATCGCCGCCACCACAACAGGCAAAGACAGATAGGCCATCAATTTACAGGATGAAGCCAGCAGAGTCCCCGTGCCGCTGGGATCAAGATGAATTTCTCCAACATGATCGAAAAGAGCGCCCATTTGTCTAACGAATTGCTGGACCGTGGTCGGAACAACCATGATCAATGCAATCGTTGCAAAGGCCAGCCCGGAAAAAAGGTGCAATTCCCGAGACTGGGCAACATTACCTTCCTCCCGCGCCTTCTCCAGCCGGCGGGATGTCGGGGCTTCCGTATTGTCACCGCTTGATTCAGCCACCTAGCGCACCTGACTGCGTGTTGTGCTTGACCCGAATATCAAAAACCTGCCCCGGGAAGCGACCCGAACCCATTTGTCGTCGCATTCATCCAAACGGACAACATTGCCTTGAGTAACAATGCCAGCAAAAGCAGTCCGCCTAGCAACTGTGCGGGCATAGCAAGCGAATAAACCTGCAAACCGGGAGAAAAACGACTCAGCACACCCAGCATCATGGGCCAGATCGTGCCAATCAAAATCATCGGCATGGCAAGCTGAAATGCCAGAAGGAATGAATGCCCGGTTTCGCGTGCGACGGCTTTCGCCGCGTCCCCCAAAAACGGAAAATGTCCTGGTGGAAAAACATGATAGCTACCCACAAAGGCATTCAGCGGCAACACATACAGACCAGAGGTAAAAATAACGACCGTCACCGCAAGTTGCGCCATGTGACTGATGGGCGTGCTCTGCGCTCCCAATTCCGGATCAGGCTGCAAAACATTCGACAATCCAATGAATGTGGACATCATCTGCACTGCAACCGGAAACGAAAGCACCATCAACTGCGCCAGCCATCAGATCAATGCTCCACTTAAAAATTCAGCACAAAAGAAGACAATCAAGCGACCCGGATTCATGATGTCATCTGTTTGGGCTGCCGAAAAAAGTGGAGAGAGAAGCGGGAAAAACAATAATGTAAAACTTACAGCCACAGCCGCCCTTACCACCATAGGAATCGACTGGGAGGACAACGCAGGGAAAGCGACAAGAAAAGCCGCCACCCTTGCGAGAATAGCAACAAAAATGACAGTCTGTTCCGGTAGCGTTGAAACAAACGCAGCCATATCACCGTTCAAGACGTACCTGCGGCAATCAACTGATCAAAAATATGATGTGCATACGACACAAGAGTCGAATACATGAATGGACCGCCAAACAGCAAAGCCGCCATTGACGCTAGAAATTTCGGCAAAAACGCTAATGTGGATTCATTGATCTGCGTCACCGCCTGAAAGATGGAAACGACCAGACCCGCCAGCATAGAAGCGAGCAAAGCTGGCGCACCCACCTTAACCGCAACAAAAAGAGTTTCTCGTAATATCAATGATACATCAATAGAATTCATAAAATATACTCACGCAATATATAAGATCAGATCGTCATACGCATGATGTCCTGATAGGATTGGATGACACGGTCTCTTACTGTCGAAACGGTCTGCAGCACCATCTGAGCCTGCGAGATCGATGTAACGATATCGGTCAGATTACCGCGCCCCTGCAGACCCGCTGCAGCTTTTACTTCCGCTTCTTTATTTGTAGAAACAGCCCCTTCAATGGCCGTTTCAAGCGTTTCACCAAAGCTCGGTTTATTTACGGGCGCAGCTGAAAAATCATCATTTTCTTCAACAGAAGCGCCTGTTTCCAAAGCAGACTGAGTGCGTGCATAAGCAGCCGCGGCAGCCGAGTTCTTATAATCAGAGGAAATTATCATTTGAGCAGATCTATCGTCCGAGTGATCATGGAACGTGTTGTCTGGAAAGTATTGAGATTGGCTTCGTAAGAACGCTGAGCCTCATGAGAATCCACCACTTCCACCATCGTATTTACGTTGGGCACTTTTACATACCCGCGCGCATCCGCGGCTGGGTTCGAAGGATCGTAACGGGTCTCAAAATCGGACATATCATGTCCAATTTTTTTTGTTTTTACCTTTGAGACACCCGTTTCTTTATCAATAACATTTTCAAATGATATCGTTTTCCGACGATATGGATCAGCTCCCGGCGTTGATCCAGTTGTGTCCTGATTGGCGATATTCTCCGCCACAACGCGCAGACGCTCAGACTGGGCCTGCATACCTGCGGCAGAAACGGATAGTGTCGAATTAATATCCATTCGTGATAATTACTTTACTTTCCAAGAACCGTCGTGAGCATGGCATGGTACGTCGAATAAACATTCGTCGCCAGCCGCTGCTGGTCCCCCGTCTCGGCCACCAACTGCATCTGCGTTTCAAGAGAAACACCATTTCCATCCAAGGAATGTTCCCCGGATGAATCATCCTGCATGCGACGCCCCTTTGCCTTGCCAGCGATATGCATCTCGGATGTCGTGGCTAGCTCGCCCTCAAACTGCGACATGACACTTTCAAAAGGCGCAAGATCCTGTGCTACATAATGAGGCGTATCTGCATTGGCGATATTGGAAGCCAGCACCTGCTCCCTTGCATCAAGCCAAGACAGGCGACGTTGCGCCAGACCAAAAAGATCAACACCACCAGCAGAACGCGAAGCATCAAGCATTGAAAATCCCTTTAAATCGCACCCTAAGGAAATGCCTTTCATTGCGATAGAACGCTACTTTGGCGATTAAAACCTGCAATATCGTTAAAATTAAAATCAAAGTAGAGTATTCGTTTAAAAGAATGGAAAAATCGCATCCGTAAGTAAATCATTCATATTTTCCCGCCAAATCTGATCGCCGAAACCGCAACTCGGAACGCGTCAGCATGGGTCTCTATGATTTTTTTTCAGTAATTCTGGCGCTTTCTGCTGTGCTGGCCATGATTCTACTGAGCAAGAATGGATGGCAGTTCGCGGCAAAGCTAAGCGGGAAGCAGAACAACGCAGGACTGCTCTCTGTTGAGGCCACTTTAGCCCTTGATGCCAAGCGACGCCTTAATGTTGTGTGTTGGGAAGGAAGACGGATTCTTCTTCTTACAGGTGGCAGCACCGATATCGTTGTGGACAGACTAACCTCAGACGACATCATCAGGGAGAGCACATGATGGCATACGCTCTCTTGCAGCGGCGTTCTTCTGCTTTCAGATGTTTGGCGGTCAGCGGACTGCTGGCCATCACTCTTTTACTGTTATGGCCAATATCGTCTCATGCGCAGTCCGTGAGCCTTGACCTTGGACAGAATGGCGGTCCTGGAACGACAGGGCGGCTCGTCCAGCTGTCAGCACTCATCACGGTCCTTTCTCTCGCTCCCAGCCTGCTGGTGATGGTCACCGCCTTTACGCGCATCATCATCGTGCTGTCGCTGTTGCGTGGTGCGATTGGCGCACAGGGAACGCCTCCCAATACTGTTCTGATCGGGCTGGCCTTATTTCTTACTCTCTTCGTCATGCAGCCCGTTTTCGAGCAATCATGGCAACATGGAATTTCCCCCCTTATCGAAGGGCAGGTCAGTGAAATGGATGGCCTGAAAGCGGCTGCCGAGCCTTTCCGCACTTTCATGCTCCAGAACGCCCGTCCGGCTGACCTTTCGACATTTTTTCACTTAGCAAACACCAAGGCACCTGAAGTCTCAGCCGACACACCCTGGCGTGTTTTGATGCCCGCTTTCATGATTGGCGAATTACGCCGCGGGTTTGAAATGGGATTTCTGCTCTATCTGCCTTTTCTCATCATTGATCTGGTGGTTTCCACAGTCCTGATGAGTCTTGGCATGATGATGCTGCCACCCACCACCATATCGCTGCCATTCAAACTGATTTTCTTCGTCATGATTGATGGCTGGCAACTGACAGCGGGCAGTCTCGTCCGAAGCTTCGGGGGAGGATAGCCTCCCCTCCCCAACTGGGACAACAGCTTTAGTCGTGATCCAGTCCCGTTGCATATCCGCTACCGCGCGGATCAACCCAACCGAAGCAGTGGCTACTTCCACCCGGGAGACCTTCCTTGCAGGAAATGGCATTGGCGCGGCCTGCGGAAGTCGCAGGTTTGATATTGCCAGCCAGAGCCCCGTCCAGCGCGACGGCAGCGGCGTCCGCCGCATCGGCCTGACCAGACGCTGTGGCCGCCGCCAGAAAACGATCATCACGATAGGCAATCGCGGCAGGAATCATCGCATTGGGCCGATGAACAGAGGATGCCCCCAACACAATACCGGTGGAACCAGCGACACGCCCCGTCCCGAAGAGATTGTTCATGGAGACAGCGCAGGCAACTGCACCGCCTTTCCGATCCACCACAGCGAAAGACGTGGAAGCCGGAAGGTTTGGCAATCCTGAGCCACCCGAAGTGCGGCCTGCGTCGAGAAGAGTTTGCGCACGCGCAGTCAGGGTCTCCACTGAAACCCTTCGCCCCTCAACAACCTTCCGCCAGCCCGTCACAGCACGCGCACCGATATTGCCTACCCCTTCGCCCGATTCCAGAGCTTTCCATGCAAAGGCCATACCATACCCACCATCGGCTGGCGGGGGGAGGAAGGAAACGCTGATCCCATGCAGGCTGACCGTCAGCGGCTTCCCTTCGACAGGCACACCAGCGCGAAGACCATCCATGGTCAGACCTGCGCCCGTCTTGTCATTCGCAGCGACAAGCACCTGCGCCAGAGCACCAGTATATAGATCCCCCACACCAGCGGAACGCATACGCTCCAACGTGCCCGTGAGGTATCTCTGCGTGAGGATGTCGCCTGCGCGCAGAACCGTGCCATCCGGGCGCGCAAATATCTGGCGTGCACCCTCATTCGCCAAAAGCGGGGCCTGAACAGCGGAGAGGTCCGAAGCAAGCTGAGAGCCGACTTCAATGCCATTGCGCGCAAGCATGATCGCGGGCTGCACTGTTTCCGAGAAATCGACGCTGCCGTAATGCAGCTGCATCATGAAGAGACCACGCGCCAGCATCGGCGAGGAAGCCGGCCGGTCGACACGGCTCTTATCGTCAGAATTCGTGCTTTTCGGCGAATCTCCGGTCGGCATGAACAGGAAAGCCTTGCCGGCTCCATGATCTTCCGGTCGCCATGCAAGACAGGCGCCCCCCGCTCCCAGAGAAGCGCGCGAAGGCAGCGTCACGGCCAGAGACAGCCCCAGCGCCGCAGCCGCGTCAGCAGCATTGCCTCCCCGCTGCAGGACCGTCATGGCCGCCAATGCGGCATGTGGCTCGTCGGCCACGACGTTCCCGACATAACCGGTCAACATTTTCGAGCCTGCGCCATAGAGAGAAAGCACGGGGTGCTCATCACCCCCCGCATTCTCCGCACCGCTGCCAAAAATCCATGAACAGCCAGAGAGAGCGCCTACGGTTGCCAGCAGAAGGCCGGTCTTCCACACAACCTTTCTTCCTCGCCCGCAACGTCTGGAGTTGAGCGCCGTTTCGCGCGAAACAGAACGAAGACTTGCAGAACGTTCAGACACGCGAGAGGCACTCCATTTTCCAGCGCTGGCATCCGCTAACCGCGGCTCGGACCTGCGCGATAAGATCGTCCGACCGTCTCAAATTCATGAAACGGATATTCGTATTCTGGTTAGCTTTCTTCCCGGCAGGCAGCAACGGGGAACCGCTGCTTTTCCAGTCTGACAGAGCCTCCCAGCCAATCATTTCGACAGGAAAGTCGCCGTGATGTTGTGCTCGCGGTTATAGGCCAGCTGCGTATGGTTCAACTGGAAACCAACCTCGAAGCGGTAGTCGTTCTCCACCGTCGTCGGCTTGATCGGCAGATCAACCGTCACAAGGCGCGTATCGACCGCCACAGTGTCCTGTCCGGCGGGGAAGGTCACATCCTGAGCGAACACATGTTTGCCGACAATCTTGTCGTTATGCACAACGACGACAAACCAGGGTAACGACACTTTCCCAGATGTCGCAGCCGGACCGCGACGCACGATCATGCGGACTGCAAGACGTGTCCGCAGATCCTTCTTGCCCTGCGCGAGGCAATCGCCGTTCAGGGCCGTCAGGCTGGCATGGGTCACAAGATGATCGAACGATGGGCCTTTCGCCGAATAATTGTAATAGTCGGCGACTTCGGCAGGGATGTGCATCTCCGGGCAGCTCGGCGCAAAAACCATGCTTTCATTCTCACCGCAGCCGGTCAAAGCAAGCGGGAGCAGGAGGGACACCGCGCCCCAGCCCCATGCGCAACGACTCGAACGGAAGATGTTCCCCATGCGCGCGCCACGAAAGAGATCAATCACAGAAAAAAACCGGGCCATTCAACAATCCATGCTGACAGGTTGCGCGATCCGCCACCTCAGGTTCCGTCATGACAGACGAAAGAGACAGCATGAACGTCAGACCGCACCCCAAGTATCATATAGAAACGCGCGGACGAAAACTCCCCCACGCAAGGAAAGCTGTTAAAACTGCATTACCAGAGTGATGCAGCCGCGCAATACCGTCCATATTATGGCATACAGATGAGAGACGACAGCCTGCCACGATGCGATAACGGCTTGCACGATCCGCCTGTCTTGCGTAGGGCGGGGCACATCAGATGTATTGGACAGCTGGCGCACCCGCCGATTGCCCCGTAAGCCGCCTGCCGAATGTTTGGGGAGCCCCATGCCCGATCAGACCACACTTTCCTCGAAGCCCGCCGCTGACAGCGAGACCCGCGCCCTGAAGGTTCTTCTGGCCGGACCACGCGGTTTCTGTGCCGGTGTCGACCGCGCCATCCGGGTTGTGGAAGAGGCCATCCGCGCCTATGGCGCCCCCGTCTATGTGCGGCATGAAATCGTCCACAACCGCACCGTGGTCGAAGAACTGGAAGAGAAAGGCGCCATCTTCGTTGAAGAACTCGACGAAGTGCCGCCGGACGGCCATGTGGTGTTCTCTGCGCACGGCGTCCCCAAGACGGTGCCCGCCGAAGCTGCACGCCGTAATTTGCTCTATCTGGATGCAACCTGCCCGCTGGTTTCCAAGGTGCATCGTGAAGCAGAGCGTCACTATGCAAATGGCGGCCCCGAAAGTCGTCACATTCTGATGATCGGCCATGCCGGTCATCCGGAAGTCATCGGCACCATGGGCCAGTTGCCACCGGGTGCGGTCACACTCATCAACGATGCTGAGGAAGCCCGCACGGTCCAGCCGGAAGACCCGAGCCGTCTGGCTTTCATCACCCAGACCACACTTTCCGTGGATGATACGGCAGAGATCGTGGACATTCTGCGCGACCGCTTTCCCCTCATCGAAGGCCCGAAGCGCGAGGATATCTGCTACGCGACGACGAACCGTCAGGAAGCCGTGAAAGCCATCGCGCCGGAATGCGATCTGGTGATCGTCATCGGTTCCCCGAATTCGTCCAACTCCCAGCGCCTGCGCGAGGTTGCGGAGCGCTCGGGCACCAAGCGTGCGCTACTCGTGCCGAAGCTCGCCGCTCTCGACTGGTCGGTGCTGGACGGCGTGCAGACGCTCGGCATCACGGCTGGCGCCTCCGCGCCAGAAGCGCTGGTGCAGGAAATGGTGACCGAACTCGCACGTCGCTACACGTTGCAGATCGAAGAACGCACCGTGAAGGAAGAAAACGTCACATTCCGTCTCCCCGCGCCGCTCGGCTGATTCAAAGGCAGTCATGGCCGTCTACACTGAGATAGAAGACGAGGAACTCGAACGGTTCCTCGCAGACTACGATATCGGACATCTGACCGCCTTTCGCGGCATTGCCGAAGGGGTCGAAAACAGCAACTTCCTGCTCCGGACCGATAAGGCAGGCGTTGCGTCCGATTTCATCCTGACCCTCTACGAAAAACGCGTTAACCCCGACGATCTGCCGTGGTTTCTGGGTTTCATGCGTCATCTCGCAACGGAAGGCTTGTCCTGTCCGCTGCCCGTAGCAGGCAAGGACGGCAATGCCCTGCGCATGCTTGCGGGACGCCCCGCCGCCATAACGACCTTTCTGTCCGGCGTCTGGCCCCGCCATGTCCATGAAGCCCATTGCGCTCCCCTTGGCGCTGCGCTTGCGCGCCTGCATGTCGCCGGAAGCAGCTACGCGCCCACCCGCGCGAACAGCCTCGGGCCCCATGCGTGGCGTCCTCTGCTCAATGCCACACAGCAATCAGCGGGTTCAGAAGAAGCTTTTCCCGCCCTTATCGGCGAACTCGATCAGGCACTCGGTCGGATTCTCTCCGACTGGCCCGGCACCAACGGTCAAAAAGATCTGCCACATGGCCAGATCCATGCTGATCTCTTTCCGGACAATGTGTTCTTTCTCGACGGCAAGGTTTCCGGGCTGATCGACTTCTATTTCGCCTGCACCGATCTGCTGGCCTATGATGTCGCCATCTGCCTGAATGCTTGGTGTTTCGACGATGACGGCGCGTTCCACCCCGTCTTTGCCCAACGACTCCTTGAAGGCTATGAAAGCATCCGCCCTCTAAGCGCAGATGAACGTGCTGCCCTCCCGACCCTGTGTGCGGGTGCGGCGATGCGCTTCGCCCTGACGCGTCTTTACGACTGGATCAACACGCCGGCTGGCGCGATGGTCACGCGCAAGAACCCGATGGCCTATGTCCAGCGTCTGCGCTTCCATCTCTCCGCTGCTGGCAGCGAGGCTTATGGTGGCTGACGAACAGGTTATCGAAATCTGGACCGATGGCGGTTGCAGGCCTAACCCCGGCCCCGGTGGATGGGGTGTCCTTCTCCGCTACAAAGGTCACGAACGCGAGTTGTCAGGTGGCGAGTTGGAAACCACCAACAACCGCATGGAGCTGACCGCGGCTGCCGAAGCGCTGGAGGCTCTTACCCGCCCCTGCAAGATCATCCTGCACACCGACAGTGAATATGTCCGTAATGGCATTACACGCTGGCACACGGGCTGGGTCCGCCGTAACTGGCGCAACGCTTCAGGTGATCCCGTGAAGAACATGGATCTCTGGCGCCGCCTTCTCGATGCCGCCAAACAGCACGATGTGGACTGGCGGTGGGTTCGGGGCCATTCCGGCGTGCCGGAAAATGAACGGGTCGATGAACTTGCCACAGCGGCACGCATAGCGGTGGAAAACGAACAACAAGGCTGAAACGTCAGGTAGTCTCAGCCTTCTACAAAAGAGTCAGCCCTATTTGAGATGGAGGAATGCAGAACATTCCTCCACCAGCCCCTCAGGCTCTTTTGGCTTCATTCTGGGCGTTGGCGACAGGAAGCCCCAAGGCCCGAACGAAGCACTGATCGACTTCATCTACACAGAACTTTGCCTGAATCATCCGATGGGCAAGCTGCCCAAGATCATCCGCCATGTCAGGATTTTCATACAGGCGGATGATCTCTTCAGCGATTGCTTCAGCATCATCCTGCACCAGACCTGAAAGAGCTTTGGGGAGGGCAAATCCTTCCGCCGCAACGGACGTCAGCACACAGGGCACACCAGCGGAGAAGCTATCAACCACCTTGGCGACGATACCGGCGCTGAACTGCATGGGCGCAACGCTCACACGTGCCTTGGCAAACAGATCGTTCCGGAGATCATCGACCGGCCCCAGAACCTGCACGTTTCCACCCAGTTCTCCCGCCTTCGTCGCCAGCGTATGCAGGACGTGCTCCTGCCCATAGCCTGCCAGCAGACAAGGCACATGCGGAAGCTTCTGCCAGACGCGCGGCATGATATCGCGGACAAGCACCAGTGCGGCGTCCAGGGATGGCGCGCTGTTGTAATTGCCGACAAAAGCAATTCCCGAACGTGCGGTCGCGGGTGTGTCCACCATTTCTCCAGCGACGTCCCAAGGCGTGATATGCACGTTTAGACCCGGCAACAGGCTACGCAGCGCCGTGGCTTCCGTCGCCGAATGCACAAGAACCACATCGCACTGCAAGGCGGCCGTCATCTCATATGTCCGCAGGCGCCCAATGGCCCGCTTCAGATCCATACGGCCTTCAACCGTCGCCTGACGGTCCATGCGGATATATTGCAGATCCCGCGCCCCATAGATCAGCTTGGCACGCTTCATGTAGCGCCGCGCCAGACCGGCGAAGGAAGACACCACGCTGAGGCCACGCAGATAGACCACATCGAATGAGCCAGCCTGCCGACGCAGCACTTCTTCCGGAGAACCATAGACCGGCGCTCCCGCGATCCTGATTCCCTCCTGCTGGAGCTGTTCTTCCAGATCCGGCGCAGGCGCAGCGTCTACTGTGGTGAACGTGACATCGAAGCCCAGACGCACCAGCGACCGCATATGCGACAGCATCGGCACGGCATCCGCATTGTCACCGATTCGAGGCATACTCTCGGCAATCACCAGAGCGCGGCGGATCACGGGCATGTTCGCCGCAGCCGGACCGGCCTGCCTTCTGGCACGATGGAGTTCGATTACTTCCTCACGACGCGTATCGAGATCAGCCTGTTGCTGGCGAAGCTGGTCTGCCTGCTGCTGAAGGAAGGACAGTGCATCCTTCCGCCGCGCCGGGCTCTCCAGATCCTGTACGGCGTGTTCGATCGCCGTACGCATCGCCTCATCGAAATTTCCGGGCACTCCCACTCTCGCGGGCGAACCATTCAGCGGAGCCGTTGTGCCCGCGAAAAGAACCTCGACCACATGCGCCTTGCGCCAGTCGAGAGGCGTGGGGAAATTGTAACGGAATCCGGCCCAGCCATTCCCCATCCCGGCAGCGGCAAGGTCGCCACGGTGGTCAGATGCGGAAATGGTAGCAACACACTCTCCGTCGACAACGATGTCAATTTCCGCCCTGTCCCACGGATGCGCCGCATTCCATGCCCAGCCGCTCACATATTCACGGGTGACATGATCAATCCAGCCATGAAGCTGCTGCCGATCAACTTCCACACGCGGTTTCTCGGACGCTTTTTCCACCGGCGTGGCGGATGTGACACCCGGATAAAGCTGCGCTCTATCCCTGAAGCGGCGCACCACCACATTGCGCGCCTTCTCCATCTCCATTGGCGTCCGATAGGAAACAGCGAAGCTGTGCCGCACTTCCTCTCCGTTTTCTGTGGCAACCCGTTTGGCCTCAGCCGTTAACTGACGTGCAACAATCCTCCGGTCGGCAATGACCTCGATCTCAAAAGGCGCCGTGTCTTCCTGCGACACAAACCAGCCGGAAATTTCGTGACCGTTGGCGTATTCCACATGGCCGGCAATACGGGGATGTTCCAGCGCCAGTGCCCGGTCGTTCAGACGATTCCAGATCGCCAGCAGCTCCTCGCCATCATCAATGCGCGGCGCACAGTGAACGGGCACCTGTGGGTCGGTTTCAGGATAAAGAACGTAAAACTCGGCGGCGTTATGAAAGATGCTGCGTCCGCCGTCTTCGATATAACTTTCCGAAGGTGCCCCTTCGGCCAGAAGCAGATCGTGACTGTCCAGTTCTATGTGGAAATAGTCGATCTGTTCTGCGGTCTCCTGCTGCACGATGGTGCGATTGTTGAGCAGGGCACCAGCCGGAACCAGAACGCCGTCCACATACATGGCATGTTTTGGCGAAACACGCAGATCACGACGGGGAACATTATCCGCAATCGCACCAGCCTTGATGACAATCGGCAGGAGGCTATGACTGTTGCGCACGAACTCCGGCGCATAACTACGCCTGCCAATCCAGCGTATTTTACGCAATTCACCCGAGGCAGTGCGGACCATATCACCAATCCGCAGCGTCTCGACTGGCACTTCCCCTTCCTCAACCGCGATCAGCGTCCCGAGGCAGTAGCACGCGACATACGTAAGCAGAGCCGACCCCGTCCCATCGTCCACCATCTGGAATTCGTCGGCTGAAATTGCGCCGACCGCACTGGCGAGAGAGAATGCCTGAGTGATGGCATTTCCATCGCTGTCCGTGCCCGTGACAGTAACGGTATTTCCGTCGACAGTGACTGCCGGAACGGTCGATGAATAGTCAAAGCTTTGAAGATCAATAGTCGCGCCCTTCTGGAGCGTCAGACCAGTGATTGAAAAACCTGCGTTCCGAAGAGTAAACGTGCCCCCGCTATCCACCGTAACATTTGCAAGCGAGGCTAGGCCGTCACCACCGGAAGCGATGGCAAGAGTGCCACCACTTGCTATTTCAGCGCCATTGATCGTGCCGCCATCATTCGCACTCAGACTGGCACCACTGCCAACAGTGACATTCGAAACAGTGGCACCCGCTTCATCCAGCGACAGGCTACCACCAGTCTCCAACTTAGTACCGGACGCGACACCACCAGAAGAAACAACCTGCACACCGTAATTTGTCACAACAGTGCCGGACGCGACACCACCATTCATGACAGACTGAACACCATAATACTGATCGTTTATGCCACCACCAATCACCGTTACATTAGTGGAAGAGCCATATACTTGTTGAACGCCGCTATTCTGTATTATTGTATTAGCCGCGCTACCACCAACCTCAATATTCTGTGTTACCCCTTTACTAACAGTTGCGCCTGAATCAACGCCAAAAACATCTTCCTCGACATTTAAAATGAGACCGGAGGCTGAACCACCTTTTGCCACCGTGAGCAGGGCGGCACCCGCATCAAACGTCACATTTTCTACAATACCGCCCGAATTAACAACTAATGTGCCGCCCGCCTCCACAGTGCCACCACTGACAACACCCTGATTACCGAGGGTAAGCTTGCCACCATTTACAACAGTAACCGTGGAAAAAACGCTCCCACTGACTGCAGAAATGCTCACCCCGTTTTCGATTGTAGCAGAATCATAAGATGACCCTGAGACGGTGGTCGATGAGGTGAAATCCATGTCGCTCATTCTGTTACCTCAGTTTTGGCGGTGCCTGACGCGGTTTTGCAAAATCATTTCTGGGTCTCATTATTCGCTCTAATGACTAATTTTCTCGATACAGACCTTGCTGAGCCCTTAACTCCGGCCGCAAAAGGTGTGGTCAGGTCATAAAAAAAGCCGCCACAATGTGTGACGGCTTTTCAGGCACAAAGATTAAAGGGGCTGAGGAATTACAGACCTTTCAGGTGTTTGTTGCAGACGCTGTAATAACCGCCGCCTTTCTGAATCCACTTCAGACCGGCGTTTGCGCCTGTCGCCTTGTTCGCATTGTACTGGTCGACGCAGGTTTTCATGCGCGCCTTGCCTGCGGACAGGGACGAATATTTCGACGAAACCTTGCTAGGAAAAACAGCATTGCCCGTATAGGCAGGAGCCGAACTCTTCTTCTCCGAAGCCTTGGTTGCGGCTGTTTTTTCCTCTGCGGCAGCCGGAGTCGCGGCCGCGTCTGTTTTGGCTGGCGTGTCCGCCTTGTCATCCGCTTCAGCTTCCGAACCCGCGCACTGCGCAGCCTTGAACTCTTTGTAGGTCTGCGTGCCCAGAGTACCGCCTTCCTTGGCGGCCTTGAATTGGGCGTGGCATTCCTTGGCCGTGACCGCAGCCCGTGCGTCCGCCACACCAAACCACGCCACGCCTGCCAGAAGAGCAAACGCGGCGGTCGCCGCGCGTGCGGAACGATTGAAGCTCATCAAGTGTCCTTACATCTCAGTCGTATTACTGATGCCGCCTTCACGCGACACAGCCATGATTTAACAGAAAACCGAAGAGAAACAGACATCGAAATCAGCAGCGCAAGAAAAAAGGGCGGATCAAAGACCCGCCCTTTACATCCATTGCTGTGGATGAAGATCAGTTGATGCGCTCGCCGTGCAGCGCAAGGTCGAGACCTTCCTGCTCCGCTTCTGTGGAAGCACGCAGACCCACCAGAAGATCCACCACTTTTAACAGCACGAACGTCATGATGCCACACCAGACAATCGTCACGCCAACAGCCTCGGCCTGCACGATCAACTGGTGAATCGAGCCGGACGTGCCGGAGGGGTTAGCATCAGTGGCAGACAGCGGACCGTATGCGAACACACCTGTCAGCAGCGCGCCGACGATACCGCCAATGCCATGAACACCGAATGCGTCGAGGCTGTCATCATAGCCCATCATGTGCTTGAGCGACGTGGCGCCCCAGTAGCAGACCACGCCCGTGATCAGACCGATGGCCAGCGCGCCACCCGGCAGAACGAAACCGGCCGCCGGGGTGATGGCCACAAGACCACCGACCGCACCGGAAATGATGCCCAGAACCGTCGGCTTACCCGTGCGCGCCCATTCCGCCAGCATCCACGACACACCCGCAGCAGCCGCAGCGATCTGCGTCGTCGCCATCGCCATGCCCGCGCGACCATTGGCTCCGACTGCCGAGCCGGCATTGAAGCCAAACCAGCCCACCCACAGAAGAGAAGCGCCAATCACGGCATAGGTCAGATTGAATGGGGCGAGGTCATCATGACCATATCCACGGCGCTTGCCGAGCACGATGGCGCACACCAGACCGGCGATACCGGCGTTGATATGCACAACCGTGCCGCCCGCGAAGTCGAGGGTGCCCATTCCGGCCAGCCAGCCAAGCGGGCTCCAGACCCAGTGAGCGACCGGGGCATAGACAATCAATGACCACAGAATGCTGAACACACAGACAGCGGAAAACTTCATACGCTCCGCATATGCACCCGCGATCAATGCCGGTGTGATGATGGCGAACGTCATCTGGAACATCATGAAGATGCTCTCAGGAATGGTCATCGTGGAAGCGGCATCCGTGCCAGCGCCGATCGTGAAGGGAATATCCGCACCCTTCGTGATGTGATCGCCCAGCGTCGCGAGAAACGCCTTTGACAGACCACCGATATACGGCGTGCCATTGGTGAAGGCCAGCGAGTAACCCGCGACCATCCAGACGATGGTGATGATGCAGCAGATGGCGAAACTCTGCATCAATGTCGCAAGGACGTTCTTCTTGCGGACCATGCCCGCATAGAACAGGGCAAGACCCGGAATGGTCATCATCAGCACAAGCGCCGTGCTGATCAGCATCCATGCGGTATCGCCCGTATCGATGGTCGGCGCGGCCTCATCGGCGGCAAAAGCCGGAAGGGACGAAAACAGCACTGTGGTGCCAGCCAGAACAGCGGCAAGGAAGCCGGACTTCCCGTATCCCGCTGTCTCGTTCTGTCGGTGCGGGCGATGACCCGCGAACGAGGAAAACTTATTATTCATAAACGCTCGCTGCCCCCTGCCTCATTCGCGTCTGGTTCGTCTGTTTTGCGACATGCGCTATCCGCGTGAGACGGGCGCGCACCGCCATATCCGGCACACAGCACGCCCCCGCCATTATCTCTAAACCTATACGTAGCCTATTCGTAACGAAATGCTCAAGGCCGCAATTCATAAAGAAAATAACGGCCGAATGCAGATAAATTCAGGAGCCCCTCACCCGGGTCCGGGTCCGCATGGTAACGAACTCCTCGGCGGAGGTCGGATGGATTCCGATCGTCCTGTCAAAATCCGCCTTCCGAAGTCCGGCAGTGACCGCAATGGCCAGCCCCTGCATCAGTTCGGCGGCGTCCTCACCCAGCATATGCGCACCAACAACCTTCTGGGTCGCCTGATCGACAACGAGCTTCATCAGAGTGCGACGCTCGCGCCCACTTAGCGTGTGCCGCATGGGGCGGAATTTCGAGAGATAAATATCCGTCGCGCCATTTTCCGCAGCTTCTTCTTCCGTCAGGCCAACGCTGGCCAGAGGCGGGGTGAAAAACACTGCCTTCGGCGTGGTGTCGAACGACCAGGAACGCGCGGTATGCGCGAACAGGCGATCGGCAAGAATATGCCCCTCAGCAATCGCAACGGGCGTGAGATTCAGGCGGTTCGTTACATCTCCAATGGCGAACACACCCGGTTCAGCCGTTTCCGAATGATGATCGACCTCGATTCGCCCCTCTTCCGTCGTACGGACGCGGGTGTTCTCCAGTCCCAGCCCTGCGGTTTTCGGATGCCGCCCGGTGGCCAGCAGCACACAGTCGACCGTTACGTCCGAACCATTGTCGAGAGTGACCACAAGATCATCACCATCCTTGCGGATTCGCGTCGGACTCGCCTTCACATGCTGCGTTACGCCCCGCTGGTCGATGGCTTCGTGCAGCGCCGTCCGCATGTCCTCATCGAAACCGCGCAGAGGAAGCGCCTGCCGGTAAACCAGATCGACCTTCGCCCCGAGGCCTGCGAAAATGCCGGCAAATTCAATACCGATATAACCGCCCCCGATGATACAGACACGCTTCGGCATTTCCTTCAGACCGAACACCTCGTCCGAGGTGATGGCGAACTCGGCCCCGACAATATCCAGCTTGGAAGGGGTCGATCCTGTCGCAATGACAATCTGCTTCGCCGTGATGCGTTCCGGTTTGGCGTCAGGCGCGAGCGCCGTCGGCTTCGTGACGATGGTATGGGCATTCTCGAAATGGGCGAAGCCCGTCAGCAGCCGCACGCCCGCCTTTTCCAGCATCGAGACATAGATGCCGTTGAGACGGGAGATTTCCTTGTCCTTGGCGGCAATCAGCTTGCCCCAGTCAAAAGCGCCCTGCTCCGTGTTCCAGCCGAATCCGTGACTGTCCTGAACATAGTCACCATATTCGCTGGCCTGAACCATCAGCTTCTTGGGCACGCAACCCAGATTGACACAGGTGCCACCCCAGTGACGGCTTTCCACGACCGCCACGCGTGCACCATGTCCGGCGGCGATCCGTGCGCAGCGGACGCCGCCCGATCCCGCGCCGATGACCAGCAGGTCAACGTCGTACGATGTATCTTCGGGCATTCTGTCCACTCCACTCGGGTTCATCAAACTGTCGGTCGGGAAAATGCCTTGAGTGAGGAGCGGAGACAACCATCTGTGGATTTAAGACATTGCTCTGTGTGACAGATGGACGGTTAAAGCATCTCCACAAAGGCCTGTGCCGCGCGGCTCATAGGCCGCTCACGATGGCGCAGCATGTGAAAACTGCGTTTCTCCAGCGTGCAATCCAGCGCTTCAACCAGCCCCGCCCGCACCCGCGACGCTGCGGCGAGGTCGGAGACTGCCGAGATCAATCCGCCACTTGAAACACCTTCCAACACAGCTTCATTGGAAGGAAGCACCAGCCTGATATCGAGATCAGCCAGATCAATCTGGAAAATGGACTTCAGACATCGCGCAAGGTGATCGCGCGTGCCGGACCCCTCCTCCCGTAGTACCCATTGCGTTTCGACAAGATCCTGCCGACGCAGCGCACGCCCAACGAGTGGGTGTCCGGGAGCCGCATACAGGCGAAAATCGTCCCCTCCGACAGGCTGTTTATGCAGCAAAAGCGCATCATCAATCTTGCCCTCGACAAAACCCAGCTCGGCTTCGCCACCCATGACAGATGCTGCTGCCTGCGTCGTGTTGCCAACGCGCAGATTCAGCCTGATAGTCGGATAACGGACGGCGAACCGTGTCAGAAAACCCGGCAGCCAGTAGTTCGCCACCGTCTGGCTGGCAGCGATACGCAACTCGCCGCGCACCAGCCCCGACAGATCATCAAGCACCTGCAATGCTTCGGTCGCTTTGGCCAATACATTCCGCGCAGCAGGCAGAAACGCCCTTCCTGCCTCGTTCAGTTCAAGCCCGCGTCCGATGCGGTGAAAAAGGCGCGTCGCATGGCGCTCTTCGAGAGCCGCGATGGCGGCGCTGATGGCGGGCTGTGAGAGATGCAGCCGTTCCGCCGCGGCCCGCATGTTCAGCATTTCTGCGACTGTCACGAAAATACGGAGCTGCTCAAGCGTCATTCAATAAATTTCCTTTATTGAAACAAATATATCAATCCATTGGATTTGTCATTCGTGCGGCGCGATGTTTCCTGCATGAAACGGACACCCCTTCTCTTTCGCACGCTACCCGGCTTCCTTCTGAGTCTGGCCGTCGCGGGGAGCGCCATGCTCCTTGAACAGGCGGAAATCATCCTTACAGGTTCGGCCTGGATCGAAAGCCTCGTGCTCGCCATTCTCGCAGGCACCGTTCTGCGAACCCTGTGGAAGCCGCCGGCGACCTTTGAGAGTGGCCTCCATTTCTCTGCTCATACTCTGCTGGAAGCAGCCGTCGCCCTGATGGGCGCTGCGGTCAGCATCGAAATGGTTCTCAAAGCCGGGCCTGCGCTGGTGGTTGGCATTGTAGCGACTGTCGGCATCGCGATTGGTACAGGCATTCTACTAGGTCGCGCATTCGGTCTGCCAGCAAAAATGGCGGTGCTCATTGCCTGCGGTAACGCCATCTGCGGCAACTCGGCCATTGCCGCCGTGGCAGTTGCCATTGACGCGGACAGCGACGAAGCCGCGACCGCCGTCGCGTTCACAGCCGTGCTCGGCATTCTGGTGGTCCTGTGCCTGCCGTTGGTGGCCCATAACCTGCATCTGACACAGACAGCCGGTGGCGTGCTTGCGGGCCTGACGGTCTATGCGGTGCCGCAGGTGCTGGCGGCCGCTGGGCCGATGGGTGCAACGGCCGTGCAGATCGGCACACTGGTCAAACTGGTGCGCGTGCTGATGCTTGGCCCGGTGGTGGCGGTCTCTTCCATGATTTACGCCCGCCAGACTCCGTTCAGAAACAGCACGAAACCGAGTTTCAGTCTGAACAAGTTCCTGCCGCCCTTCATCCTGGTCTTCATGGGACTGATGGCGGCACGCTCGCTTGATCTGGTGCCGCATGCCCTGCTTGGACCGCTCCACACGATGAGCGGTTTGCTCACTCTCGTTGCCATGGCGGCACTTGGGCTGGGTGTTGACCTGCGAAGCGTGCTGGCAGCCGGCCCGCGCGTGGTGGCTGTTGTTACTCTGTCGCTGGGGGTGCTGGGTGGCGTGGCGCTAGTGGTGGCAAGGCTATGCTGTCAGGTGTGAAGGGAGAAATTCGTTTCATAACCGATGCCTATGGCTGCTTTTTGTCAAAAAATGGCAGTTCACTCCGGATGGGCAGACATTATGACACATCAACTGAAGTGCTGCGGATCAACCGTGAGCGATTGTATTGTGATGTTGTTAGGAACAATAGAAACAGACGAAGCGGGACAATCTGGAAATCGCACTTACACGCTTTCATTCGACCAAACAAAGCACGACCCAAGCATGTTATTGCCTATTCCTTTCTCGCGAATATTTGAGAAAATTTCAGGTGTACTTTAAACTAGATCAGTAAATTCCGAATTCGTTAACCTATGCGTTGGCATTCTTTTTTTCGGGAAAAATCCACGAAACGGAAAAAAGCCATGTCCGATACGATTTCCGCACTGAGTGCATTCAACATTCTCCAGTTTTCATTAAGTCAGGGGCTGGGTATCAAGACAGACACTTCCGCTACATCTTCCTCGGGAGTTGCTGAATCCGAGACAATCAGCACTAAGTTTATCGACACGCCGTTGCAGGAAAGTGACGAGGAAAACCTGCTGTCCCACACGGATTCGATTAGCCTTCTGGGAAAGCTGTTCAGCGAAGCCGCAGCGACCATAAACAGCAGCACCTCAACAGATCTGGACAAGACTACCGCATTCGCGGAGGTGGCCCGCTATTCCACTCTGGCGCGTTATGGCGACCAGCCTGACGTCGTGGCAAAGGCACCGCAGGTCGAGGCACTTGAAAAAGCCTTTTATCAGGCAACGGCAGGTTCGTCGTTCATCAACACCGCTGTCCAGATGGCGGACGCCACATCCCTGCCGGCCAATGCCACCGCCACTGAAAAGCAGTTGTACGACATAATCCAGAACATCAGGAGCCCTGCCAATCTGGATACGGCAGTCTATACACTTTCCGAAACAACCGGCTCTGCGGTCGCGGCGAGTGAGACTGGAGCAGGTGCATCGGAAGAAGTGTCCTTCACCTATGGCATGACGCGAACAGAAGTTGAGAACGCGCAGGTTATCCCCGATTATGTAGACACGGCCGCCGCAGGACGGACAAAAATCGTGACTACATCCGCGACAGAAACTAAAACAGAGCAGGTAACCGCTTCCGTCCAGCAGACCGACAGTGGAAAGATTACAACGCCTTCAACCGACAATACCGCTGACAATACAGCGAAAACCCTGTTTGAAGCGAATGCACAGGATCATCTCTCGGTCGAGCAGCAGATTGTGGATGTGCTGTTCGGCGGAAACAGCAGAAAACAGGAGAAGACTGGCTTGATGTCAGGAACGGACAAAACGGCCATCAATTGACTTCTGTCCGGAAAGAATCATGGTGTAGCTTGGCCGCATAAGGAACATCGCTGACAGACGGAATGTCTTGAATGAGGCGAGGACTATCACAAAACAAAAAGGCTCCGGACAACACGCCCAGAGCCTTTCCACAAACCAGCATTCCAGCGCGGCTTACCGCTCGGCGAACGCCTTCTCGACAACATAAGCACCCGGCTTGGAGTTGTTGCCTTCGTCGAAACCCCGTGCTTCGAGCAGTTTCTCGGTATCAGCCAGCATTTCCGGTGAACCGCAGATCATCACGCGATCCAGTTCCGGATCGAACGGCGGCAGGTTCAGATCCGAGAATAGCTTGCCGTTTTCGATCAGCGTCGTGATGCGATCGGTCACTTCGAAGTCTTCGCGAGTCACAGCCGGATAGTAACGCAGCTTGGAAGCGATCATCTCGCCAAGGAACTCATGCTGCGGCAGTTCGTGACGAATGTGATTGAAGTAGGCCAGCTCGCCAGAAATACGCACGGTGTGCGTCAGGATGACGTTCTCGTAGCGCTCGTAGCACTCCGGGTCCTTGATCAGGCTCATGAACGGCGCGAGGCCAGTGCCCGTGGACAGGAAGTAGAGGTTACGGCCCGGACGCAGATTGTCGAGCAGCAGCGTGCCGACGGGCTTGCGACCGATCAGCACCGTGTCCCCCACCTTCACATGACGCAGACGCGAGGTCAGCGGACCATCCGGCACGGCGATGGAGAGGAACTCCATGTGCTCTTCATAGTTCGGCGAAGCGATGGAGTAGGCGCGCAGCAGCGGCTTGCCGTCCACTTCCATGCCGATCATCGTGAACTGGCCGTTCTCGAAGCGCAGGGCCTGATCACGGGTGGTGGTGAAGCTAAACAGGCGGTCGGTCCAGTGATGAACCGTCAGCACCTTGGCCGGGAAGAGGTGACCATATTCCTTCTCCGGCGGCGCAAGGTGCCACACGCCTTCCTGCCCTTCGACCGGCAGCAGGCCGGAAGGGATGTTTTCAGACGAAACGCGCGGCAAGACGTCTAACATGAGCCGGAGATCTCCATGTCAAAAGCACCGTGTGATCATAAGTCTGTCCGCCGCCGTTCGCGGGACCATCTGAGCACACAATGCGAGGTTGGTAATAAAATTTGGGGGCAACTTTTAGGAGGAAGCGTCGCCGGGCACCAGAAATAATTTACCAGAGCTGAATTGAGGCACGGAAATACCTCGGCTGGCTCGCCACAGCCACCTTCCCTGAACGAAGGTCATGGACCTTCGCCAGTTCAGGAATATGGGCTCAGCGCATGATACCCGTATGACCCACGGAATAACGACCGGGCTGCGGCCAGACAGCCAGGCCATGCGGCTCGGCACCAACAGGGATGATGGTCATCGCCCCGGTATTCGTGTCGATGGCATAAACGACATCGTCAAAACGACCGGACAGCCACAGCAGCTTTCCGTCTTCGCTGACATTGCCCATGTCGGGGCTGCCGCCACCGGGAATCGGCCATGTCTTCACGACCTGATTGGTCACGAAATCAATAACGGAAACACTGCCGTCCTTGCTGTGACGCGGGCCATGCACCTTGTGGGAACCACGATTCGCCACATACATGAATTTCGCATCCCGGCTCGGATAGATGCCGTGCGTGCCGACGCCTGTCGGAATGAAACCAATCTCCTTGAACGTATCGCCATCGACGATGAACACGCCGTCAGCATGCATGTCAGCCACGTAGAAGGTCTTGCCGTTCGGAGCCGTCAGGATGTCCTGCGGCATACCACCCTTGGACAGCTTCAGATAGCCGATCAGCTGACGGTTGACCGTATCCACCTTCGCCAGCATGCCGCCGAATTCGCAGGTGAAAATGGCATAGCGTCCATCGATGGAGAAGCCGGCGTGGTTGATGCCACGGCACTGAGGCGCTTCCACCGAACCCTGCATCTGCATGGTATGCGGGTCGCGGAAATCCAGCCGCTTGCGGGCTTCCGCCACCACAATGGCCGACTTGCCGTCGGGCGTGAAATACATGTTGTAAGGGTCATCGACCGGAACCGGCGCGCCGGGCTTACCCGTGCGCAGATCGATCGGCGTCAGGCTGCCGTCGGTCGTACCCTCGGCATTGTTCGTCGCCCAGAGCGTGCGCAGATCCCATGAAGGCACCACATGCTGGGGGCTTTTCCCGACAGGGAAACGGTCCACGACCTTCATCGTCGCCGGATCGATGACATACACATCGTTCGAGCGCAGGTTCGGCACATAGATGCGGGCCGGGTCTTTGGCCACCTCCGGATTAAGATTTCCGGCACGGGCCTCGGAATAGATGTTGTTCGGATCGACAACTGGCGGCATGCCCGGAATGGTCTGAATGGCCGCAGCAGTCACCGCCGGATTCACCCGGGTGGACTCAGTCTGCGCCTTTGCCGGAGCGAGACCGAAGGCGCCAAGCAGTGCCAGAACCGCAGCGCCGGTCAGAAATCGATTTTTCGTCATGTTTTATCCGTAAGCTTCCGCAGGGCGACGGACATAGCACATGGTCGCGCCCCGACAAGCGATCTGGATCAAATTGCAGGGGTGACCGACGCATCCGTGTTCTGCGCGAAACGGCTCTCCATTTCCGTCAGAGGCCAGCGAGGGCGCGGACGAAGCGCCCGATCATCCGGCATGGGACAACCCCGCCGCGCTGCTTCCCGACAGACTTCCAAGGCTGCCCAGCCAACCATCACCGCATTATCCGTGCAGAGCCGCAATGGGGGCGCCACAAACGGCACCCCATGGTCCTCCGCAATCCGGGTGAGACAGGCGCGCAGCATGCCATTGGCGGCCACACCGCCTGCTGCAACCAGCGCGGTTGGCTGTTCCATCATCGTGAAGGCATGACGCACCCGGTCATCCACCACATCGGCAATGGCCTGCTGGAAGCTCGCCGCCAGATCCGCCGCCAGAACACGCGGCAGAGTCTCCATGCCATAAGGCTCAAGCTGCCGCGCCAAAGCGGTTTTCAGGCCGGAGAAGGAAAAATCGCAGCCCTCCCGTCCTTTGAGCGGACGCGGAAAAGCGAATGCCGTCGGATCACCTTCTCGAGCCAATGCTTCAAGTTGTGGGCCGCCGGGCCAACCTAGCCCCAGCATCTTCGCCGCCTTGTCGAACGCCTCTCCCGCCGCGTCGTCGATTGTGCCGCCGAGCCTGCGGTACCGTCCGACACCCTCCACCGCCAGACACTGGCAATGCCCCCCGGAAACCAGAAGCAGGAGATAGGGAAATGCGACACCCTCCGGCGCCACGCCGGGCAGCCTTGCGGACAGCGCATGAGCCTCGATGTGATTCACTGCCACGAAAGGCTTGCGCAGGGCGATGGCCAGCCCCTTGCCGAAATTGGTTCCAACGATCAGGCCCCCGATCAGACCCGGTCCGACACTGGCAGCGACAGCACCGAGCCCTGAGAGCGTAAGACCTGATTTTTCAACGGTTTTCCGGACGATATCCGGCAGAAGAACCAGATGCGCGCGCGCGGCGATTTCCGGCACCACGCCGCCAAATGCCGCATGGTCCTGCTGCGAAACCAATGTCTCGGCCAGCACCTGCCCCTCCGGTGAAAGAATGGCACATGCCGTCTCATCGCATGAGGATTCAATGGCAAGGATTGGCCCTGTCGGGTATAGCTCCCCGCCACAAGTAGCGTTTCTGTCGGTCATAACTGGCGTCACGTCACCTTTCCTTCATCCGGTGCTGGTAATAAACACGCCACATGGTCTCCGCACAGCCATCTCAAACATCTCCGTCTCCCGCGCTCCAGAAGGTTGCCGCCGAAGCAGCAGCGCGTCGGAAGACTACGACACCCCAGCACCGGCGCCAGCTTCCGCTGCGCGTCGGCACGCGAGGCTCCCCTCTGGCGCTGTGGCAGACCCGCGCCTTTCTCACGCGGCTGACGCGTTTCTGCCCTGTTCTGCGCGACATGAACGCCTTTCAGGAGCACCTGATCAGCACGACAGGCGATCAGGTGCAGAACCGGCCGCTGGCGGAAATTGGCGGTAAAGGACTGTTCGCCAAGGAAATTCATGAAGCGCTGCTCGATGGGCGCATCGATTTCGCGGTTCACAGCCTGAAAGACCTAGAGACGACCCTCCCCCCGGGTCTCGTGCTGGCTTGCACCATGCGCCGGGAAGACGCCCGCGACGCCCTCATTCTCGGTCCGGGCCTGAAGCCCGCTAAAGACTCGAACGATCCTTACTCCGCCCTGCCGAAGGGCGCGCTTGTGGGCTGTGCGTCCGTGCGGCGACAGGCTCAGATGCTTCATGTGCGGCCCGACCTCCGATTCGGCCTTCTGCGCGGCAATGTGCAGACGCGACTCGACAAGCTGGCGGCGCGTCAGTGTGACGCCACGCTTCTTGCGCTGGCCGGCCTGCGCCGTCTCGGCATGGAAGATCGTGCGTCCATCGTGCTCGATCCCGCAGTCATGGTCCCCTCCGCAGGACAGGGCATTGTGGGCGTCACGGTACGCGAAAGCGATATCGAACTGCGTGAACTGCTGGCGGCCATTGAAGACTACGAAGCCCGGGCCGTCTCCACCGCCGAACGGGCTCTCCTTGCCGAACTCGACGGCTCCTGCCGCACGCCGATTGGCGGTTACGCGCGTCTGCTCCAGCCTGCCGCTGGCCCCAAAGGTGAGCTTCACCTGACCGGCCTTGTGGCCTCGGAGGACGGCACCTTCCTGCTGCGTCGGGAAGTGACGGGGCCTGCCACCGACGCCGAACGCATCGGCCGTGAACTCGGGCGGAATCTGCGCGCCGACAGCCCTGCCGACATCTTCATCGACTGATCGACCAGCATGAACAGGGACACACCTCAACGCCGCGGTGTCCTTGTCGTGCGCCCAGAACCCGGACTGACTGAAACCCGCGCCTTGCTGGAGCAACAGGGCTGGCAGACATGGGGGATGGAGTCGCTATGCGTGACGCCTCGTTCGCTGGCACCGCAAACTGGCATGGCAGCCGTTCTGATCACCAGCAGTCAGGCGATCCCTGCCCTCTCGGAAGCCGTTGACCATACTATCCCGGTCTATGCCGTCGGCGACGCAACGGCTTCCCGTGTCCGCGCCGCGGGCTTTCGCACAGTCATCAGCGCCAGTGGCAATGCGACGCAACTGGCAGAAGTGGTGCTGACACACCTATCACCGAACAAGGGATCGCTGCTGCTGCTGTCGGGTGAAAAGCAGGGCGTCGATCTGGCGAAAACCCTTCGGCATGCAGGTTTCCGCATCCGGCGGCGCTTAGCTTACAGCACGTCGGCTGCCACTCAGCTTCCGTCACCCACGCTCCAAGCATTTCAGGAAAAGGCTATCGGCGTAAGCATGGTTTTTTCGGCCGCCAGTGCACGTGCATTCTGCGCGGCTCTGACGCAGACCGGAATAGCCACAGAAGGGCTGCGGGCCATTTCCATTTCAGAAAATACGGCAAAAGAACTGCGAAAAGCCGGTTTTTCAGAAGTCGTCACAGCCAAGACACCGAATACAAACGCAATGATCGAAAGTCTCAAGCAGGCTTTCCATCAACACGCGACCTTATAACAGGCCGTTTTCAGGAAGGATTTCCCTCGTATGACGACAGACTCCGCCATCGACACCCGCGATGCAGAACTGGCCGCGCAATACGAAGCCTATCCTTACCCGGAACGGAATCCAGCCGACGAAAAGACACGCCTGCTGATCGGCAGCCCAAGCCATCTGAGGGAAATCGATTACTGGGTATTCGGCGCACGGCGCTCCCCTGAAATGCCCCTCCGTGTTCTTATCGCCGGATGTGGAACGGGTGATGGCGCGATTATGCTCGCTACTCATCTGGCTCGCGCCAACCGTCCCGGAGAAGTCGTCTGCCTTGATCGTTCTTCTCATGCGCTGAAGATTGTTCAGGAGCGCGCGAAAGTCCGCGATCTGCACAACATGCAGTTCATTCAGGGATCTCTGACAGAACTCGACAGCCTCGAACTGGGGCTTTTCGATTACATCGACTGCTGTGGTGTGCTGCACCATCTCCCCGATCCTTTCACCACATTGAAAGCGCTGGAAAACCGACTTGCACCCGGAGGTGGCATGGGGCTGATGGTCTATGCGCCCTATGGACGAACCGGCGTTTACATGCTTCAGGAAGCCCTTGAGAAAATAACACCTTTTTCTGAAAGTCCTTCGACCCGTCTCGATGTCGCCAAACGCGTCATGCGTCATCTTCCAGCAACGGCATGGCTGCATCAGAATGGCAATTTCGGCGATCATCTGAATGGCGGCAATGCCGGGCTCTATGACCTGCTTCTGAATCCTCGTGATCGTGCCTACACAATCACCGCATTTCTTGATCTTCTGGAACAGGCAGGTCTCGAACCTTCCTGCCTGATGGAACCAGCGCGTTACGACCCGGCGCTTTTTCTGCCCGATCCCAAATTGCGCACACGCATCGAACAGATGACACCGCGCGAAAAGGCGGCGACTGCGGAAGAACTGACCGGCAACATGGCTACGCATGTGGTTTATGTCGTGCGCAAGGGAGGTCGTATTGTGCCGCCAGATGCCTGCGCAGTAGAGGCTGTCCCCGTCATGCGGGAAATCCCCGGCGAAGAACTCGCGAAACAGATTTTACCGAATGGCACGCTGCCTTTCGCGTTTGGCACCCTCATCGTGCCCATTCCCCTCCCCGCTCAGGCTCGCAGCATCCTGCCACTGATCGATGGCCAACGGACCGTGGGAAAGCTGGCCAGCATCATGGCTGACCGTGGTATGAAGGAAGAGAAATTCTTCAGAATATGGAAGGAAATGTTCACAGCACTGGAAAGCGTGAACCGTCTCCTGCTGACTTACTCAAAATAAGATCACGGTCTGGGCTGGTTCGCTTTTTGCCATAAGGCCCGGGCAGCTTCAGCGATTGGTTCCCGCCATGCCTGTTCGGGCATATCCGCAGTCTGTTGTGCGAACATTCTCGTCTGCGGATACCACAAATGCTTTCCCGTCTTGGTATCCCAGTTGCCCGATGCCCACCGCCAGTCACCACCGAAGCGGTTGAACAGCCATAACGGAACACCCAGTGCTCCCGCCAGATGCGCCATGGCGGTATCCACAGAAATGACAAGATCAAGATCGTTCATGACGGCTGCCGTCACGGAAAGATCTCCTTCAGGAAGCGCTTTGAAGCCATCAGGTATTTTTGAAGGAACGAGAGAAAACCACTCTACGCCAGGCACGGACAGAAGAGGTTCCAGCCGCTCAAGACCGATCGAACGACGACGATCGAACCGGTATCCGGGATTTCCCTCCCAACAGAGTCCTACTCGTAGGCTATCTCTCTTTTGCAGCGTTGGTTCTGCCGTCCTGTGCAGGTAAGGGCCGGACGAAGAGAGTTTCGCTCCTCCCAGAAGACTGGGCAGGCTCAGAAGCGAGGCTTTCGCCTTTGCGCGGCAGTCCTGTGCGGAAGAATACATTCTCAATCGATCCGCATCACAAGCCTCTCTCCAGAAGGGGAGTTCCAAGGATTCTTGCAACAAATAAAACAAGGTTTCCGGAACAAGAAGATCGATTGGGGCGCGATGTGCGGCCTGCGGCACATAACGCAGGAACTGGAGGTAATCACCTAGTCCCTGTTCACCACATAGCAGCACCGGATGTGAAGTTTCTCTGCCATCCCACGCAGGCAGGTCTGGACGCGGCAAAGGCTGCACAAGCGTGCGCCGTGCCTCGAAATTGCGCCATCCTTCGGAAAACCTGCCTTCCGCCAACTGTATCGTGCCCAGATTGAAACGGGCCCGGACAGCATCAGTGCTTTCCGGATTTCCGGTCATGACATCACGGAAAAGTCTTTCCGCTTCATCCCATTGGCCCAAGTCACTCAGGCAGGTGCCGCGATTGAGCATGATACGGGTGTCGTCCGTGCGCAAACTCTGCGCGGCGGAAAAAAGCCTGTCGGCTCCAGCAAGGTCGCCGAGCGCCATGCGGACCAGACCGAGATTGCTGAGTGTTTCCGCCGCAGGAGCGGCCATTGTCACGGCCTGCTCTAGTACTTCACGCGCCTCATCGAGCTGGCCAAGTTCGAACAGGATCGCCCCATGATTGGCCCACGCGGCCGGATCATGTGGGCACAGCGCCCTTATCCGAGCGAAAAGCGGCTCAGCCTCCTGTACGTCTCCCATGCGAGCCAGCAATGAGGCCTCATACTGCCGCGTCATAACGTCGTCCGATGCGGCAAGGCGTGTGGCCCGCCGCGCTACACTCAGTGCTTCGCACACACGGCCATGACGCTCGAGAAACCGGGCCAGCACCAGATGATATCCTGCCTCCAGCGGGCGCATATCCACTGCGAGACGCAGTTCCGCCTCTGCGTCCACAACTTCCCCATCTTCCTCAAGACTCTCTGAAAATGCGAGATGCGTGGATGGATTGTCCGGATCTGTCAGAACAGAGACATGAAGGGCCGAACGCGCGGCCTCTTTATGGCCCAGCCGTCGCAACGCGAGACCGAGCGTGACGTGGAACGCGCCCCTTGGATCAGTCCGCACCGCACGTCCTGCATAGGCCACAGCGATATCGTAGCGTCCTAGGTCATAGGCCGCGCGCGCAAGAGCATGCTGCAACACAGGGTCATCCGGCTTCTCAGCCAGTCTGGCCTTCATGTCCATGAAGACATCTTCTGCAGAGGAAACCGGCTGGTCTTTCACATGTCACCTTATGCGTCAGGCATCGCTGTCACGTTTATTCTAGCAGTCAGGGGACTGAAGAACGAATGCCCTCAGGAAAGAAACATGGCGACTGGAGAAGCGTCGCGGTAATGTGGAGCAAAATCAAGGAATACGCGTCATGACACTGAGGCAAGCAGTCTGCGCAACAACGGCGCTCATGCTTCTGACCGGAGCACTAAAAGCGCGGGGCGCCACAGCAACGCCACCCCTCGCCCATGCGGATCTGAACGACCAGAACCAGATCGCGATCTCAGCGGCAGGCATCAACGCGGCAATCGACCTCCGTCAGCAGGCTGACTGCAACATTCCCACGCTTCTGAACACCGAAGACTCCTTTCCTTCCGGTGCCTGTCGCATGGCGACTCTTACCGTTACGGACACGAGCCACCCCAACCGTCCGCCTTTCGTCGGTGCTCTGACACCCTATAATCGCGATGCCAGCGATGTACGGGACATGCAGCTTGAACTGCGCCGTCTCGACGCGAACACCCCACTCCCGCAAGCCATCACCTCCATCTACACCGGGGGGGCGCATTGCTGTGCCATCACTTCCGTGGTCGGCACGGCAACCGATGGCACATGGACAGCGACGCGCCCCTCGGAACTGGCCGGAGAGGGGCGTCCCCGCTTCATCGATCTCGACGGAGATTCCGCGTCCGAAATCATCACGGGCGACGAAAGTTTCCTTTATACCTTCGCATCTCACGCTGGCTCCTATATCCCCGACATCATCTACCGTTACGTCGGTGGTCGGCTGGTCAATGTGACAAGAGACGCGCCCTTCCGCCCTTATCTCGAGCAGGAACTGAAAGAGAACGAAGGGTTCTGGACGCAGCAGAATCGTTCCGAACCCAATGGGTTTCTCGCCTATTATGTGGCGATGAAAGCCCTCATGGGACAGTTCGCGGCTGGCTGGACTTATATGCTGCCCCGCTACGACCATGAGATCGACTCCGGCTTTTCCCTGTCTCTCTGCACCATTGGTGGTCGCATGGAGTCAGAATGTTCGGAAGACGAGCGCGCTCCGCTTCCGTTCCCTCAGGCGCTCGCGGGCTTTCTCGTGGCGCAGGGATATGTCTCTCCACAGGAAGCGCTGACAGTCGCTCCCGACGCGGAGCCAGCCATTCACGAAGCCAGCCGTTACCATCCTGATTTTTCCTGCCTCACTCCGCCGCAAAAGAACGGCGTCGCACTGGCTCTGTGTGAAAACAGCAGTGCAGCAGAACATCAACTGGCGTTTGATCGTGTTTATTATGCCTTGCGTCAGGCCGTTGGACCGGAAGGATGGAAAGGTCTGCGGCAGGAAATCGTTCTGGCGGAAAACGCCATTGATCAGGAATGCCAACTCCCGATCCCCGGAGCTGATGACCAGACGGTCTCCGCTGATGCAATGTCCTGTTATGCTGCGGCCATGGACAGGTTGGCTGAGAAATACCGGGCCAGACTGTCCGGTGCGGCTCTGGAAGAATCCCAGCGTCCAATCGACGAACATATTGCCTTGCAACGACGTCTGATCACTCTTGGCTACATGCCTGCGCGCTCGACGGCGGATGGTGTGTATGGTGAGGCGACGCGCGCTGCCATCGCGCAATGGAAACGCGACACACAAAGGCCCGACCCCACACCATTCCTCTCCGACGCCGATGCAGCTGTTCTTCTGGGACATCCTGTGCAAACCGTCGCAGTCCCGCCCAAAGCAGAGCAGCCTCAAACAGCAAAAGCCCCTGCCCTTTCGCCAGCACCAGCGACGTCTCAGCCTGCATCGAAATCGCTATTCGGACTCCCCATTGCCCTTGCTGTGCTGTTACTGGCCAGTGGGTTCGCCATCTACTTCGTGCCGTTCATCATGGCCTGCTTACGCGACACCATTCGGAAACCTGCTGTCTTTGCCGTCAACTTTTTTCTGGGCTGGACACTGATCGGATGGGTCGCAGCGCTCGTCATGGCGTTTTCTCTGGAAGGCCGCCCTACGCCCCACTCCGACTGAGCCGGTTGCGAAAGTCAGACTACGGCGCTTTGCCTGTCTGGCTTTCCACCAGCATTTTTACGCCCGGAACAATATTGATGAGCAGCCCACCAGCAGGCTGCGGCAACGGCGGAGGCAGCAGTTGCCAAGACGACGCTGCCTGAGCCCTGTCCTGCTCGGCCAGAAGTGTCCTGGCTTTTTCCCTGAATGTAGAAGTGCCTGCTTTTCCATCCAGAACATCCAGCCCCAAACGTGCAAGAGCCGCCAGTTGTGCTGAAATGGGACGCACCATCTTCAGGTCTGCGGTTTCTTCCGAAATGCTCTCGAAAACATGGTCATTGTCAGACCATCGCCGCAAATCGCGACGCAGCACCGGCTCTACAGAACGATCTCCTCGCACATAGGCTTCAGCCAAACGGTTGAAGCGCATTGCGGTGAAGGAATCCGGCGTGGCAATGGCAATAGGCCATGAGAGAATGGCGTCGCCTGTTTTTTTTGCCATCCGATTGATCGTATAGTTTCTGACTGGACTGGTAACATCGACCAAATTGGCAATGGTTTCAGGTTTCCGTGTGCCAAAATCATCAATCATGACCTGCCGGTCATGCGGCGTGTGAAGCACCAGCGCCTCCAGTTCCGCTTCGATCTGTGGCAAACGCTGTTCCATGTCACCTGTGTCGCGGACCGATGCAGGCGACCAGAAGCGCTCGGCGATCGCCGCTGTGCGCGGCCAGACGCGCTGATCGAGCATGGGTTCGGAAACAACCTCGGTCCATAAGGCCGCTTCCCCACCCAGAACGAGACGCTCCTGCTCTGCCTTCAGAGACGGCATGTCTGGATCAAGCGCGAATGCATCCGCCATGCGGAAATGTGTACGATGCGCATAATCCAGTTCTTCACCGGACAGACCTATGGCCCGCATATCGAGCGGGTCGACACGATAATGCTCACGTGTAGGTCGCAGAAGATCGAGATAATACCCTGCCGAGACAATCACCGGGTGTCCTGCCTGCACGGCCGCTGCGGTCCATTTCGAGGCACGCCAGCTTTCCACAACAGCATCTTTTGATAAGGGCGCAGACAGAATTTCATCCCATCCGATCACAGTCTTTCCCTGACTGGCGAGAAAAGCCTGCACGCTGGCTGTGAAAGCCCCTTGCAAGGCCTGCGTGTCAGCATATCCGCCCGCTTTCATCGCAGCGACAATCTTCGGGTTATGCGTCCATTGCGATGCGACCACCTCATCGCCACCGGCATGAAAATATCGGTCAGGAAACAGGCCTGCCATCTCGGCAAAGAGTTTCCTGACGAAATCCATTGTATGGCCGTTTGTCGGATCAAGCGCGGGATTGTTGATGTTCCCACCGGCAACACACGCGGAACTTCCTGTGCAGGCCGCATTGGCGGCGGGCAGTTCAGCGGCTGCCAGATCGGGGTAGGCTTCGAGAATGGCCATAGCGTGCCCTGGAACATCGAATTCCGGCACAATCCGCACCCCCCGATCCGCAGCATACCGCACGAGCGCCCTGATATCCTCCTGCGTATAATACTGCCCGTGCGCGCCGATCATTTGCAGGCGGGGAAAGACGTGACTTTCCACCCGAAAAGCCGCGCCGTCATTCAGATGAAGATGCAGCACATTCAGCTTGGTCAGTTCCATCGCGTCGATCTGACGACGCAGCGCGGCAACCGACATGAAATGACGCGCCACATCGATCATCAGACCGCGCCAGCGAAAACGCGGCGCATCATTGATTTCGACATGCGGCAGCCCCGCTCCGTCCTGACCGAGTTGCAACAGGGTTGAAAGCCCATGCAACATGCCAGCCGGGCCACCGGCGTTCAAAATGATCTGCTCGTCAGCCACTTTCAGCCGATAATTTTCTTTCTGTGCAACAGTCAGCCAATCATCATCCGGCGAGACAGAAAGCTGAACTCTGCATGATTTCCCAACTCCCTTTCCTGAAACACGCTGACTTTGCCGTGTCTGAAAACGCTCCCATGCCTGCTCAAGCAATGGCGTACGTTGCGTTTTCCACACCGGAGCAAACGTCGCGCAATGGGATACGCCTTTATCTGTCATGACCATGCTGCGCGGCACTGGCATCAGCACCGTACTGGCGGCTGCATCGGTCTCAAATGCAACGATACTAATCGAAGCAAGCAAGAAGGAGAGAAATGCGCGTTTAAAGTCAGGAACAATCATTTCTGCTCTTTCCAGCGATCAGATCGGGATCATCCGCAATCATGAAACAAAAACGAGGAGCCAAAGGCTCCTCGCTGATGAGTGGGGTGCGCCCCAAACCTGCTCTTTCCAACCTGTCAGGCTGATACCGCTGCCTTTTCAGGTGCAGCAAAACCGATGATCCGGGCATAATCTTTCGGAACCACCTGCCAGAAGCGTGGCAGCACCTCATTCCATTTATGCAGGAGCATCGCACCGTAAGACGAATGTGTCGCCTCGACATACTCCTCTACCAGAGCACGCAGTTTTTCCTGCCATTCAGCCTGTTCCACGCGCACCCAGAAGACGTTGTCCGGGTTGACCTTCTGCTCGAAAGAGCCGTCTTCATCGTAGACAAAAGCCATGCCACCCGTGAAGCCAGCGCCAAAATTGTCGCCAGATTCACCAAGAATCACAACTGTGCCTCCGGTCATGTATTCGCAGGCGTTGGAACCACAGCCTTCCACAACCGCTGTCGCGCCGGAGTTGCGCACCGCGAAACGCTCGCCCGCCAGACCAGCGGCGAACAGCTTACCAGCCGTCGCGCCGTAAAGCACCGTATTGCCGACAATCGCGTTTTCATTCGACGCCAGCGTGCTGGATGCGGAAGGACGCACGACGATGGTCGCACCTGAGAGACCTTTACCGACATAGTCGTTGGCGTCGCCATGTACTTCCAGCTTCAGACCCTGCACGGCGAACGCACCCAGAGACTGACCGGCAGAACCACGCAGACGCACCGTCAGATGACCCGGCGCAAGCGTGGCCATGCCATACTGCCGCACGATCATGGAGGAGATGCGTGTGCCGATAGCGCGCATGGTGTTCTGCACGTTGTACTGAAGCTGCATCTTCTCGCCGTGATCGAACAACGGACGCGCATCCGCGATCATCTGCGCGTCGAGCGTGTCCGGCACCTCATTCCGGCCTTCAAGCGTGCAGTAGCGCGCATGCGGGCCAGGGTCTGCCTGAACCAGAAGCGGGTTCAGATCGAGATCGTCGAGATACTCCGCACCACGCGAAACCTGATGCAACAGATCCGTGCGACCAATCACCTCGTTCAGCGTCTTGAAGCCGAGCGATGCGAGAATATTCCTCACATCTTCAGCAATGAAGGAGAACAGGCTGATGACCTTCTCGGGCGTCCCTTCGAACTTGGCGCGCATGGCCGGGTCCTGCGAGCAGACGCCCACCGGACAGGTGTTCGAGTGGCACTGACGCACCATGATGCAGCCCATCGCCACGAGACTTGCCGTGCCGATGCCGAACTCTTCCGCACCGAGCATGGCGGCAATCACCACGTCACGACCCGTCTTGATGCCGCCATCCGTCCGCAGAGTGACGCGATGACGCAGACGGTTGAGCATCAGCACCTGATGCGCCTCTGCCAGACCAAGCTCCCAAGGCAGACCGGCATATTTCACGGACGACAGCGGGCTGGCACCTGTGCCACCGGAATGACCGGAGATCAGAATCGCATCGGCTTTCGCCTTCGCCACACCAGCCGCGATGGTGCCGATGCCCGAACGGGCGACGAGCTTTACCGTGACCTTGGCATCCGGGTTGATCTGCTTCAGGTCATAGATGAGCTGGGCAAGATCCTCGATCGAGTAAATATCGTGATGCGGCGGCGGGGAGATCAGAGTCACACCCGGCGTCGCATGCCGCAGCTTGGCGATCAGTTCCGTGACCTTGAAGCCCGGCAGCTGTCCGCCCTCACCCGGCTTCGCACCCTGTGCAACCTTGATTTCAAGCTCGCGGCAATCATTCAGATACTGCGCCGTGACGCCGAAGCGACCGGATGCGACCTGCTTGATGGCCGAGGAGGCATTATCCCCGTTCGGGCGCGGCTTGGCGCGCGACGGATCTTCACCACCCTCACCGGAATCAGACTTCGCGCCGATCCGGTTCATAGCGATGGAAAGCGTTTCATGCGCTTCCGGACTGAGCGCGCCGAGTGAAATAGCCGGGGCGATCAGGCGTTTGCGCAACTGCGTGATGCTCTCGACCTCTTCCACCGGAATGGCTTCACGGTCGCTCTTGAAATCAAGCAGATCGCGCAGAGCCACCGGCGGCTGACGACGCACCGCATCGGCATAGCGCTGATAGATGGCGAAACTGTCCGCCCCCACCGCCGTCTGAAGCATGTGGATCAGCGTGCCATCAAAGGCATGCGTCTCACCGCTCCGGCGCATCTTGTAGAGACCACCAACAGGCAGCACAGCCGCAGTCGTGCCCCATGCCTGCTTGTGGAAGCTGAGCACGTTCTTCGCGATACCGGCCATGCCGATGCCGGAAATACGTGACGGCATGCCGGGGAAGAACTCGGCCACCAACGCACGGGACAGACCGACGGCCTCGAAATTGCAGCCGCCACGGTAGGACGCCATGATCGAGATGCCCATCTTGGACATGATCTTGAGCAGTCCCTTGTCGATGGCCTTGCGATAACGCTCGACCGCCGTGCGCAGTGTCATGTCGCCACAAAGGCCACGACGGATGCGGTCCGCGATGCTTTCCTGCGCGAGATAGGGATTTACGGTCGTCGCGCCGACGCCGAGCGTCACCGCAACGGCATGCACATCCAGCACGTCAGATGTCCGCACGTTCAGCGATGTGAACGTACGCAGGGAATGGCGGACGAGATGCGTATGAACCGCCGCTGCCGCGAGGATCGTCGGGATACCAGCACGCTCGGGCGACTGGTTCTCGTCAGTCAGGAAGACGTGCGAGCAGCCTTCACGGACACGCTCTTCAGCCTCCCGACGGATGCGGGCAATGGCTTCGCGCAGGCCCGTTTCACCTTCTACCGCGACGAAAGTGGTGTCGATCGTGCAGCCGCGATCACCGCAGAATTTGCGAAGCGCCTCGAACTCGCCGTTCGTCAGAACCGGGCTTGGAAGCTGAAGCAGATCGCACTGATCTTCCGATTCTTCGAGAATATTTCCCAGATTGCCCAGACGTGTGAGCAGACTCATCACCCGGGATTCACGCAGGGAATCAATCGGCGGGTTCGTGACCTGGCTGAAGCCCTGCTTGAAGTAGTGCGCCAGTCCACGATAACGCTCGGACAGAACCGCGAGCGGCGTATCGTCACCCATAGACCCCACGGCTTCCGCCGCGCTGTCCACCATCGGCTGAAGGATATGCTCCAGCTCTTCCAGCGTATTGCCGACAGACAACTGACGGCGACGCAGCTCTTCCGGCTGATACATCACCGGCTCGACAACGTCGTCGCGAACAACCGACCCGATTTTCTGGATCTTCTTTACCCAGCGACCGAAATCCTGACGCGTGGCAAGGAGGTCGAGCAGTTCGTCATTGTGATAGAGCTTGGCCTTGTCGAGATCGACCGCGATCATCTCACCCGGGCCAAGGCGCCCGCGACTGACGACATCCTCGACCATCACCTTCACCATGCCCGCTTCCGAGCCGATGATCAGCAGATCGTTGGAAGTCTGCGTATAGCGCAGTGGACGCAGACCCGAGCGATCCAGACCAGCAATGATCCAGCGTCCATCTGTCGCACACAGCGCCGCCGGACCGTCCCACGGCTCCATGACCGCATTACAGTAAGCGAACATGTCGCGGTGCGCGGGCTTCATCGACGAATGGGCGCCGACGCTGGCCGGAACCATCAACGTCTTTGCGGCAGGCGCATCACGACCCGCATGAGTCAGCAGTTCGAAAACGTTATCGAACGTCGCCGTATCGGACCCACCGCCCTGCACTACCGGCTTGAGATCGGCCATGTAGGGGTCGAGTTCCGGATCGGCCAGCCGTGTCTCGTGACTGCGCATCCAGTTCACGTTACCGGAGATCGTGTTGATCTCACCGTTATGCGCCACGCGACGGAACGGCTGCGCCAGCTTCCATGTCGGGAAGGTGTTGGTCGAATAACGCTGGTGATAGATCGCGAACCGACTGACGAAACGCGGATCGAGCAGATCTGGGTAAAAGTTCGTCAGATGCTCGGCAAGGAACATGCCCTTGTAGATCAGCGAGCGGCAGGACAGCGAGCAGATATAGAGGTCGACCTGATTGGCGATGGCCGCCTTCTCGATCCGACGACGGATCACATACAGATCGCGCTCGAAATCCTCCTCGGCACGATCCACCTTGCCCCGGATGATGATCTGCTCGATTTCAGGGCGCGTCGCATTGGCTTTCTCACCGATGCAGGCCGTGTCGATCGGCACCTGACGCCAGCCATAGATGCTGTAACCAAACATGAGAATTTCGGTTTCGATGATCTGACGGCAGCGTTCCTGCGCGGCGAGATCGGTCTTGGGAAGAAAGACCTGCCCGACAGCCAGCGGAATACCGGCATCGCGCTCTGCCTGCGGCACGCCGATGGCGTCAGCAAAGAAATCCGGCGGAATCTCGACATGAATGCCAGCGCCGTCGCCGGTCTTGCCGTCAGCATCGACCGCACCACGATGCCAGATCGCTTTCAGAGCCTCGATGCCCGCTTCCACGACGTCGCGCCGCTTGCGTCCGTCCAGCGCGGCGACAAGACCCACACCACAGGAATCACGTTCGTCAGCCGGGTTATACAGGCCGTTCTGAAGTGCGGTGCTGTTGCGCTCCCAGTTTTCGATAAATGCCTCGCCACTCTCGATGGCGGAGGAAAAACCGTCAAATGCATCCATGGTCATTACTCCGCAGCCAGAGAAGAGGAAGTAGAATGAGCGGCGATCCACTGGTCGATCTGGGCCGCCGCGTCGCGTCCATCACGGATCGCCCACACGACAAGGCTCGCGCCGCGCACGATGTCACCCGCCGCGAACACGCCGGGGATGGATGTCTCGAAACTTGTGCGATCCACCTGAAGCGTGCCCCAGCGGGAGGTCTTCAGGTCATCGGCTTTCCACATGTCGGGCAGTGGCTCCGGATCGAAACCCAGCGCCTTGATGACCATGTCGGCCTTTACGGTGAACAGCCCATCGGCTTCCGGCTCGATCGACTGACGACCGGAACCGTCCGGCATGCCGAGCCGCATCTTCTGGGCGCGCACGCCAGTCACGGTCTTGTCGCCAAGGAAGCTTTCCGGCGCCGCAAGCCAGACGAACTCAACGCCTTCTTCCTCGGCGTTCTTCACTTCACGCATCGAACCCGGCATGTTCGCCTTGTCGCGACGATAGAGGCACTTCACCGATTTCGCGCCCTGACGGACAGCCGTACGCACGCAGTCCATGGCCGTATCACCGCCGCCGATGACCACCACATCCTTGCCCGCAGCGTCCAGTTCGCCTTCTGGCAGGCTGTCGCCCAGCGAGCGGCGGTTGGAGGCCGTCAGATAATCCAACGCACGAACGATCCCATCCAGCCCTGAGCCGGGACCACCAATCTCGCGCGACTTGTAGACACCCGTCGCAACGAGCACCGCATTGTGCTTTCTGCGCAGTTCCTCGAACGGAAGCTCGCCTTGACCGGACCCGATGGCCTGCCCGAGATGGAACACCACGCCCTGCTCTTCCAGCAGCTTGTGGCGACGGGTGACGATTTCCTTTTCCAGCTTGAAGCCGGGAATACCGTAGATCATCAGACCGCCCACCCGGTCATGACGATCATAGACATGCACCTGATGACCCGCCGCGCGCAGCCGTTCGGCAGCTGCCAGACCCGCCGGGCCAGCCCCGATGATGCCGACGGAGCTTTCCAGCTCAACGGCAGGCAGAACCGGCTTCACCCAGCCGTTCTCGAACGCGGTATCCGTGATGTAGCGTTCGACCGCGCCAATGGTGACGCTTTCGAAACCCTTCTCGATGACGCAGTTACCTTCACACAGACGGTCCTGAGGGCAGATACGGCCACAGATTTCCGGGAATGTATTGGTCGCCTGCGAGACGTTGTAAGCCTCTTCCAGACGCCCGTTGGCAGCCAGCATCAACCAGTCAGGGATATTGTTGCCCAGCGGGCAGTGCACCGAGCAAAACGGCACGCCACATTGCGAGCAACGGCTGGCCTGCGTGGAAGCCTGCGCTGGCGAAAACTCCTGATAGATTTCGTCAAAGTCCTTGAGACGTGCATCAGCCGCCCGCTTTGGCGGCTGAGCCTGCGGCACGGAGACGAACGAGAGCATTTTCTCGGACATGCGACGGCTTCCTTAAACTGGGCCGGGCTCGGGGGGCGCGGACACAGGACATCTTCCAGAAATCCTGCCGCCGAGACATGACTGGCCCCTCGGTGTTCTGGCAGGTCGACATGTGCGATAGCGCAGGCACAATCAACACAAAAGACAGCAACACTGACCAATTAGTCCCCGTGAGCCATCAAACCTTATACGCGCAGCCCTGAGAAACCGAATTAAAATATCAACACATCATACCTATTTAATCTCAACACCCTGATATGGATCGTTTATTTTTTCACCACCTACGGCATATCGTTTCATATAGGCAGGAACCACCAGATCCATCGCTGTGGGTGCCATACCCAGATCGTGAAAGCCGGGAAGATTCCCGGGCACGACATTATCGACTGTCAGCATCTTGAGCTGATCGCGCGTCAACATACCCCCCGGCAGACGCTCCAGAATGAGCGCTTGGAGAGATGCAAGCCCCGGGGGCACTTCGAAGGTCGGCTTCGTGCGCCCGGTCATGGCCAGCACGCGCTCGGCGATCTCCCGCATGGTCAGAATTTCGGGGCCACCCAGTTCACAGATTGCGGAAACTGTTGCTGGCGTTTCGGCAAAAGCCGCGACGATCCGCCGGATCGCCTCCGCCACATCGGCAACATAGACCGGCTGGAGCTTGGTTTTCGCGCCATAGACCGGCATCACGCATGGCGTATAGCGCGCCACACCGCCCAGCATATTGAAGAAATGATCCTCCGGCCCGAACAGCACGGAAGCCCGCACAATGGTTGCCGACGGAAAATGCTTCAGAACTTCTTCTTCGCCAGCGGCCCGGCTGCGCCCATAAGCCGCCGGACTGGATGAAGACGCACCAATGGCGGACATGTGAACGAAAGTCTTCACGCCTGCTGCCGCTGCGAGTCGCGCCACACGAGAGGCACCTTCGACATTGGTCGCGTTCAGAGCGGCAGGCGACAAACCGCCCAGAATAGCCGCCAGATTGATCACAACAGTCGCGCCGCGCACTGCCGTCGTCACATCCGCTTCATTCTGGACAGGCGCATAAAACGGTGAGACCTGCCCGACATCGCCCAGCTGACGCAGATCGTTGGCCAGATCGGTGCGGCGGCAGGCAACACGCACGGCGTACCCATCCTCAGCCAGCTTCCTAACCACATATTTCCCGAGAAATCCCGAGCCACCAAAGACTGTTGCCGTCCTGCGACCGATCATGCCCCTGCTCCCTTTTCGTGCACCGCCCTACTTTCTGCATCGCTGCATGGGCGAGACATTCTGCCTTCCGACCATATCGCTACAACGTCCTGTCGCAATACGCCCGAAACCTGCTTCGAACATGAGGGACCGAATATACACGCTCTGGCGGAATAAAATCTTCACTTGCCCCTTGACCGCCTTCAAGGACGCCATTAAACGCCTGCTCCACCACCCGGTCTCCACCGGGTTGTCATCTAAGCCCAGATGGCGGAATTGGTAGACGCGCAGGTTTCAGGTACCTGTGGCCG
>NZ_JBDNXK010000007.1:0-60151 GCF_047721705.1 Acetobacter sp. | reverse complement strand
GCAATCGCCGACGCAACCTCAGCGTCAACCTCACCCAATGAAGAACGGAAAAAACGATGCAGATCGGTCTCGCTCACGTTTGGAATTCCCTGTTTCGCGCTACGTGCCACACAGCAAGGAGGCTCCCAAACAGATCATGCCTTGCCGTTTGCGCGCTTGTAGCCTTTTCATAGGGTGAAAACCAAGACCCCGTTACCAAACCGCTCCTTCTCAGCAGAGAGCGGCGACAAGGAACATTCTGCATGCCTCAGTTGGCCCGGCCTCGATCTTCTTCTCTTTTCCGCCGGAAACCGCTCACCGATACGCCAGCTGACAGTGGCCTGAAACGTGTCCTTGGACCGGGAAGCCTCATCGCTCTCGGGATCGGCGCCACGATCGGCGCCGGTCTTTTCTCGCTGACCGGCATCGCCGCCGGAGACAATGCCGGTCCCGCCGTCACGCTTTCCTACATCATCGCCGCCATTGCCTGCGGGTTTGCCGGGCTCTGCTACAGCGAGCTGGCGAGCATGATCCCGGTGGCAGGCAGCGCCTATTCCTATGCCTATGTAACGATGGGTGAAGTGATCGCTTGGATCATCGGCTGGGATCTGGTTCTGGAATATGCCGTAGGTGCCGCCACCGTCTCCGTAAGCTGGTCCGGCTATGTCACGTCTCTGCTCTCCGGCTGGGGCATCCACCTGCCTGCGCGTTTTACGGCCTCCCCTTTCCAGACCGTTCAGTTGCCCGACGGAAGCAGCGCCAGCGGCATCGCGAATCTGCCCGCCGCCCTCATCATCGTGCTGATTTCCATGCTGCTGATCCGGGGCACATCGCAATCCGCGCGGGTCAATGCCGTCATCGTGGCCATCAAACTGTCGGTCATCGTCGCCTTCATCGGTTTCGGCATCCCGTGGATCGATACGACCAACTATCACCCCTTTATTCCCCCGAACGCCGGTGAATTCGGGCATTTCGGATTCTCCGGCGTCATGCGGGCCGCGGGCACCATCTTCTTCGCCTATATCGGCTTCGATGCGCTTTCCACCGCTGCACAGGAGACGAAAAATCCCAAGCGTGACGTGCCGATCGGTATCCTTGGCAGCCTGATCGTCTGCGCGTCGGCTTACGTGCTCTTCTCCTTCGTGCTGACCGGAATCGTGAACTACGCTGACATGGCGGGTGATCCCGCGCCTGTCGCCACCGCCATCGACCGCACCGGCATCACGTGGCTCCAGATCGCCATCAAGCTCGGCATCATCTGCGGGTTCACATCCGTGCTGCTCGTTCTTCTTCTGGGGCAGAGCCGCGTGTTCTTCGCCATGTCGCGTGACGGTCTGCTCCCGCCGCTCTTCAGCCGCACACACGCGCGTTTTCATACGCCCTGGCTGTGCAATCTGTTTTTCATGATCCTGACTGGCGTGCTGGCCGCCTTTCTACCTATTGCCGAACTGGGCCACATGACCTCCATCGGCACGCTTCTCGCCTTCACCATCGTCTGCGCTGGCGTCATGATTCTGCGACATCAGGAACCGGAACGGGAGCGCGGCTTCAGGGTGCCGGGAAACTACATCATCCCCGTGCTCGGCATCCTGTCCTGCCTTGTGGTCATGGTTTCGCTCGATATCCTCACATGGATTCGCCTTATCGTATGGCTGGTCATCGGCATGGGGGTGTATTTTGCCTATGGACGCAGAAAGAGTCTGTTGGGAGCACAGGAATGAGGCTCCTCCACTTTCGCTCATGCGACATGTGAAGCTACTAAGTGAGCGGGCTGGATAGCCGACTCCAAGGAAAACTGGCGTATCATGTCGTTGACAGGATATAGACACCGCGAAGCCGCGCTCGCGTAAAGCACGGTACCAAAAAAGAAAACGGTCGGTCTCGTGCTGCTCCTCCTGATGGGCGTCCTCGCTGTCGTCGCCCTTATTGCCATCAACATCCTCATCTCGCTTTCAGAAATCTCGTTCGCCGCCGCGCGCGATGTCCGTCTGCGCTCCCGCGCCGAAGCGGGTGATGAACGGGCCACTGCCTTCCTCGCCCTGCGCCGCAACAGCGGACAGGTGATGACGGTGCTCCAGATTCTCCTCAATGCCGTCGGCATCCTCGGCGGTATCGTCAGCTCCGACATGCTGACGCCGCCTCTCAGTCAGATCTTTCAGAGATGGGGGCTGAGCGCTACATCCGCCGACAATCTCGGCGCGTCGGTCGCCTTTATCTTCATCACGGGCACATTCGTCGTCTTCGCTGACCTGCTACCGAAGCGAATCGCCATGAATGCCCCCGACCGGATCGGTCTGGCGATCGGCTGGTTTCCCTCCGCCGCCCTGCATCTGCTTTATCCATTCGTCTGGATTTTCTCCAAAATCTCCGACGCGATGCTGCGCGCAATGAAGATTCCAGCGGCCTCTGCCGTGGAGCCGGTCACACCGGAAGATCTCCGCGCGATTCTCGCCGCCGGCACTATCTCCGGCGTCCTGCGCGAAGACGAGCACCAGATGATCCAGAACGTGCTTGCCCTGCAGGACCGTTCCGTCAGCTCAGCGATGACCCCGCGCGACGAAATCGTTTATCTCGACGTGCAGGAAACGCCTGACACCGTGCGCTCCAAGGTCCGTCACGATCCCTATTCCCGTTATCCTCTATGCAATGGCGGCCTTGATCATGTGATCGGCTCCGTGCGCATCGAGGATATCTTCGTGGCCTCCGAGGAGGACGCCCGCAAACTGACCCTCGGGCGTCTACGGCGCGATGTGCTCTCCGTGCCGGAGACACTGAATTTGTGGGATACGCTCGCCCAGTTCGATGCGCATGGCGCTGGCTTCGCGCTCGTCATCAGCGAATACGGCATGGTGGTAGGGCTCATCACCTTCAAGGACATCATGGGCGCGCTGATGGACGGACTGGCGACGCCATTTGAAGAACAGCTCATTGTGCGCCGCGACGAAAATTCGTGGCTGATCGACGGCGCGGCTCCCATTGGTGATGTCATTCGCGAACTGGGCATGACAGGGCTGCCGGACAGCAGTTCGTTCGACACCATCGCCGGATTTGTCATGCACCGCCTCCGCCGCATGGCCCGCAAGGCGGATCGCACAGACGCAGGTGGTTTCCGCTTCGAAGTGGTGGACGTGGAAGGCTTCCGGATCAATCAGCTGCTGGTCATCCGGCTGGAGCGCCCCGAAGACACTCCGGCTCTGCCGCCTTTCGCCGGGCCATAGTCACGGCGTCAGGGCGAAACGGGGCGGACGACGCTTGCCGACCGTCTTCGCCGGACGAGGGACTGTCTTCACAACAGGCGCTTTGGCGGGCGGCTCCCAACCGAACACACTCCGACCGCCATAACCATGGGAGGCGGCCCGTTCCGCCGCCATGTGGTTCTCCAGCGAAGGACCGCTCACCCAGCGCTCGAGTTGCCGCGCCTGTTTGTCCAGCCTCTGAATGGCGTCCAGCCGCTCCTCATTTCCAAGCCGAGCGTCTTCCACTGCCGTCTTGAGCATGGCGATCGTCCGGTCATACACCTCTGTCGGCACGGGGAACGGATGGCGGTCCTTGCCCCCATGCGCCATGGAAAAACGGGCGGGATCGGCAAAGCGGCAGGGCGTCCCATGCACCACCTCCGCCACCATCGCCAGCGCCTCGACCGTTCTCGCTCCTACCCCGGGCACGAGCAGCAAGTCCTGAAAGTCCTCCGGTCCACGATCGGCTGCTGCCGCGAGCGCTCCGTGGAGGCGACGGATCATCACATCACCCGAGCGCACATCATGATGTTCGGGCATGACAAGATGCGGCAGCGTCTGCTGCTGGTCCTCATGGCCACGCAGTAACGCGACTTCACGCGCGACCTTGTCCGGCCCGAGATCGCGCAGCAGATCCAGTTGCGCTCCCCGGCTTTTTTCTGCGCGCCTGTCAGCAAGATTGATGATGTTTCCACGGGGCTTACCATCGATGGCGCTGTGCGGATCTGACAGGAAACTCTCCAGCCCCTCCGACTGCCAGTGATAACGGCGGGCATAGCGGCTCTCACCGTTCATCCCCTGCTGGATCACAACCCACTGGCCGTCGTCAGCCAGCACAAAGCTGTGCAGATACAGATCAAAACTGTCCTGCACGGCGGCGCTATCCACCTTCGCCACCAAACGGCTGGCGCGGGCAAGCGCATCCCCATCAAGCCCCGTCATGTCGGCAATGCCGTGCAGTTCATCCGGCGTTTTGCGGGAGTGGCGACCTCGTCCCCCGCAGACATGCAGCCCCAGTTCGCCCGACAGGGGTTCGAGGCCGCGCTTGAGTGCTCCCATCACGCTGGTGGTAATACCGGAGGAATGCCAGTCCATTCCCATGACAGCGCCGAAGGACTGGAACCAGAAGGGGTGAGCCAGGCGACGGAGAAATTCGTCACGACCGTAATGGTGCACGATGGCCTGCGTGATCACAGCCCCAAGCCGACTCATCCGTTCGGCAAGCCACATCGGCACCCGACCGCCGTGCAGCGGCAGATCGGCACTTCCGGATCGACGAGTCACGTGCGCCCCCTTACATTCTCCTTTCGTTCACCTATCACAGGGGACGCTCAATCACACGCACCGAACCGATGAAGCTGCGTTGCGGAAGCGCCTGAGCCGTCTTAGATCGGTTGATATCCCTGCCATTCGGCAGCAAATGGCGTGCCGTCTGGCTGAGGCGTCAGATGGACATACATTTCACCGATGCGTTCCAGCAGAATACAGTCGTCCACTTCCATCAGATTGTCTTTGTGACGATAGTAAAGACCTGCGAGCATGCTGCTCTTCAGAGCTTTCTCTTTTGCCTGTTCCGCCGTCTCTGCGACCAGAAAGGTGGACTCGTGCTCTTCGCGCAAAGCCCCTTCCAGATAACCGCCCATATTGATGAAATACAGCCTGTTGGCTGACTCAGGCTTCTCTCTGGACAACGTCACGGAAAAGCCATCCGCCCATTTCACCTCGCCATAGGCATCAACATGGAGGGACTTTCTTGTCCCGAACCAGCTTTTGATAAGATCCGGCCACGCATCTTCCGGCTTTTCTGCGGCAGCGAACTGGACATCGTGCAGTTCAATGTTCGAACCCGGCGCTGAGCCGCCCAAGTAAAATGCAAAGAGTTTCATTTCGAATTAATAACATTCAAGGGTGTCTCTGTCATCCGCCTGTGGAGCATTTCCAGACACCTCACCCCATCAAGAGTTTGAGAAGATACCATGATCGAGAAACCGGTTGAGCATGCGACGGAAGGGCGCTACGTCGATCTCATTGGCAGCAAGCCATTCCGGATTGTAGAGCGTGTCCGCATAACGCAGGCCGCTGTCACAGATCAGCGTCACGATCGAACCGCGCCGTCCGGCCCGCATCATTTTGTCCGCCATCCAACATAGCCCGAAGAAATTTGTGCCCGTCGAGCCGCCCACCTGCCGGCCCAATCGTTCCGACAGGACATGCGAGGCGGCAATGGAAGCCGCATCCGGGATGTGAATCATGTGGTCGATCACATGAGGCAGAAAAGACGGCTCCACCCGGGGACGCCCGATCCCTTCGATCCGCGACCCCGATGCCGTGACCGTCGGATCCTGATGGCACCACGCCTTGTAAAAAGCCGAGTTCTCAACATCCGGAACGCAGAGACGCGTCGCTAGGCTCTGATAGCGGATATAACGCCCCAACGTCGCTGATGTGCCCCCCGTCCCGGCGCTCATCACGATCCATTCCGGAACGGGAAACTCCTCCTCGCTCATCTGACGGAAAATACTTTCCGCTATATTGTTGTTTCCCCGCCAGTCCGTCGCACGTTCGGCATTCGTGAACTGATCGAGATAGTAGCCTCCGGTTTCCTCAGTAATGCGCGCTGCAACCAGATAGACATCCGCCGCACGATCGACGAAATGGCACTGTCCACCGAAACTGTGAATCATGTCGATCTTCTGGCGACTGGTCGAACGCGGCATGACAGCGATGAACGGTAGGTTCAGCAATCTTGCGAAATAGGCCTCGCTGGCTGCCGTTGAGCCTGAAGAGGCTTCCACGAGTGTGGTCCCCTGCCTGATCCAGCCGTTGCAGATTCCATAAAGAAAAAGCGAGCGCGCAAGACGATGTTTCAGGCTTCCGGTAGGATGGGTGCTCTCATCCTTGAGATAAACGGAAATCCCTTTGAGACCGGGAAAAAGCGGCTTGAGAAGATGCGTGTCGGCGGAGCGATGTCCGTCGCCTTTCAATGTGGCGATGGCGTTGTGTGCCCATTCCCGCTCCACGCAGTCCGGTGTGAGCCTGAGCGCCAGACTTTCGACCGGATCGTCCCACAATGTTTCAGTTTCGCTCATGGCTGCACAGCCTCCCCCGAACTGGCGGAAAGCGGGAGCCGCTGACGCACCAGATTGCACCAGAAGGTGCTGCCCCAACCGAGCGCTTCATCAGCGAAGTCGTATGCCGGGTGATGAAGGCCAGCACTGGGACCGTTGCCGATATTGATGAGTGCACCGGGTTTGACGGCCAGCATGAAGGCGAAATCCTCCCCGGCCAGACTGGGGGGCATATCCCGCGTGACAGATGCCGGACCCGCGACGGTTTCCGCAGCCTGTGCGGCATATTCCGTTTCCTGCGGATGATTCACGGTCACGGGATAGCTCCGCGTGTATTTCAGCTCACCTGAAATTCCGAAAGCTTCTGAAATTCCCTCCACCAGTTCATGCAGTCGTTTTTCGATCCGATTACGCACCGTCTCGCGCAAGGTGCGCACGGTGCCAGTCAGCCGGATGCTTTCGGGGATGACGTTGAACGCATCGCCCCCATGAATGGTGGTGATGGACACAACGGCGGAATCGATCGGATCGATATTGCGGGCAGCGATGGTCTGCACGGCCTGAATCAAGGCCGCTGTCGCTGGCACCGGATCAACGCCGTCCTGCGGTGCCGCCGCATGAGCGCCGACACCCCGCAGCACGATGTCGATGGCGTCCACCGATCCCATGATCGGTCCCGGTGCGATGGTGAAATGCCCCACAGCAAGGCCCGGACGGTTATGGATGGCGTAAACCTCGTCCACAGGCCAGCGATCGAACAAACCATCCTCAATCATCGCGCGGGCACCAGCGCCCCCCTCTTCCGCAGGCTGGAAGATCAGCACTACAGTCCCGTCGAAGTTCCGCTGTTTGGCCAGCGCTTCCGCTGCCCCCAGAAGCATCGTCGTATGCCCGTCGTGACCGCAGGCATGCATGCGTCCCGCAATCCGAGACTTCCAAGCGGAATCACCTGTTTCCAGAACTGGCAGCGCGTCCATATCCGCGCGCAGACCGATGGAGCGCCCGGAAGAGTTCGTGGCACCCCGAATGGTCGCGACGATGCCGGTTCCCCCCACTCCTTCCACGACCTCATCACAGCCGATGCGCCGCAGAGCTTCGGCTACACGGGAAGAGGTGCGGGGCAGATCGTACAACAGTTCCGGATATGCATGTAAATCTCGACGAAATTCAGTGAGCTTATCAAGATTTTCCACAACAACAGGATCGAAATCCATCAGACTCATGATTTATTTTCCGTTTTGGACACGGTCTCATCCTCACGTTTTCCAGAGGCCATGCGATAGCGAAAATCGCAGTATGGAGCGCCATCCATGATGGTCTGCGTCCGCTCGAACACCATGTCCGGGTTGAAGCCGATGCAGAAATCGCCATCACGGTTGCAGGAGAAGATGTGGCCCAGATGCCCCAGCCCCATCTGCCGATACATTTCGGCGTAACGGCAGCGGGTGACATTGAAAGAAAGACGCTCTGGCGTACTCTCGATGATCTCCATCGAAAGAGCGTCCTCGCGCGTCCAGAGCGCCAGCACCGATTGAAGATCTTTCAGAGTTGGCGTGTGACCGACCGCCTCGGCCAGTTGGCGTCCCTGAGCGATCGCCGCGTCACTTACGGCTTCATTGATGACCGCATCCGCCTCCGCCTTTCCGGAACGAGCCGTGATGACGTCATGCACGTTACGCAACATCTGCGCTTCGATCCCACGGCGCGAAAGGATGGAGACCTCATCTTCCGGCATGCTGCTCATCATGCTATCTCCTGACGATCCTGACGTTGCAGCCACGTAAGATAAAAAGGCGCGATGCGGCAGGTCAGACTGTGAAATGGTAACGGTATCGGATTTGACAGAGGCAACGCGAGTGAGGCTATGGGCTCACCCGAAACAGCCCGGGCAATTTCGCGGCCAAGCGCGACACTCAGCGCAACCCCGCGCCCGTTGCACCCGATCCACGTCCACGCGCCCGGCCCAAAATTATGGACGCGCGGCAGACGATCCGGTGTCATGCCGAGATACCCGCTCCAGACATGAGTGATCGCGGGGGGGGCAAGAGAAGGGTATGCCTCCGCCAGCATGGCTCCTGCCTTGCGCGCAACACGCCGGGCGGCATTCCAGCTTCCTAGAACCGCTCCTCCCGTAATCAGGCGATTACGCGCATCGTAACGGAAGAACCTCAGATCGCCATGCGTATCTGAAACTGCCTGTCGCCCCGGGAGTATTTCCTTTCGCTGCTCTTCCGAAAGGGGGGCCGTGGCCACCTGCCAGCACAGAATGGGCACAATGGTGTTCGCAAAGTTGGATGCAAAAGAGGGCACCACTTTTCCGGTATAGGCATTTGTCAGGAGTAGAAAATTCTTTGCCTTCACTGAGCCTTTTTCAGTCTTTACATGCCAGAAAGATCCTTCGCGCTTCCAACTGACCGCTGGGCTATTTTCATAAATTGTTGCCCCGGCTTTCTCCGCCGCCGAAGCCAGACCGCGCGCAAAGGCCAGTGGATTGATATGCCCACCTGTCGGGTTGAACATCCCACCATACCAGAGATCGGAGCCGAGCATTGCGCACGCCTCCTCACGTTCGACCAGTCGCGCAGGAAAGCCAAAGCGCTGCCAGCCTTCCACTCTCGCTGCGGAAAGACGCATACGACCGGGAGAGTGCGCTGGCTGGAACCAGCCGGTCTGCTCGGCCTCTGCGTCTATGTTCTCCTTTCTGACAAGATCGAACAGGGCAGCGGCGCTTCCGCCCACGAGGCGTGCAAACTGCTCACCCACAGAACCGAAGGCTTCCCGCAACGTATCGGGCTCGGCAGCCGTCATCGTGGGGATGATCTGCCCGTTGTTGCGCCCCGATGCGCCCCAGCCGACCTGATGGGCCTCCATCAGAGCCGTCTTTTGCCCTTTTCCCGCCAATGTCAGCGCAGCGGACAATCCACTCAGGCCACCGCCGACAATAACCGTATCGACCGCAATATCCTCGCACAACGCAGGTCTGGCTGCGCCGGGAGGCGTGACGGCCTCCCATAGGGAAGGAACGGCGGACGCAATCATGGTGCAGCGCGTCCTTCTCTCCATTGTTCATCCGGGAAACGCATCTCGAACCGTTCCATCAAGGGGGCAATCTATGAGGCGACAATAAGCGCGAGACACCATTCCTATCAAGAAACAATCTACAATATGACTATATTTTAGAAAATAATTCTCAAATATCGACAAATTATGGAATAATTTTTCAGAATTGTGTCTTGATTTGAATTATATACACTATAAGCTTTACCGTATCAGCGGCACTGGCGGAAGAATATTCCATTACTCCAAAAAATCTTCTGGAAACCACAGGGAAGCGAACAAAATGACAGGTGGCTTTGACAAGATCGATCGCAAGATCCTCGACCTGTTGCAGGAACGCGATCGTCCTGTTGCCGTCCTGGCCGAAGAGGTTGGCTTATCCCAGACGCCCTGCTGGCGGCGTATCCGCCGGATGGAAAACGCCGGGATCATCCGGGAGCGCGTCACACTCGTCGACCCCAAGAAAATGGGCGTGCCGATGACAATTTTCATCTCGGTTATCGCGCCACGCCATGAAACTGCATGGCTTACAAAATTCAGGAAGTTACTGGAAAGTATTCCGGAGATTGTAGAGGCATATCGCCTTACCGGCACCGTAGATTATATCCTCAAGGCCATGGTTCCGGATATTGCGACCTATGACAAGGTCTATAAAACCATGATAGAACAGTTGGAGTTTACGCAGGTCAGCTCTTCAATCTCAATGGAAGAGCTGAAATTCACGACGGCAGTGCCGACCAATCATCTTATTAGCAAAGAAACTGCACTTGTTTAGCGGATAGGAGGCTTACCGCTTTTTTACAAACACTCTATATTTGCGCCGAAAGGCCACATCTTACCTGACTTAAATGGATGACATCCCCTTTACTCAACAGATCAACTGTCGAAAGTATGGAAGCAAAAGATTTTCCCGATTTTATCATCATATCCAGAAGAGAATGCTCGCCATCCGCAAGATTCAACACCCACAGAATGCTCATTTGGCTTGGAACATCTTGTGCATTGGACACATCACCTGAGGAGGAAGGGTATAACCCTCTGCGCCCCAACTGCGGCTCTCCGTAAGGAAATTTACTGACAGGAAAAACATCATTTTCAACAAGAGAAATAAATTTTGCAATAAATTTAAATGATTCCAGCAAATACTCAGGCTTTATAAAATCCAGATTATCAGCTGATGTGTGATATTCAGGAAATGTGCCATTGGGAGAACGCATGAGGCATCCCACGGGTAGATTGAAGCCGGGCGAGCAGTACTGTCTTTCATCGTAACCATAAGGTTCAAATGCCAGAACCCGTCCTTTCCCTTCCTGATCAATCAGCCATTGCAGATAATGATTGGTGGAACATTTTTCATTACGTGATTTTTTATATGTAATGTCTCCACTGTCACCCAGACAGCTCAGAACCAAACCATTTCGGATTTTATGGCAACTTTCAAAATTGTTGGAAAGCCACGCTATGGCACCGATTGTACCTGGCACGAAAACAAAGCGATAAGAAAAACGAAGACGCGGGATCATTTGCAGTGCTCGAATCAATTCGAGCACTATCGAAAAAGATGAAAGATTGTCATTGGCAAGAGAGGGATGACAACAATGAATTGAGAAGAAAATCTCTTCTTCTGTGTCACCCGGAATAAGCACTTCTCCGTAAGTAAGATTTCCTGGCTCCAATGAGGCATCTATTTCTACACGATATTCTGGATCAATAAGATTATTTCGATGATTTTCAGAAATGCAAAACCCCCAGTTCTTATTATAGTAACTCGTTTTATACGGGATAAGATCAGGCTGATCAGGGAGTGTAAAAATATGCTGCATGAGAACATCATGAGAAACCTCCCCACGATAGGCAGTGCTATATTGCATTATATGAAGAGATGAATTTGCAACATCTACCAAGACATCCCCATTAGTATTTTTTATTTTTGCCGATTTGAGATTCCATTCATCCGGCACTATCCAATCCAAAACTTTCGTTCCTGATGGAATGTCAGTCAATTTAAAATTTCTTGTTTTCTCTTCTGCATATCTCAGGGTTTCCCTGATTCCCTCCCCTGTTATACTGCGGAGAATTGGAAACAGTTCTTCCGCATGAGAGAAAAGAACATCACCAGAAGTGGAGTTACACAAAACATCATAGAGATCGGGCTTCAAAATATTATTCATTTTATTATTCACCTCAAAATACTAAGACTGCTTCACAAGCCCCCCTTGCGCTCAAAAATTGACATAATTTTTTTCCTGCATATCCCAGACACTTTTATAAATCTCTTCTGAAAAGCCCGAAAGAGAGACTGCTTGTAAAGAGAAAACGGAAAGCGTCGAAGGGTTTTATGGAACGAACTGGTCGGATTAAGATACCGTTCAGGACGCCCTTCATAACGGATGACGCTTTCTACATAGCGTTTTGCATCAAGAACAGGATGTACAAACTGCTCTTGCCATATTCCTAATAAATCTTCCTCAAATATTGGGGGATAATGAGATAGGAATTTTGCGGCACCGTAAGAGGAAAACTGGGCCACAGAAAGCTGACTTGCCCTAAGCTCCGTGCCCATAAAAAGCTCTGCGTGGGGCCAGAATTTTATCTCTCCTGAAAGCAATCTCCTGGAGAGATGTAATCGTCGAGCAAAAAGCTCATCAATTGCTTTTTTGGAGAAAACAGCCAATGGAAAATAGGTTTTTTCGACCAAATTCGGTGAATAAACACCATCAATGCTATAAATATAATCACAGTCATGAAAAGGATCGTCAACGCGTTGCGCAACCACGTCGTGTCCTTGAGACACAACCCGTTCCATCAAAGCTTCTATATTCTGGCGCACCACAACATCGTATTCCCATATGATATAATAATCATAATCAGGAAATTTCTTTGCGTAATAATACAAGGGATAATCGGCATTATACCATGTACTATCCCCCTTGATGCCTGAAGCCAATCCCATTTTTTCAAAATCTGCAAATTCAAAAGTAACAAATGGCAGGCCTTCTATCGGGGGACACATACCGTCTGTATTATTTGCCAGAATGACAACTTCAAATGGACTGCTGTCCCGGACTTTTTCATATTGGCGAAGTACAAAATCATCCCAGGTGTGGGTGCGGAACAGAATCACGCATCGCATACGCTTATGCTCCTTAACCATGCTCAGCATCTGATCGTCATGTTTCGATCATCCTGCATTCCTTCCAGAAAAGTCCATTTTTATTTATTCTGATTTCCTATTTGTGACATCCATTTCAGATGACAATTTCTTTAGAAAAACCACCAGCAAGATCGGGAACCGAACCAAACTCCAACAAAAAAAGCCTGCTCCAAGGAGCAGGCTTTTCAACCAAATCAGAAAACTGTCTGAATGGCTTAATTTTTACCCGGATAACCCATCTCGATTTTCTGCTTCACGCTCTCCGGAAGCGGAACATAATCAAGCTTCTTGGCCGTCGCATCGCCTGTGCGGAACGAATAGTCAAAGAACTTGTAGACGCTCTGGCCACGAGCCGGCTCTTTCGGATTGGTCGGCACGAGCACGAACGTCGCGGAGACGATCGGCCAGACATTCTTGCCTGCGCCGTTCAGCAGATCGACCGCAAAGTGCGAAGCGTGCTCCCAGTCCGCTGAAGAAGCGGCCGCAGAGAAGCTGGTGAAATCAGGCGCAACGAATTCGCCGTCCTTGTCCTGCAGCATGACCGTCGGAATGCTGTTACGGCGCGCATAGGCGTATTCAACGTAACCAATGCCACCTTCCGTGGCGCGTACGGAAGCACCGACACCATCATTGCCGCGGGCACCTGCGCCACCCGTCCACTGAACGGACGTCGCTGCGCCAACCTGATCTTTCCAGGAAGCGGAGACCTTGCTCAGATAGGAAGTGAATACAAAGGTCGTGCCGGAACCGTCTGCACGATGCACTGGTGCCACAGCCGTGTCAGGTAGGGACAAACCGGGGTTCAGAGCCTTGATCTTGGGATCGTTCCAGCTGGTGATGTTGCCGAGATAGATATCAGCCAGCACTTCACCGCTCAGCTTGAGCTGGTTGGACGCCACACCAGGAATGTTCACGATCGGCACGATACCACCGATGACCGTCGGGAACTGGTAAAGGCTTGCGGATGCCAGCTTGTCGTCAGCCATCGGAGCATCGGACGCACCGAAATCGACAGTGCGGGCCGTGACAAGATTCTGACCGGCACTGGAACCAACGCTCTGATAGTTGAGGGCAATACCAACTGCTGACTTCGCACCGTCACCCCAAGCCTGATAGATCGGCGCTGCGAAGCTCGACCCAGCGCCCGTGATGTCCGCCGCGTGGGCCTGATGCGCCAGGACGGGGGCAGCCGTCAGTAGAAGCGCGGCGAGAAAACGGTTTTTGTCGAGCATTCTCAACTCCATTGAAAACAGCGCAACGCCCTGTCCTTGTGGCGGGGCGTTCAACGCCTGCTCCTACCCCACAACGCGCCACAGGAAAAATGATGTCTTCATGACAACGCCACAGGCGGGATCAGGCGGCAGCGAGACGGGAATCACGCAGTATCGGCAGCCAGAACATGCATTGCGTGCCCTTGCCGACCGTGCTGGTGATTTCGAAACAACCGTCATGACGGTCCATGATATGGCGCACGATGGCAAGCCCGAGACCATAACCGGAAGACGCGCCCATGCGACGGCCTTCCACCCGATAGAACCGCTCGGTAAGGCGCGGGAGATGCTCCTCGGCAATCCCCACACCGTTATCCTCCACAATGAAGGCCACGCCGGGACGTCCACGCAGCAGTTGCGGTGTAGCGCTGACAGAAATCTGCACCGCCCGTCCATCTGCGCCCGCATACTTCACGGCATTTTCCACCAAATTGACCAGAACCCGGATGATCTGCTCGCCATCCCCCTGCACAGCAACGGATTCGGCGGACGTCTTGAGTTCGACATTCCGCGACTCGCACAGGCCACCCATCTCGTCGCGCACAAGGTTCACGATATGCAGCGCATCCACCGTCCCACGGGGCTTGCGATGCTCCAGCATCTCGGCGCGTGACAGCTCCAGAAGCTGCTCGATCAGCCTCTGCATGCGATTCGCCTGCATGGCCATGATGCCCAGAAACTGCTGCTGGGCAGCGGGGTCATCTGCGGCAGAGCCTCGAAGCGTTTCGATAAATCCGATCAGTGCTGTCAAAGGTGTGCGCAGTTCATGGCTGGCATAAGCCACGAAATCGGAACGCATCCGTTCGACGGCGTCACGCTCCGAACAGTCCGTGAGTATGGCAAGCGCACGCATGGGCCCGATTGCCAGCACTTCGGGCAGGATACGCAGATCAACCTTCACAACGCGGCGGACAGGGACTTCCAACACAATTTCCGCAGTGGAGCGCAGCGTAACGCCGTTCAGTTGGCGCATCGCAGCAAACACGTCCGGATGCCGCATAATGGTGCCAAGCGCATCACCAAACGCTTCATGAGCTTCGATATTGGCGAAGCGCTTTGCACCGTGCCCATCCAGCAGCACCGCAGCATCCGGCAGCAGATCAAGCATTTCCTCGAGCGAAACGGAAGAGGTGCCGATTTCCTCACGGCGCGCGCGGGCGCTCCCCGGAAGGACGCGGCTGAGGCGCCACCCGCGCGCGAACCACCCGATCAGACCGCCTGACAGCCACACGAACACCAGACATGCCGCAAACTCGGTTCCGGTCATGCTGTTTCCTTCAGGAGAAAATAAAGGCGTTATTCGCCTTCGTTATCCAGCGCGTACCCTGCGGATCTGACCGTGCGGATCAGATCCAGCTCACCCGGACCGTTGATTTCCTTGCGCAGGCGCCGGATATGCACATCAACGGTGCGGATTTCCACATGAATGTTCTCGCCCCAGATCGAGCGCAGGATTTCCTCACGTGAGAAAACCCGACCCGGCCGACGCATGAAAAATTCCAGTAACCGGAACTCTGTCGGACCAAGCTGCACGGAACGTCCACCCCGATCGACCCGATGCTTGACCAGATCAAGCACGATGTCCTCGAAATGCAGCAGTTCCGACGGTCCCTGCGCACGGCGCAGCAATGCGCGGATACGGGCTTCCAGCGTCGCCATACTCACCGGCTTGGTCAGATAATCATCCGCGCCGGTTTCAAGGCCACGAATGGCGTCGGTTTCCTCCGAGCGGGCCGTCAGCATGATGACGGGCAACTCATGTCCTCCCGGCATACTGCGCAGGCGGCGGCATACATCAATGCCGCTAAGGTTGCCGGGCAGCATCCAGTCGAGCAGCACGAGCGAGGGACGGAAGCCGCTGATAGCCGTCAGGGCCGTCTCCCCATCATCCGCCACTTCGACGCGATAGCCCTGCTTTTCGAGATTGTAGCGGAGCATCACCTGCAAAGAGGGATCATCCTCCACCACCAACAGGCGAAGCCCGTTTCCACCTTGCGTTTCTGACATGGAGACTCTCAGGCGGACGCCGATGCACGACCGCCACGCGGACGCACAGCCGGCAACATTTCGCCCGTTACGGCATAATAGACACGTTCGGCGATATTGGTTGTGTGATCCCCGATCCGCTCAAGATTCTTGGCCACGAACAGCAGATGGATGCAGGTGCTGATGTTGCGCGGGTCTTCCATCATATAGGTCACAAGCTCACGGAACATGGCCGTATAAAGCTCGTCCACCGCCGTATCCGACTGCCAGACCGCCACAGCCCCGTCACGATCGCGGGTGGTCAGCGCATCAATGGCGCGACGCAGATTGTCCTGAACCAGACGGCCCATGTTTTTCAGACCTGCGAGCGGCATGACGCTGCTGTCGAGGTCCAATCGCAGGGCGCGACGGGAAATCGAAGACGCATAATCACCGATCCGCTCCAGATCTCCCGTGATCTTCAGGCCCGCGACAATGGTGCGCAGGTCGATCGCCATGGGGGAACGCAGGGCAAGTATCCGAATGGCCAGCGCCTCGGCTTCCCGTTCCAGTTCATCGACTTCCGGATCAAGTTCCGGTGCCTCGACGGCAGCTTCCTCGTCACCATCGACAACAGCCTTCACCGCCTGGGCCGTCTGGCGTTCAACCAGCCCACCCATCTGCGTCATCAGGCTGCGAAGATGATCGAGTTCCTGCTCGTAACTTTTGACGGTATGCGTTGATTCGGTCATCGCCCTGTCCTTCTCAGCCGAAGCGGCCGGTGATGTAATCCTGCGTCCGCGTTTCTTTCGGCGCGGTGAACATGCGGTCGGTGCTGTCCATTTCCACCAGTTCCCCGAGGTAGAAAAACGCCACCTGATCCGCGCATCTCGCCGCCTGCTGCATGTTGTGCGTCACGATGGCGATGGTAAATTCTTTTTTCAGTTCGTCGAGCAGCTCTTCGATGCGGGCTGTCGAAACGGGGTCGAGCGCGCTGGTCGGCTCATCGAGAAGCACCACTTCCGGACGCGTTGCGATCGTGCGGGCAATGCAAAGACGCTGCTGCTGACCACCGGAAAGCGCCGTGGCGGAAGCCTTCAGGCGGTCTTTCACTTCCGTCCATAATGCAACACGACGCAGCACGTCCTCAACACGGCCATCCATCTCGGAACGCGACAGCTTCTCGTGCAGTTTCACGCCGAAAGCGATGTTGTCATAGATCGACATTGGAAAAGGGGTCGGCTTCTGGAACACCATGCCCACGCGGGCGCGCAGACGGTTCACGTCGATGCCGGGGCCGATGATGTTGCGACCGTCGAAAATGACCTCACCCGACGCGCGCTGACCTGGATAAAGATCATACATACGGTTGAGAATGCGCAGAAGCGTGGACTTGCCGCAGCCGGACGGACCAATCATTCCCGTCACTTTCCGGCGCGCGAAGTTCATGGTGATGTTCCGCAGCGCCTTGTTCTCACCGTAGTAGAAGTCCAGCGACTTGACTGCGATCGCTGGCTTTTCCTCGACGGCCTGTCCGTTCGTTGTTGCGCCAATCATTCGCTTAAGCTCCCTTTCGGCCAAAACCGACCCGGACAAGGATATTGATGAAAAGAACGCCCAGCGTCACAAGCAACGCCCCCGTCCATGCAAGCTGCACCCAGTCGTCGAATGCCGATCCTGCATACTGGTAAATCGTCACTGGAAGGCTTGCCATCGGACGATTGAGACTGACGGACCATTCAAGATTGCCGAGCGAGGTGAACAGCAGCGGCGCCGTCTCGCCCGCCACACGGGCAACTGCCAGCAACACGCCGGTCATCACGCCCGTCCGGGCCGCCCGCAGGCAGATGAAAAGAATCACGCGCCACTTCGAGGCGCCAAGACCGATCCCGGCCTCACGTAGGGAAACGGGCACCAGACGCAACATGTCTTCCGTCGTCCGCACCACGATTGGCAGCGCAAGAATGGCAAGCGCAAGAGCACCAGCCAGCCCTGAGAAATGGCCACTTGGCGCCACGACAATCTGGTAGATGAACAGGCCGATCAGGATTGACGGCGCGGACAGAAGCATATCCGACACGAAACGGGTGGTGCTGGCCATCCAGCCACGCCCGTAATCGGCGAGGTAAATGCCGCACAGCATGCCGAGCGGCGCACCAATGAGAATGGAAACGGTGGTCTGAATGATGCTGCCGACAATCGCGTTCGCCAGACCACCATCCGATCCGGGTGACGCCGTCGAATGCGTGAATGTCATCAACGAAAGACCGCCAGCGCCGCGCACGATCAGCGTAAAGAGAATCGATCCCAACGCCAGCAACGCCAGTGATGTGGCAGCCAGACTGAGCGTCGTTGCCAGACGGTCCATGAACTGACGCCGCATGGCCAGTGAACCGTTGACCTTCCACCCATCGGTCGATGGGCCGGTTGCAGAGGATACGCTCCGGTTTTCCATGATCAGCGCCCCTCTTTCCGGTTGGACATACCGAGCAGCACACGTGATACGGCGAGCGCGAGGAAAGAGAGCGCCATCAGAATGGCTCCAAGCGCCATCAGCGAGGACAGTTTGACACTGCCAGCCGGACTCTCGGGAAACTCAAGCGCGATCAGTGAGGCTATCGTGTTGCCCGGCGCGAAGAGCGACCAGCCGATCTTGTTCGCATTGCCAATCACGAATGTGACGGCCATCGTCTCGCCCATGGCACGCCCCATGCCCAGCACGACACTGCCGACCACGGCATTGCGCGACCACGGCAGGATGACATTCCGCATGACTTCCCAGCGTGTCGCACCCAGACCGAAGCCACTTTCCTTCAGGACGGCAGGAATGGAACTGAATACGTCGCACATCACGGCGGTGACGAAAGGCATGACCATCACGGCCAGAATGAGCCCACCGGTCATCAGACCCGTGCCGAACGGCGCGCCCTGAACGAACATGGAAATGCCGGGCACATGACCGAACCAGTGGCGCAGGGTGGGCTGCACATACTGCGCCATCAGTGGCACGATCACGAAAAAGCCCCACATGCCGAAGATGATGGAGGGCACTGCCGCCAGAAGCTGCACGGCCATACCGACTGTGAAAGCGACGCGGGCCGGGGCCATCTGCGTCAGCCAGAAGGCCGCACCAAAAGCCAGTGGAACGGCGACGACCAGACCGATGAGACTGGTGACGATCGTGCCAAAGACAGGTGCAAGCGCACCGAAATGCTGCGTCACCGGATTCCAGACGGAGGATGTCAGGAAGTTCAGACCGAATGTCTGGAAAGCCTTAACGCCGCCACCCACCATGACGAGAATGATCCCGCCCAGCAGCAACAGCACACCGATGCCTGCCCCAGTGACCAGGCCGCGGAATATGGCATCCCCGTCGAAACGGGAAGCCGCTCCCAGCGTCGCATCCACTTTCGTGGTTTCTTCGGACGGACCACCGGAAGCACTTCCGGTCGTCGGCGCTATTTCATTCATGAACCATGACGCTCCGCTGCGTAACGCGAGGCGACCATTACTGAACGGTCACCGGTGGGGCAACCATGGATTGCGGTTTAGCGCCGTGACATTTTTATTGCGCTGCCTCGCATGATCTTCTGGGGCGTCTCTTTTCTGATCCATCCCGCTCTCAGAAACTGTTCCGCCACACCGACTTTCCGTCTTATGTTCGTACCTCATGGAAAGCAGGAAACATGGAATGAATGATCGATCGGCTACAAAAATAACGGCCTCTGCCCTCCTCATTGGCGCTCTGAGCGGCTGCGCGGACACTCCGCCTCCCCAGCAACGCATCGGGATGGCCAATCCCGCCTCGGTCTATTGCCAGAAGATCGGCGGTCGACTGGAAATGAAACAGGGACCGGACGGCACGCATGGCATCTGCCACCTGCCGGATGGCACTTCCATGGAGGAATGGGCACTGTTCCGGCGTGATCATGCCGCTCCGACCAAAGAGAACAGCAATCCATGAATAATCGCTTCAAGGCGCTCTGGGAGGAACGCTATGGGCGCGACGTGCCTGTTCCGTCCGTGACGCCGGACCCGATCACGGAAAGCTTGATGGCCCATCGGACCGTGCGCGCCTATCTCGACACGCCTTTACCGGAAGGCGCGCTGGAAGCGGCCATCGCCGCCGCACAGTCCGCTTCATCTTCCTGCAATATGCAGATCTGGAGCGTGGTGGCGATTGAGGATCAGGCCCGCAAGGACCGGCTGGCGACGCTTGCTGGCAATCAGGCCCATATCCGCCAGGCACCTCTGCTGCTAGTCTGGCTGATCGATTTCGGGCGCCTGAAGCGTCTGGGCGAGATGGAAGGCCAGCCAACGGAAAACCTCGAATATCTCGATACCTTCATGGTTGGCGCAGTGGATGTGGGCATTGCCGCGCAGAACGCCGTCGCTTCCTTCGAAGCCGCTGGGCTTGGCATCGTCTATCTCGGCGCCATGCGTAACAATAGCGAGGCTGTGGCAAAAGAGCTGAATCTACCGCCCCTGGCAGCCGTGGCCTTCGGCCTGAGCGTGGGCTTCCCTGACCCCGACAAACCGGCCCACATCAAGCCGCGTCTTGCACCGTCGGTCGTGCTGCATCGTGAGCAATATGATGCAAGCGCGGAACAGGAAGGCATCGCCCGTTACAACGATGTCTATGCGGCATTTCAGAAAGCCGAAGGACTGCCCGAAAAACGCTGGGCGGACGCGACATTACCCCGGCTTGCCTCACCAAAGGCGTTGCATGGTCGAGAACAACTGCGGGACGTGCTGGAAAAGCAGGGGTTTCGTCTCCGGTAACCCTGACATGTTTTGACATATTTCTACCGGGGCAGGATGCTGCGTGGGCATTTTCGGTGAAGATGGGAAGCAGAATCCTGCTTTCCGGTTCCGAAAAGCCGTGGGCGGAGAATGCGTCCGCTCCGGCATAAGGAGTGTCAGACATGTCAGCCTACAAAACCCTGCGCGAAGCCATTGAAAAGAAGAGCGCGGTCAACTTCACCCTGAGCGGCAAGGCCCAGAGCGGTTCACCCCATGCGCTCGGCAAGGGCGACAACGTGGAAAAGGTTCTGATGTATCGTGGTGAAGATGCGCACGAAAAGCGCGTGCCGCCACAGGGCGAATGGAGCTGCATCGCAGTCTCCGATCTGTCCGACGTGGAGCTTGCTCCCGGCGTGCCGTTCCATGTTGGTCACCCGCCAGAGAAGCATCGGGCGGAAATCCGCGAAGTCGATATTGAACTGGGCTAAATCACCCGTCAGGACCGTTCCCCGCTTTCATGCGGGGAACGTCTTTTATTCAGTCAGACGGCGATCTTCGGGAACCAGGGCTCGTCCTGCTTCCGCTTTGCCTCGAACGCCTCGATGGCGTTTTCGCGCTTCAGCGTCTGACCAATATCATCCAGCCCTTCAAGCAGCAGATGCTTGCGCAGCGGATCGATCTCGAAGCTGATTTCCTGCCCGTCCGGACGGATGACGACCTGACGCGCCAGATCGACCGTGATCCGGCTGTTTGAACCCTGGGAGGCGTCGCTCATCAGCTCATCACAGACTTCACGCGGCAGACGGATCGGCAGGATGCCGTTCTTGAAGCTGTTGTTGAAGAAGATGTCGGCAAAGGACGGCGCGATCACGCAGCGGATGCCGAAATCGAGCAGCGCCCAAGGAGCATGTTCACGCGAGGAACCGCAGCCGAAATTCTCGTGCGTCACAAGAATCTCCGCCTTGCGGTAAGGCTCCTTGTTCAGCACGAAATCGGGATTCTCAGATCCGTCCGGGCGGTAACGCATGCCGTCGAACGCATGCACGCCAAGACCGGTGCGCTTCGTCGTCTTGAGGAAGCGGGCCGGAATGATCTTGTCCGTGTCGATATTGGCCTCGGGCAGAGGTGCCGCGATGGCCGTCAGAGTGGTGAATTTCTCCATCGGTCTTCGTCCTTCCCTGCCGAAATCAGTTCGTAAGTTCGCGGGCGTCGGTCAACACGCCGGTCACCGCCGCCGCTGCCGCCATCGCGGGAGACAGCAGATGCGTGCGGCCACCCGGACCCTGACGGCCCTCAAAGTTGCGGTTCGAGGTCGAGGCGCAACGTTGTCCCGGCGTCAGCTTGTCCGGGTTCATGCCGAGGCACATGGAGCAGCCAGCCTCACGCCATTCGAAGCCGGCATCGAGGAACACGCGGTCCAGACCTTCTTCTTCGGCCTGCGCTTTCACCAGACCGGAGCCCGGCACGATCATCGCACGCACGCCATCGGCCACCTTGCGGCCCGCAGCGATGGAGGCCGCAGCCCGGAGATCCTCGATACGGCTGTTGGTGCAGGAGCCGATGAATACCACATCGACAGGCGTTCCGGCGATCTTCTGACCGGCCTTCAGGTCCATGTAGTCCAGCATGCGGACAAGCTGAGCCCGCTTCGCCTCATCGGTTTCGTTGGCTGGGTCAGGCACCGTGCCGTTGATCGGCAGCACCGTTTCCGGGCTGGTGCCCCATGTCAGGCACGGCTCGATCTCTTCCGCCCGCAGCGTGATTTCCGTGTCGTAGACCGCGCCCTCATCGGAAGCGAGCGTCTTCCAGTAGGCGACGGCCTGATCGTAGCCTTCACCCTTCGGGGCGAAACGACGGCCCTTCACATACTCGAACGTCGTCTCATCCGGTGCGATCAGACCGGCGCGGGCACCGGCTTCGATGGCCATGTTGCAGACCGTCATGCGGCCCGCCATGTCCAGTCCGCGAATGGCGGAACCGCAAAACTCGATGACATGACCCGTGCCGCCAGCCGTGCCGATCTTGCCGATGATCGCCAGCACGACGTCCTTCGCCGTCACGCCGGGAGCAAGCTCACCCTCGACGGCGATCTTCATGTTCTTGGCGGGCTTCTGCAGAATGGTCTGTGTCGCCATCACATGCTCGACCTCGGACGTGCCGATACCGAACGCCAGAGCGCCCATCGCGCCATGCGTGGAGGTGTGGGAGTCACCGCAGACGATCGTCATGCCCGGCAGCGAGATGCCCTGCTCGGGGCCGACCACATGCACGATGCCCTGATTGGCCGACAGCAGCGGGAAATACGGAACGCCGAATTCCTTGACGTTGCGCTCCAGCGTCTCGATCTGATTGCGGCTTTCCGGTTCCTCGATCGGCTGGGTGCGGTCGGAGGTCGGCACATTGTGGTCCACGACGGCGATCGTGTTTTCCGGGTGACGCAGCTTGCGCCCGGCCAGACGCAGCCCTTCGAATGCCTGAGGACTGGTCACTTCATGCACAAGGTGACGGTCGATATATAGGATGGCGGTCCCGTCCTCGAGGGTATCGACAACGTGGTTGTCCCAGATCTTGTCGAACAGAGTACGCGGTGACATGGCCAATCCTGAATATCCCGAAATGAACCAGACCTTTGCCTTCCGGCTGAGCGCACCGTCAAGTTCGACGATGCAACAGAGCTGATCAAAAGCTGGTATATGTCATGACGATGTGGCGGGCATCACTTGAACCCGCAAGCATCTGCGAAGAATTTAGCATAAATGACGGGCGAAGGCATCAGCCTGTCTGCCGAGCAGACTGATACTTTCGGACGCCCCATCCAACAAAAAAGCCGGTGCCCTTGCGGGACACCGGCTTTTGCTAACGCCAATGCGTCAAGCGCTGGCTTTTGCCTTGGCAGCCGGAGCCGTGTCACGGGGACGCTCAGCGATACGAGCGGACTTACCGCTACGGCCACGCAGGTAATACAGCTTCGCGCGACGCACCTTACCGCGACGGACGACCTTGATCTCGGCAAGGGTCGGCGCATAGAGCGGGAACACACGCTCCACACCTTCACCGTTGGAAATCTTGCGAACCGTGAAGTTGCTGTTCAGGCCCTTGTTGGAACGGGCGATGACAACGCCTTCGTAAGCCTGAACGCGCTCGCGCTCGCCTTCCTTGACGCGGACGGACACGCGGACGGTGTCGCCAGCCTGGAAAACAGGCACTTCACGGATGGCGGTGAGGCGAGCGATTTCGTCGGCCTCGTACTGCTGGATGATGTTCATAGGGACTGTCCTTCCTGAACGGATGGTCTGGAACTACTGTGCGACAGATGGGCTGCCCACAGGTCGGGCCGACGCTCGCGCGTGACCCGCTCGGATTGTTCGCGCCGCCAACGGGCAATCGCCGCGTGGTTTCCGGACAGAAGGACGTCCGGCACCGTGCGACCCTGCCATTCGGCGGGGCGGGTATAGTGAGGATATTCAAGAAGACCGTCGGAAAAGCTTTCCTCGACACCGCTTTCCGCAGAGCCCATGACGCCGGGCAGCAGTCGCACGCAGGCATCCAGCAGCACCAGCGCCGCCGTCTCTCCCCCCGAAAGCACGTAATCCCCGATCGAGATCTGCTCAATGGAGCGTGCTTCCAGAACGCGCTCGTCCACACCTTCGTAACGTCCGCAGAGCAGGGTCACACCCGGCCCTGCCACGTAACGACGGATATCGGCCTGCGCCAGCGGACGACCACGCGGAGTCAGATAGACGCACGGAGCACCATCCTGCCGCGAGACGGAGTCCAGCGCCGTGTCCACCACATCCGCGCGCATCACCATGCCCGCACCACCACCAAAGGGCGTGTCGTCCACGGCGTGGTGACGTCCGAGCCCGAAGGCCCGCAGGTCGCGCACATCGCAATTCCACGTTCCGTTCTCCAGCGCCCGACCGGCCAGAGACTGGCCAAGCGGTCCGGGGAACATCTCGGGGAACAGGGTGAGGATCGTCGCTGTCCAGCTCATGCCGAAGCGCCCTTTGCGACCTTCTCTTTCGGCGCGTGCTCTTCCTCACCGATCACCTCCACCGGGCGCACGACGATCATGCGACGGTTGGGAAAATCGATTTCGGGCACACAGGCCTTGGAGAACGGCAGGATCAGGCCGGTGTCGAGTTCGAGACTCGTGCCCGCGCCATAATCATGCACCGTGACGACCTTGCCGATCGAAGCTCCGTCTTCCACAGCGTCCAGACCGAGCAGGTCACTGTGATAGAACTCGTCCTCATCCGGCTCGGGCAGCACGTCGCGGCTGACATAGAGCTTGCGGTTGACCAGCGCCTGCGCTGCAGTCCGGTCGGCAAGCGGTTTTCCCTGCGCGTCGCGCAGTTCCGCCACACCGCCCGAACGCCAGTTCAGCGTCCAGCGATCACCACGATCGTCCGTCAGCACACCATAGGAGACCAGAGAGTCCTCATCGGTGGCGTAGCTGTGCACATGCACAAGCCCGCGCACACCGTGCGGCCTCCCTATGACTCCAATCTGGATGCGTTCGTCGGTCATGGCGAGAAAGCGTCTTCCGGTCTCTCAGCCTCAGGCCGCGGCTTCAGCAGCGGCAGCAGCGGCTTTCGCACGCTCCTGCGCCTTCTTCTTCGGCGCGGACTGCTTCGGCTGCTCGTTCCAGGTCGGCTTCGCGATCAGGCCGGCGTTACCAAGGAAACGGGCGACACGGTCCGTCGGCTGAGCGCCCTGCGACAGCCAGTGCGTGATGCGCTCGTTCGTCAGCTTCACGCGATCAGCGTGGTCGGACGGCAGCATCGGGTTGTACGCGCCAACCTTCTCGATGAAGCGGCCATCGCGCGGTGAACGGCTGTCTGCGATCACGATGTGATAGTAAGGACGCTTCTTCGCACCAGCGCGTGCAAGGCGGATTTTGAGGCTCATTCAACTACTCCGGTAAAGCCAGAAAAAGATAAAAAGGGGACAGGTCAGCCGAAGGGAGGCCGGCCACCGGGACCACCGGGGAAGCCGCCGGGGCCTCCCGGCATGCCGCCCCCGGACATGAGCGCGGAGGCCTGCCGCATCAGGCCTTTCAGCCCGAGCTTGTTGACCCGCTTCATCATGGTGGACATGTCATCGAACTGCTTGAGCAGCTTGTTGACTTCCTGAACTGTGGTTCCAGACCCGGCGGCGATACGCTTCTTGCGCGACGCCTTGATGATGTCGGGCGTCTTGCGCTCCGCCTTGGTCATGGAGGAAATGATGGCCTGATGCTTCTTGAAGATCGTGGTGTCGAGTTTCTTCTCGTCCACCATGTCCTTCATCTTGCCCATGCCCGGCAGCATCCCGAGGATGCCCGAGATCGAGCCCATCTTCTGGATCTGCTTGATCTGCGACACATAGTCGTCGAGATCGAACTTGCCGGCCATCATCTTCTTGGCCAGCCGCTCTCCCTCTTCCTGATCGAGCGTATCAGCAGCTTTCTCGACCAGTCCGGCGATGTCACCAAGGCCGAGAATACGGCCAGCAACACGCTCCGGATGAAACTCTTCCAGCGCGTCCAGCTTTTCGCCCGAACCGGTCAGCTTGATCGGCGCGCCGGTGATCGCACGCATGGACAGCGCAGCGCCGCCACGGGCGTCACCATCCATACGGGTCATGACAACGCCGGAAACGCCAACGGCCTCGTTAAACAGCTTGGCCGTGTTGACGGCGTCCTGACCCGTCATCGCATCGACAACGAGCAGCGTTTCAGCCGGGTGTGTGACGTCGCGGATCTGACGGACTTCATCCATCAGCGCTTCGTCGATCGACAGACGGCCCGCCGTATCGAGAATGACGACGTCATAGCCTTCGCGGCGCGCCGTATCCATCGCACGATTGGCGATCTCGACCGGTGTCTGGCCAGCGATGATCGGCAGCGACGCGACTTTCGCACGCTCGGCCAACTGCTGGAGCTGGAGCTGCGCGGCTGGACGCTGCGTATCGAGCGAGGCCAGCAGCACCTTCTTGCGCTCACGGGTCGCGAGACGCAGGGCGATCTTGCCGGATGTGGTGGTTTTGCCCGAGCCCTGCAGACCGACCATCAGGATCGGCACAGGCGGAGCTGCATTCAGGTTCAGGGGAACAGCGCCAGCACCACCAAGGGCGTCGATCAGCGCATCATTGACGATCTTGGCGACAGCCTGACCGGGAGAGATGCTTTCCAGCACCTCCGCGCCGACCGAGCGCTCTTTAACCTTATTGACGAAGTCCTTGACGACCGGAAGCGCGACGTCGGCCTCCAGCATCGCCAGCCGAACCTCGCGCATGGCCTCCGCAACGTCGGCCTCGGTCAGCGTGCCGCGCTTGCCGAGATCGCCAATAACGCCGGAAAACTTGTCGGACAGAGATTCGAACAAGAACCGTTTCCCCAAAAGAATACGCGCCACTGCGCGAATACTCGCGGGGTGGCGTGACTTATATGTGGACTATGCTCCTACGCGCCGGGGCCGTAGGAGTCAAATGGAATCAGAGACACGGAGAGAAAGCAGCGACGGGGCCGCCCCTCAGAACTTCAGGGCCGCCATGTGCATCGCCTTGGTCTCAAGGAATTCTTCGATGCCTTCAGCACCGCCTTCACGCCCAAGACCGGACTGCTTCACGCCGCCAAACGGCGCGCACTCCATGGACACAAGGCCGGTGTTAATGCCTACCATACCGTATTCCAGCGCCTCACCCACGCGCCATGCACGCGCGATGTCGGACGTGAAGAAGTAGCTGGCGAGGCCGAACGGCGTGTCATTGGCCTTGCGGATGGCCTCGGCCTCATCGCTGAACTTGAAAATCGGCATCAGCGGACCAAACGTCTCTTCACTGAACACGCGCATCTCGGTGGTCACACCTTCCAGCACAATCGGTGTAACGAAATTGCCGTTCGTTTCCAGCGGCGCGCTGACATAACTGGCGCCTTTGGACAGAGCATCCTCCACGTGTTCACGAACTTTCTTCACAGCGTTTTCGTTGATGAGCGGCCCCATCGTGACGCCTTCATCGAGTCCGTTGCCCACCTTGAACTTGGCGACCTCCTCCTTCATGCGGGCGACGAAGCGATCGTGGATTCCTTCCTGCACGAAGACGCGGTTGGCACACACACAGGTCTGCCCCGAATTACGGAACTTGCTGGCCACCGCGCCCGCGACGGCCGTTTCCAGATCGGCATCATCGAAAACGATGAAGGGCGCATTCCCCCCCAGTTCAAGGCTGAGGCGCTTGATGGTCTCAGCGGACTGCTGCATGAGCAGCGCCCCGACATGCGTCGAGCCGGTAAAGGACAGTTTCCTCACGATTGGGCTGGATGTCAGCTCGGGACCGATTTCCTTGGCATCGCCCGTCACAAGGGAGAACAACCCCTCCGGCAGACCGGCACGTTCGGCCAGAACGGCGAGAGCAAGGGCCGAGTAAGGCGTCAGTTCGGATGGCTTGAGCACCATGCTGCACCCGGCGGCAAAAGCCGGGCCGCACTTGCGAGTGATCATGGCGTTGGGGAAGTTCCACGGCGTGATCGCTGCGGTGGTGCCGACCGGCTGCTTCACGGTGAGAACGCGACGGTCCTTCTGATCCGGCGTGATGACTGCGCCGTTGATGCGACGCGCTTCCTCAGCAAACCATTTGATGAAGGACGCGCCATACGTCACTTCCCCCTTGGATTCTGCCAGTGTCTTGCCCTGCTCGACAGTCATGATGCGGGCGAGATCATCTGCATTCGCAAGGATCAGGTCATACCACGCCATCAGAATCTCGGCCCGTTCCTCAGGCGAGACTGTTTTCCACTTTGCCTGCGCGCGATCAGCCGCTTCGATGGCCCGCTGCGTCTCGCTGGCTGTACAGGACGGAATCGTGCCGATCACCTCGCCCGTTGCGGGATTGGTGACCTCGATGGTCTTGCCTGAGGAGGAATCGATCCATTTGCCGGCAATATAGGCCTGCTCACGGAACAAGGAGGGGTCAGCAAGACTGGCAATCGACATGGTGGTCTCCATTATGAGCAGCGCACTCTTAAAAAAGGCGATTCTGATAGCTCAATTACTTTTCCGAAACCATTAGGTGAGCGTCCCTACGTGACGCGATCACTCCAATACCATCATCACAGGCACATGATCGGAAGGCTGCGGTTTTGCACGCTCGCCCTTGTCGGGCTCTACAGTGAGCAGACGTTCGGCAACCCGCGGTGAAAGTAGCAGATGGTCAATGCGCAGACCGAGATCACGGTTGAACGCACCGGCCTGATAGTCCCAGAATGTATAAATCGTCTCGTCAGGATGAAGTGCCCTGACCGCATCAGTCAGACCGAGCCAGAGAAGGCGACGGAAGGCCGCGCGACTTTCAGGCCGAACCAGCGCATCGGTTGGCGGCAGCGCGCCCGGGGCAAAATCACGATCTGTCGGGCAGACATTGTAATCGCCCGCAAGAACGAAATCTTTCCCGTCCCGCAGAAGCCTCTCTGCGTGACGCGTCAGCGCCTCAAAAAATTCGAGCTTGTTTTCAAACCCGGCAGAGCCACCCGAGTTGCCATTTGGCAGATAAAGATTGCCGACGACGAGGGAGTCGCTCTGCACCTCTATATAACGGGCAGGAGGCTCAGCATCGTTCAGACCGGGTAGCCGACGCACCAGTACTTCCACAGGTTTTCGGGAAAGCGTCGCCACGCCGTTATAGGATTTCTGCCCCACGACGTTGGGGATGTAACCAGCCGCTTCAAATGCCTGCATCGGAAATTGATGCGCCTCGCATTTGATCTCCTGCAATAGAAGGAGGTCCGGCTCATGCTGCTTCAGCCAGTCGAGCACCAGATCCTGACGCTGGCGTATGGAATTGACATTCCAGGTCGCGATTTTCATGGGCGTCAGTCGATCTCGATAGGGGAATTAAAAGTGCGTTGCTGCGGTCAGGCGAGAGAAAAGCTGGTGCCACACCCGCAGCCTGAAGCCGCATTCGGGTTTTTCACCGTGAAATGCGCGCCCATCAGCTTGTCAATGTAATCCAGTTCGCCGCCCTGCATCAGATCAAGACTGGCGGGATCAACGACCACACGAACGCCGTCCTTTGCAATTACCAGATCGTCCGGCGCAATATCAGCATCCAGCCGGAACTCGTACTGGAAACCGTTGCAACCGCCTGACGACACGGCAACGCGCAACGCCGGGACAGGGCTAATATCGCCTTTACCAGCGATGATCTCGCCTATGCGCTTTGCAGCGGCCTCTGAGACGGAAAAATTCTGAGTCATGAGAGGATAATGGGATGCTGCGCACTGAATGTGAAGGGGTGGCGTGAGGTCAGCCGGGTAAAAAAATCCCGGCTACGAGGAGCCGGGCATAAAAGAGACAGTAGACAAGGCGCTATCAGAGAGCCTCGTCTCCACTTTCGCGCGTGCGGATACGAACGACACGACCGAGGTCGCTGACAAAAATCTTGCCATCGCCGATCTTGCCCGTATGGGCAGACTGAAGAATGGCTTCCACCACCTGATCGACCAGAGCATCAGAAGTGGCGATTTCAATCTTTATCTTCGGCAGAAAGCTGACGTGATACTCTGCCCCGCGGTAAATCTCGGTCTGCCCCTTCTGGCGACCGAACCCTTTAACCTCGGACACGGTCAATCCCTGTATTCCTAACGGCGAAAGCGCGTCACGAACGTCGTCGAGCTTAAAGGGCTTGATAATAGCCGTGACGAGCTTCATCCCAGTTCCTCTTTAATCACCAATAAATTCACAACGATGCCGAAATGGCTTTGCCAAGGAAGCATATTGTTCGGCCTGTGTCACGCGGTATGGGATGGTCCGAACGCATAAAGCGTGTCATGAGTTCCCCGCCTGCCGTCCCTAGCAATTCAGGGGCGCAGGCTGGAACCGCTCAATATCGAGGAGGGCGCCCCCAATGTCCGACAGCAACGAACCGCAGGCCAATCAAACCGTTACGGATGTCTCGGTGTGCATCATTGGCGCAGGTCCCGTTGGGGCAACCCTGGCGTGTCGACTCGCACGCGAAGGCATCCCTGTCGCGATTGTGGATCGCGCGGCGCTCCCGCAGATGGAAAATCCCGAGTTCGATGGGCGGGCCTATGCCATTGCCGCTGGCTCCAAAAATCTGCTGGAAGAAGCTGGTGTCTGGGAGCATCTGCCGCAGATCGCCTGCCCCATTGAGGATATCCTCGTAACCGATGGCAGGCCGGGCGAACCACCCTCACCCATGTCGCTGGAATTCACCCGTGAGGATGCCAGTCAGCCATTCGGCTGGATGGCCGAAGCCCGGGCGCTTCGCGTGGCGCTGAATGCGACCCTGCATAATGCTTCAAACATTACAGTTCTGGCCCCGGCTGATGTGACGATCGCCCGCTCGGAAGATGGCGTGACAGTCCGCGCCAAGGATGGTCGCGTTGTTCACGCGCGTCTGCTGATCGCCGCCGACGGGCGCGCCAGTCGCACCCGTTCGCAGGCAGGTATTCCCATCACAAAGCTGCCTTACGGGCAGAGCGGCATTGTCTGCGCCATTACCCACGAATTCCCGCACGATAACGGCGCTCTGGAGCACTTTCTGCCCGGTGGGCCGTTCGCCCAGTTGCCCATGACGGGCACCGCTGAACATCCCAATCTTTCCGCCGTTGTGTGGAGCGAGAAGGATGCTACGGCGCAACGCCTCGCTGCCCTTCCCGACCATGCCTTCAAACGCGAACTCCAGCGGCGCATCGGTGATCGTCTGGGTGAGGTAACGCCAGTGGGGCGGCGCTGGGTCTACCCGTTGTCAGCACAGTATGCCCAGCATTACACCGCAACACGTCTTGCTCTCACAGGGGACGCGGCGCACGGCATTCACCCCATCGCCGGACAGGGACTCAATCTCGGTTTCCGGGACGTGATCGTTCTCTCCGCACTGCTGATCGAAGCGCACCGGAAGGGCGAAGATCCCGGTTCACCGGCGCTTCTCACCCGTTATCAGCGCCAGTGCCGCCCCACAAACATGCTGATGTTCGCGGCGACCGATGCGCTCGACCGCCTGTTCAGCAATGACAATCCCGTTCTTCGTCTGGCGCGCGATGTTGGTATCGCCACCGTCAACCGGATGCCACGCCTTCGCAAAGCGTTCGTCCGACACGCAATGGGCATTTAAAAACAAAAGGCCTCTGTTGTTCGCTGCACAAAACGCAGACAGACAACAGAGGCCCTTGGAACTTTGAACTGAAGCGGGGAAGCTTTCCCGCTTCAGTAGCCGAACGACATATTCTCAGCCCATGACATGAGCGCGGATACGGCTCCGCGGACGCCGTTCTCCGTCTGTTGCGGCACGCGTCGTCTGACGCTGCGCACGATTTTCCGGTGAGGATTTCAGGGCGGGAGCAGCTGCTAGTTCCGCCTCAAGCTGGGCAATGCGCTTGCGCACACTGTCCCGCAGCGCAGGAGCCGTGTGCGACTTCATGCTTGCGAGTGTTTCCTTGAGGTCACGAAGCTGCTTCTGCTTCTCGGCAAGAGTACGGCGGATCGGCTGATTATCCGAAAGCTGGCCGTGAAAAGCACGCATGTTTCAAAACCCAATCAGGCAGGACAAAAGACTGTTCTCCATTTTTATGGAGGACAAATCCTAACAATGAATGAAGAAACAGGAGTTTCTGCACATCATTCACATCTGACCGATCCTGCCGACGGGTCAGAATGCTGTGCAGGAATCTGCTCTGCTTCCAGAGGAACTGGACGCTTTATATCCGCAGACGAATCCGACCCTTCAGTCGTTTCGGCGCAGGATATCCTTCAGGGCGTCCAGCAGTGACGTGCATTGCGCGTCGGTACCAACCGTGATCCTTAACCAGGATGATGTTCGCGGGCCTTTCAGATGGCGCACGATAATCGCCCTTTCTCTTAATGCAGCCGCCAGACTGGCGGCATCACGATCGATATGCCGAGCGTAAACAAAATTGGCGCAGGAAGGCAAGACATCAAATCCAAGCGCGCCTAGAGCGCTGGAAAGCATGTCACGCGTTGCAACCACCTTGTTCACGCACGTGGTCAGCCATTCTTCGTCTTCATACGCCGCCTGAGCGCCAGCCTGAGCCAGACGGTCGAGCGGATAGGAATTGAAGCTGTCCTTGACCCTCACCAGCCCTTCGATCAGGGCCGGATCGCCAATGGCGAACCCGACGCGCAAGCCAGCCATTCCCCGTGATTTGGAAAATGTCTGAACCACCAGAAGATTAGGATAACGGCTGACAAGCGAGACAGCGGATTCCGCACCGAAATCCACATAAGCCTCATCGATCAGCACCACCCGATCCGGATGTGCACTCAGGAGAGTTTCGATGTCCCCAAGTCCGAGCGCAATGCCTGTTGGCGCATTCGGATTGGCCAGAACGATTCCGCTATTGGGACGATTGAAATCCTCAACACGTACCCGCAGCCCCTCGTCCAGCGGCACGGTTTCGAACGGTAGCCCATACAGACCGCAATAGACCGGATAAAAACTGTAGGTCACATCCGGAAACAGCAGCGGCTCACCATGATTGAAAAAGGCCTGAAACGCATGGGCAAGCACCTCATCCGAGCCATTGCCGACAAACACATGGTCAGGCGTCAGACCTGAGCGTTTGGCAATAGCCTGACGCAGCCCCAGAGAAACAGGATCGGGGTAGAGTCTCAGCGTGTCATCTGCGGCCTGCCGGATCGCTTCGAGCGCTTTAGGCGAAGGACCGTAGGGGCTTTCGTTGGTATTCAGCTTGATCAGGTTACTGAGTTTGGGCTGCTCACCCGGCACATAAGGCGTAAGAGACTGAACCAACGGGCTCCAGAAACGACTCATTGAGAAATTCCGAAAAGGGTAAGGATATCAGGCTGCCCTTGGGACACGGCCATATCGCGCGCGCTCACACCCTCGCCGTCTTTGCAGTCGGGATCGGCGCCAGCTTCGAGCAGAAAACGCGCCATGTCGGCACGACCAAACATGACCGCGAACATCAGCGGGGTGCGGCCCACATCGTTTGGAGCATTCACCTGCGCGCCATGCGCCAGCAGAAGTTCCGCGATGGGGCGCAGTCCCTTGAAGGCGACCCCGGCCAGAGCCGTCGCGCCTTTGGCATCACGGAGACCAACATCCGCCCCGGCTTCCAGCAGCACCCGCACCGTTTCCAGATGTCCATTATAGGCAGCGAGAATCAACGGGGTGTAACCCTTCTCGTTCTGGATATTCGGGCTCAGGCCAGCAGCGATAAACTCGCTCACGAGATCGGTCTGACCGTCGCGGGCGGCATCAAGGAACAGAGATTCGATTTCAGCCTGATCGAATGTCCTGTCATTCTGCTCCGTCATGCGGCCTTTCCTTTCTTCTTCACTTCCAGCGGTGGGGATGCAGACGCCGGTTCTCCCCCTTCTACGCGATCCGCCTGCGCGTGCGAAGGATTTACCCCGCCAACACTTCGTGTTTCCCCGAAAGCGAGAGGGACGAACACGTCAGCGGGCAGCCCGGCCCAGTCCAGCGTTTCCCTGAGGCAGCGTTCCGGTTCGCCCAGCGGCTCCTTCGACAACGGGAATGTGCCGAAATGCATGGCAATGGCCTGCTTCGCGTCAAGCTGCTGAAATGCCGCTACGGCTTCCACAGGATCGACATGGACCTTTCGCAGAAAGGAACGTGGCGCATAGGCTCCGATGGGCAGGAGCGCAACATCGGGTGCCCCGAGACGATCATGAATCTGCTTCCAGTGTGGGCTGTGCGCCGTATCCCCGGCGAAAAAGACGGATGGAAACGCGGGCGCATTGGGGAAACGCAGGAAAAATCCACCCCACAACCGCCGGCCTGCATCCTTCAACGTGCGCTGGGAAAAATGCCGCGCAGGCGTGCAGGTGATTTCCAGATCCCCGATCCGCACGCTCTCCCACCAGTCACGTTCGGCAATCCGATGCAATCCGGATTTCCTGATGACCTCACAGTTTCCGAACGGCGTCACCACAACCGGATTATCGCGCCGCGCAATAGCCCGGAGCGATGGCAGGTCGAGATGATCGTAATGGCTGTGCGAGATGAGCACGATATCGATGGGCGGCAGATCTTCCAGACGCCATGCCGGTGGCCGGAAACGCTTTGGTCCGAAGAAAGAGACAGGCGAACATCGCTCGGAAAAAATCGGATCGGTCAGGATCGTGAGCACCCGTCCATCCGGCTGCTGAAGACGCAACAGAAAGGTGCAGTGACCGATAAATGTCACCCCGACGCGATTCGCCTCCGGCCTGTCCGTTGGATGACCGGCCGCCGGAGGATCGACAATATGCGGCTGCTTTTCCGTAATGGATTCCACAATCCAGCGCAGGAATGACGACGGCCGTACACCACGCCGCCGTTTTTCCGCACTAAGCTCTGATGGTGGATCATCGGGCCAGGCCGGTGGGCGTGGCGCAGGCGTCCAATCATCCGGCAGCGGAGGATTGAAGAAAAACGTTCCGTCGCAATGATCGGAAGAAGGAAAAGACATCGGCTGCATCGACACAGCTTAACCCGGGACGGACAGATCCGTTAACCGCCGATGTTCCTCCATCGCAAAACGATCCGTCATGGAAGCAAGATAGTCCGCCACAACGCGTCTTTTTCCCGCTTCATCACATGCCGCGGCAGCCTGTTCCCGCCAGCCATCGGGCAGTAGTGCGGGCGATGACGCAAGCGTGTCGAACAGTTCCGCCAGCACATGCTTCGCCTTGTGCGTCATCCGCTTCACACGCCAGTGACGATAGAGATTGGCGAAGAGGAACCGACGAATCCCGGCATTGGCCTCCGCCATGGCCGGGCTGAAGCCGACGACAGGCCCTTTCGCCCGTCGCACGTCATCAGCGGAAGCCGGATCCAGCGCAGCGAGATTCCTGCCGGTCTGTTTCAGCACGTCCGAAACAAGAGCATGAATGATACGACGCACCATTTCATGGCGGATGCGCTGATCAAGAGCGCTCGGTCGGCTTGTCCCTTCGGGCAACGTCGCTGTGAGAGCACGCGCGTCTCGCAGGGCGTCGCCGACGACAGGCACATCGACCAGATCATCCAGAGAGAGAAGGCCGGACTTTATGCCGTCATCCAGATCGTGACCGTGATAGGCGATATCGTCTGCCAGCGCCGCCAACTGCGCTTCGACAGAGGCGTAACTGTCCAGTTCGAGTGGGTAGGCTGCATCATAATCACTCAGCCAAGCGGACGGTTCGCAAACCGGACCGTTGTGCTTGACCAGCCCTTCCAGCGTTTCCCACGTCAGGTTCAGCCCGTCGAACTGAAAATAGCGCTGCTCTAGGGCGGCGACCTGTCGAAGCGCCTGCGTATTATGATCGAACCCGCCCCATGTCTCCATGGCAAGCGACAGTGCGTCCTCGCCTGCGTGCCCGAACGGTGTATGCCCAAGATCGTGGGCAAGGGCGATCGCCTCGGTGATGTCTTCATCCACGCCGAAAAAGCGCGCCATCGACCGGGCGATCTGCGCCACTTCCAGCGAATGGGTCAGGCGCGTGCGGAAGAAATCGCCTTCATGATTGATGAAGACCTGCGTCTTGTATTGCAGGCGCCGGAAGCCAGAGGAGTGAACCACCCGGTCTCTGTCACGCTGCCACGGCGACCGCGTGGGTGATTCCTCTTCAGGGTAAAGTCGCCCTCGGGTCGGTCGAGCACTGACGGCGAACGCTGCTGTCTTCATGAGGCCCCGTTCCACATGGTGGTTGCGAGGCGCATAAGATCATGTTCCAGCGCGCCTGACGAGAGCGCGACACAAACTCTTCAGAAAGCCCAGATCGCGTCGCAGTTGAACCAAAGCATGTTGTTCGTCCCGTTCGTCACGACCGGGTTCTCAACTGTTCCGGCCTGATTGAAAGGCCGGGTGCCGTTCAGCGATTTGTCGAGCCGTATTTCCGGCCGGATAGTGAACTGCCCGAAATGAACATGTTTGTTGATGAAGCTTGGACGGTAAGAGACGCCCACGGTCAGTTCACCATACGTGGTCGGCTGCGCCCCGTAATAGGGATAGGGCTTGTTGCTGATGGCCTGCGTGAAGGAGTTGAAGCTGGAATATTCCAGAATGAAGAGACCGGTATTATCGCGCAGGATCTCGCCGCGGGCGTTGAAGGTCAGGTCCGGCGTGATGTCGTAGGAATAATATGCCGTCACGCCATATGCGTCCGCGCGATAAAGATCGTCGTGCAGATACGTTCCATCGACAGTGACGGACATTTTCTTGTTCAGCTTGTAGGTGACAAGAATATCGCCGTTATACTGCATCCTCTCGTTGGCGATCTTTCCAACACCGGCACTGGCCCAGCCATTGTAATAACGCGTCGGCCCATTATTCCCCTGCGGCCCGAAGTGACCCATCAGGTGGAAGCTGAGATTCCCGTCCAGAAGATTGTTGAATGAAAAGCCGAAAGTGCCTTTCGGACGACTATTGTTGCCCGCCTGGCCGAAAGTAGTCGAATTACCGGCGTCAATACCCATGACCCAGTCGACGTATTTATTGAGATGCAGGGTCGTGTAGATGCCGACCACTTCGAACGGAACGATGTAATCGGAAGCATAGTTGAAAGTGTAGAAGGGCCGCGCCAACGCTGGCGTACCTTCAGATCCCAGCAACCCATACATCTGCCCGATCTGCACATCGATTCCGCGTTTGAGCAGCCAGGGCATATGGAAATCGAGATGAGCCTGTGTCGGCGCCCATTGATAAAGGCCGTGTAACGAGCCGCTACCCATACCGATCGTGGGATCAAACCGGGCGTCCGAACCATACATGACTTCGAAATTGAAGCCGAAACCATAGCCGTCGCCAATATCGGTCACCGGGTGGGATAGAGACCCCATGATCTGGTTGAGCGTTACGGTGTTGGCGCGATCAACATAGAACTGACCGAAGTTTCGGCCTGAGCGTGTCCATGGGTTGCCTGCGATACCGGCTTCAACGGTCAGGTGGCCCACCAGACCATCCCAATAGGACATCGACTGACCTGCCTTGGGTTTGAAGATGTTCCCCTGAACCAGCTTCAAACTTTCCTGCGTCTCGGCGACATCGTCATCAATCAGTTTGTCTGTATCTGCAGTGACATCGGTGGGACGTGCCACAGCGGGAACAGACGTATCCGTGGCAGTCTGGGCATGCGCTTTATGAGACCACAGAGCAGTGGCAGTCATCCACATTGACGAAAGCAACAAAAAATTTCTGCAATATGATGCATACATGCCAAAATCTCCCGCTCTGAATGTTTCGGCAGTTCACACAGCCTGTTCTTGTTTTTTCTTTGTTGCTGTCATCATAAAGAACAAAGACAAGATCGATACGAACCCAACATAAATCAAGAATATTGTCTGGTTGTAGAAAATTACCGCGATCAGTGCGACTATTGCGCAACTCAGCGCAATGGCTGGCAGAACGGGATAGAAGGGCGCACGATAGGAACGAGGCAGTTCCGGCTCCTTCCGCCGCAGCACGAACAGACTGATCATGCTGAAGATATACATGGTCAGCGCCCCAAAAACCGACATGGTCACAAGGGTGGATGTCAGCGACTGCCCCGCTATGGAAACGACATCATCCGAGAAGATGGCGGCCATACCCACAAGACCGCCCGCGATCGTCGCGGCGTATGGTGTCTTGAAGCGTGGATGGATGCGCCCCAGAGCCGCAGGCAGAAAACCGGCTCGTGCAAGCGCGAAAATCTGCCGCGAATACCCAAGAATGATGCCATGCAGTGAAGCGACCAGACCAAAAAGGCCAAGCCAGACCAGCATGTGCAGCCAGCCGCTATGGGTGCCGACAACGCGCTTCATGGCTTCCGGCAGCGGATCGTTCAGGTTGGCCAGCACATGCCAGTCGCCGACACCGCCTGCAAAAATCATGACACCGAAAGCAAGACTCACAAGCGTGAGCACACTGGCGATGTAAGCAATGGGAATGGCACGCTTGGGATCTTTCGCTTCCTCAGCGGCCATCGCCACACCTTCGATGGCGAGAAAGAACCAGATGGCAAAAGGAATGGCGGCAAAAATGCCACCGAGCGCTTCAAAGCCGAAATGCGGCGCGACACCCCAGCCATCATGAAAGAAATTGCCCCATGAAAAGGCTGGCGCCACAACACCCATGAACACCAGAAGCTCTATAATCGCTGCGATGGTCACAAAGAGTTCGAATGATGCGGCAATATGGACACCGACGATATTGAGAGCCATGAAAACGATATAGGCGCCTACCGCCGCCATTTTCGGAGGTAAGGCCGGAAACTGGACATTGAGATAGGCGCCAATGGCCAGAGCAATGGCGGGGGGCGCGAAGATGAATTCCACCAACGTCGCCAGCCCGGCAATCAGCCCACCAACCGGCCCCAGCGCTTTCAAGCTGTAGGTGAATGGCCCACCGGCATGCGGAATAGCCGTCGTCAGTTCGGTAAAACTGAAGATAAAGGACGTGTACATCAACGCCACGAAAATGGTGGCGATCAGGAAACCCAGCGTGCCGGCGGTTCCCCACCCATAGCTCCAGCCGAAATATTCGCCGGAAATCACCAACCCCACACCGATCCCCCACAGGTGGAAGGCACTGAGCGTTTTATTGAGCGTCACGGCACCCGTTGTCATGCCCCTGTCTCCCTCTCCTGAGTTTCTGATTGATGCGCGAGCAGATCGCCTGAAGGGGCGTCGTCTTTCAGACCCACCCCGGTCAGCTTTCTCTGCCTCGCCTCACGCATGAGCCATGCCAGTTTGTCCGCGGCGACGGCGATCTGCATGCCGTGTGGATGAATGTTGGACAGACAGTTACGCGCCGAATCCGGGCACCCGACATAAGGCGCATATGTCAGATAGGCCCCCATGCTGTTGGCGACCGACAGGCCCGGACGTTCGCCGATCATCATCACGACCATGCGCGCGCCCAGTGCTTCGGCAATTTCATCACCTATGGCCACGCGTCCCTGCCGCACAATGACCAACGGAGCGATGTTCCAGTCAGCCAGACGCTCTTTCATAGCTTTATAGAGCGGCACCGCGCCTTCCACTGCGGCGACGGAAGAAAGCCCATCCGCCGCCACGAACACGGCATCCCACTCTCCCCGCTTCAGGGAAGCGAGGCTTTGCGGGTCAAGACGCCGCCCCAGATCAGGGCGGCGCAAATAGATGGGCCGGTCAGGAGCGCGGCTCTTCACCACCAGGCACGGATCGTCCCCCAGTTGCGTCTGCATGGCACCCACATCGAGCGGGGCATGCACGGCGTCCCGCGCCTGCGCATGAGATGCCTGAAACGCGAGAACATCTGTTGTCCGCTGGGCATTCCCACTCCTTTCCAGCCCGATCCGCGCGCGCGTGAGGGATCGCAGCTCATGCCATGGATCGAGGCGAGGCCTGTTGTCAGAGGTGGGAGGGAGCTTGTCTGTCGTCATGTCAGGAAATCATCTGACCGAGCAGCGTCTGCGCTGGCGATAATGGCCGCATCCTCTCAGCCGCCGCATCATACAGCCCCATCTTCTCCAGCCATGCTTCGAATTCGGGGGCTGGCTTGAGATTCAACAGGTTGCGGACTGTCAGGATGTCATGAAAAGACAGGCTCTGGTAATTGAGCATGATGTCATCGGCGCCGGGCACAGCAATCATGAAAGGAATGCCTGCCGCGGCAAGCAGGACCATCAGATTGTCCATGTCATCCTGATCGGCCTCGGCATGGTTGGTGTAACAGACGTCACACCCCATCGGCACACCGAGCAGCTTGGCGCAGAAATGGTCTTCTAGACCGGCGCGAATGATCTGCTTGCCGTCATAAAGATATTCCGGCCCGATGAACCCGACGACCGTGTTCACGAGCAACGGCCTGAAGGCGCGTGCGACAGCATAGGCCCGCGTTTCGACGGTCTGCTGGTCGATCCCATGATGAGCATCCGCTGACAGGGCAGCCCCCTGCCCCGTCTCGAAATACATTACATTGTCGCCAACGGTGCCGCGTTTCAGCGCCTGTGCGGCGTCATGCGCTTCCCTGAGAGTGGAGAGACTGACGCCGAAACCTTCGTTCGCCTTCTGTGTACCCGCGATGGACTGAAATACGAGGTCCACCGCGCCGCCACGGTTGATGATCTCGATGGTGTTCGTCACATGCGTCAGCACACAAGTCTGGGTCGGGATGTCATAATGCTGACGGGCATGATCGAGCATGTCGAGCAATGCCAGACCATTAGACACACTATCCGTTGCCGGGTTGATGCCGATTACGGCATCCCCCATGCCATACAGCAGACCATCCAGCGTGGAAGCAGCAATACCCCGCAAATCGTCCGTCGGGTGGTTCGGCTGCAACCGTGAAGAAAGGCGTCCCTCAAGCCCGATCGTATTACGGAACTTTGTGACCACCCGGATCTTGCGCGCAACGCTCATCAGATCCTGATTGCGCATCAGCTTGCTGACCGCAGCCGCCATTTCCGGGGTTACTCCCGGCGCAATGGCAGTCAATGCGCGGGAATCCGCCTCGTGTGACAACAGCCAGTCACGAAAGCCGCCAACAGTCAGATGGGAGATCGGGGCAAATGCGTCTTTGTCGTGCGTATCGACAATAAGACGGGTGACTTCATCCTGTTCGTAAGGAACAAGATCGACACTCAGGAATGTGGAAAGCGGCACATCAGCCAGTGCATAACGGGCGGCCATTCTTTCCGCGTCCGAACGCGCGGCCAGCCCTGCCAGTTCATCCCCCGACCGCGCGGAAGACGACGCTGCAAGCAAAGCTTTCAGATCGTCAAACCGATAACGCTCGCCACCAAGTATATGCTGGAAGCCCATCGCAAAGATCCTGAAGTCACATTCAGAAATCGTCAGGCGCGCCCAATGGACCTTTCAGGAGAAATTACCTGCAAAGCCGTAACGATATGGGTACAAAACATATTGAAGGGGGCGAAAAAAGACAAAACGAAAAAACGCGTGGAAAAATCCGCATTCCACGCAAGGAGAATTTAAATCATTCTTTTATAGATAAGCAGTTTTCATGAACTGAAAAATAAGAAGTCTCCATCACCCATTCAGAAACACCAAAAACTCGACCTTCCTGCGGGCATCCAGACATGTTTCGACATAAATTCAGAGAGAACACTTCAGAGAAAAACGCACAACATATTGGAAATTCGATATTATACGATCATTCAATCGATTAAACAGACATAAAATGATATAAATTAATGGCGGACTGGAAAACTCCAGCCCACCATACAACGCCCTCATTCCGGAAAGCAGAATTACTTTCTGAGCGGCAGTTCGCCGGTAAGGAATTGCGCCCTGCCAAAGCCGAATGACCAGTGAGCGTCCTGATTTTCAACGACGGAAATCATCACATCCGAAGACTTGATCCCACATTCGGCTTCCAGACGATCTGTCAGCAGACGATAGAACAACGCCAGATTTCCATCGCCACGGGGGCGACTGAAAACCTGAAGAAGAATCATGTTCTTGGTCCGGGGAATATCCAGCCCCGTATCTTCAAGAATCATGTGAGAGGGCTTGTGCTCGGTCACGATCTGGTAGCGATCTCCACGCGGCACCTGAAAGGCTTCGAGCATGGCTTCATGCGCGGTGTCGAGCAGCTTCTTGATCTCGCCTTCGCTGCGACCTTCGTAAACGTGAAAATGTAATAGAGGCATGATGTTCTCCTACTGATATTTCAAACGAAAGGGCGTCAGTCCAGTTCCTCGATGAGCTTGCGCACACCGGCAACCATCTCGCGAAGCTGTTCTGGCGTAGCAATGAAAGGAGGACCAAAAGAGACCGTATCGCCGCCGACACGCAGTAGCAGCCCGTTCTTCAGGCCCTTTTCGAACACAGCCAACCCACGGGCACCCGGTGCGCCTTCCTTGGGCTTGATGTCGATTGCCGCAGTCAGACCAATGTTGCGGATATCATGCACAAGCGGAAGATCGCGCAGGGAGTGAATGGCCTCTTCCAGCACCGGCTCCAGCAAACGCACACGGGCGCTCATGTTCTCTTCTTCCATGATATCGAGAACCGTATGCGCCACAGCTGCCGCCAGCGGATGACCGGAATAGGTATAACCATGAGCGAACTCGATGGCGGCTTCCGGTCCCGTCATGAATGTGTTGTAGATTTCGTCAGTGACGATCACACCGCCCATCGGCACGATGCCATTGGTGACAGCCTTGGCGAAGGTGATCATGTCCGGCTTCACGCCGAAACGCTGCGACGCGAAGTTTTCGCCCATACGACCGAAGCCGGTAATGACTTCATCAAAGATCAGCAGAATGCCGTGCTTCGTGCAGATCTCGCGCAGACGTTGGAGATAGCCGACCGGCGGAACCAGAACACCCGTTGATCCCTGCACGGGCTCGACCATGACCGCCGCGATGGTGGACGCGTCATGCAGCGCGACCAGACGCTCCAGATCGTCCGCCATTTCCGCACCCCACTCCGGCTGGCCTTTCGAGAACGCCACTTTGGAGTGATCGTAGGGATGACGCAGATGATCGACGCCGGGCACCATGATGGTGGCGAACATCTTGCGGTTCGGCACGATGCCGCCAACGGACATGCCACCCAGACCGACGCCGTGATAACCGCGCTCACGACCGATCAGACGAAAACGCGCCCCCTCTCCACGCAGGCGGTGGTAGCCAATGGCGATCTTCAGCGCAGTGTCATCAGCCTCGGAACCGGAATTGGCAAAGAACACATGCTCAAGACCGGGAGGCGCCATATTGGCGATACGCTCGGAGAGACGAACCGTGAGAGGATTGGCCATCTGGAAGCCCGGGGCGAAATCCAGTGTTTCCGCCTGCTTTTTCAGCGCCTCCGCGATACGTGGCTCGGCGTGTCCAAGCGGCGTGCACCACAGACCGGACAGGGTGTCGAACACCTTCGTGCCATCGGCCATCGTGTAATAGGGGCCTTTCGCGCTCTCAAGAACGCGCGCCATGCCCTGTTCCTTCACCCGACGGTTCGCGGTGAAGGGCATCCAGTAGCTTCCCTTTCTCAGCGTGCTGAGACAATCAAATTCATTTTTCAAGTCAGCCATTTCCCGTCTCACCTTGCTCCGATGGGAAGCGCTGCGGCTTCCTGACCCAGAACGTTACTAAAAAGAAACTTTATAAAACCGCAAGACTATCCGCCATCCGATTACCGGAAAAACCGGAAAAATCTGACCAGATGGACAAGAATTTACCGAGGTGGTGAGAGAACAGTCCGCAAAATGCTGTTCAAACGCACGGAATAGGCCTTGGCGCTGTTTTCAGTCTCAAGAATCCGCAAGGCGCCTTCCCTGACCGTGCGCCACAATTCCTCGTCGGTATAGAGTGCCACGATCTGGGCCGCGAACCGTTCGGGATCGTTATCGCCCCCGGACATGATCTCCAGTCCGTTGCGCCAGCCAAGCTGACGGCACAGCAGATCGGATGCCACGACAGGCAACCCATAAGAGGCGGCTTCATGAACCTTGAAGGGGATGCCTCCGGCAAACCGCGTCGGCGCAATGAAAATCCGATGCGACGCATACAGTTCTGACGGGTTCTCCACCGCCCCCACCAGTTCGACGCGGGGATCCTGCCCCAGAGCACTCAGATCGACGGATGCGCCACGGAAGCCGGCAACGGTAAAGCGCACATCTTCCGGCAGACGCCCTTTGAGCAGAGGCAGTACCTTGTCCACGAACCAGACCAGACTGTCATGATTGGGCGCATTCGGCTCATGGATCGCACCCAGAAACAGCATATTCCGCCGCTCGCCCCAGCCAGCGGAGGTCGGGCGCACCGGGCACATGTGACCAAGTTCGGCAACATTTTCGTAGCCTGCTTCCCGCAGAATGCGCACATCAAGCGCGTTGACAGCCACGATCATCCGACACAGCCACGCATCCGCCAGTTCCACATCCAGTGCTTCATCCAGCGTTTGCGTGAGGGGTTCGTTGAACAGGCTGGCCTTGAGAACCGTGCGCGGCGCAGTGACGGCTTCCGTATCCAGCACGATAGCATCCAGCGGCAGAGCCGCCGCGTTGGCCATGAGCACTGGCATCATACGACCGATATTATGCGTACGACCGACCCATACGCAGTCATAAGCGCCGTTACGCTCCTGAAGGAATGTGGCCAACGTATCGAAACCGCGATCATGCAGCACTTCGACTTCGGGAGGAAAATCCGCGTAAATCGAAGGCATTGGCGCCGTGGAAGCGTAGATCGGGTAGACCGTGACCTGATGTCCTAGCGCCACCATTGTCCTCACGATGTCGTTGGAGCGTACGAAACCAGACCCCAGACGACGGGCCGGTATCTGGTCCTCTATGAACAGTATCCGCTTCGACGCGGTGGCCGCCACACTCCTTCCCCGCGTCGCCAGAACGGGCGCGGGAGGCCAGGCTTTCCCGACGACAGCGGCATGACGACGCCGAAGCAGCTTCCGATCAGTCGCGTCATAATCGCTTCCGTCAGGGTTCCAGACATCCTGCGCAACGATCATCGCCGACTCATACAGCGTGCCATACCCATGTTCGGCCGCACTCAGACAGAGAGAGGCCAACTGGGCAGCCTCCGTTTCGAACGCAGCATCGAAACCACCTGCCTGCTCAAGAAGCGTGCGGCGGATAAGGACTGCTGGCTGCGTGGCGCAACGCACAAGCCGACTGAAACAGGCTTCCGGCGCCTTTGCATCGGCATCATTCAGATAGGACGAGAGTGAGCCATCCCCCCCGAGAAGCGCGCCTGCCTCACCGATACGGCCGTCGGCCCGCAACACGCGACCGACGACAATGCCTACTGGTTTTCTTTCACCCGACAATGGTTGGGTGTCCATTGCGGTCAGGGCTGCCTGCAAGGCTCCGTGCGCCAGACGCATGCCCTGCCCCAACCACAGGACGGTGGAAGTCTGAACATGCTGCAAAGCCGCCTGCATGGCCTGCGCACGCGTCGTCAGCCGGTCCATGCGCAGGACACGGATTCCCTTGACGAAGTGACCGATACGGGTCGTGTCGTCGCGCGAGCCGCCGTCAACCACGGTGACATCAAGTGCGCCAGCGGACGCCATACGCAGAGCCGAAAGCGTGGAAAGGGTCAGAGGCAGTCGATTGCGGACGAACAGCACGACACTGACCTGCGGCTTTTCTGCGCCCACCGTGAAATCCAGCGGCTGACGCACCAGCAGTGGGAGAAGGTTTTCAGCCTTTCGAACGGCCAGTTCCTCGAAAGTGCGGATCGCGGGCCGCGCCAGACCCGCATCGAGCGGGCGGAGATGACGGCGGGACAGCCAGTGGACGAACACGTCCCGCACCACTCCCCGTTCGATATCAGCGCGCACCGTGCCCGAGAAGAAATAAGTATTGAGATCGACGTCAGGATGGGGCTTCCTGCGTTCGAAAGCGCCGTAACGCACAAAATGATCGTAGGCGGAGCGCAACTTTCCACCCGTGATGGCATGCGCAATATCGGGATAGAGGCCGAGATAGTAATCCTCGGAGAACCATTCCAACGGATTATAGGCGCTCGGAGAGGGATTGGTCAGAAAGTGGTGCAGGGCGCTACGAACTTCACCTTTTTCGATAGCCGTGGTGACTTCCGGATAGGTCGAAAGATACCAGACGGGATCAAAATACCAGCTGACACGCAGATCGGTTCCCTGCGTGTCATCCGCAAGAAAACTGGCGAACGGGCCTCTTTCCGGAATCGCCGTCGCTGAAGACGCATCGGCATTCGAGATGACCGCTTTGCTGTAATAAAGGTGCGGATCGAAAAACAGATGCCCTGAACGGAATGCCTTGTCCCCGTAACGCAGGTAATGATCGTAGCCATTTTTCACGTGGAGCCGATCAAACGCCGCCCGCGTCAGATCGGGATAACGGGCGAGATAGCCTTCCTCGGAAAACAGCCAGTGAGGGGAACGGTTGACGTAACCGTCGGACAGGTAATGGTCGAAACCGGATGCAAACGTGCCTGCGGCAACAGCAGCAGCAACATCCGGATGAGTGGCGAGATACCAGTCTTCGTCAAAATAACGATTTGGCGAAAAACGCAGGCTCTTGCCGGTCGTGGCGTAATGCGCCTCCAGTTCTTCGACTGACCCATCCGCCAGAGCGCCCAGTGCGTCGTGATAGCAATGCCGGTACCATTCGGCATCAAATTCTGCCCAGATGGGCTCAGCTACGGAATGGGATACACAGACCGACGACACCTGACCTCGCAAAAACCGGCGGCTGGTTTCGAGAAGAACTCACCCGCTGTCGCGACGCCAACCGAGGCGTCCCTGATACAGTCGCCCAACTAGCATCGCAGATCAACTCAACGCCGCCAATTCGGGGCGCTGAGCGAACCGACAGAACTTAACCGGCGGTATTGTTCTGCGTCTGTTGACGGCGCGAGTGCCACAGCGCCAGAAAATCGACATGCTGGATGATGACCGGCAGGAAGCCTGCCTCGCGGGTAATATCCGCCAGATAGTTTCGCGCGGCCGGGAACAGCATCTTTGGCGCTTCGACGAGAAGAAGCGGCTCGAGAGTTTCTGCCGTCGCATTGCGCAGCGAAAACATGCCGGAATAGGTGATCTGCGTTTCGAAAAGAACGGCGCCCTCGCCTCCCTCAACCGGCGCATCGGCGCGCCCGACGCAGTTCAGGACGACATCGACTTCGAATTCCGGACGGTTCTCGGCCACCTGCCGGGCCAGCACGTCCAGTGTCATGGCCGTGTTGGGGCGAACGGGAGGCCGGGTGTGAATCAGCGCGGAATCCAGCGCGTTAAACGTGACGCTACGCACATACTGGGCACCCATCAGCACTGTCGGGACAGCGGACGCCTGCGGTTTGCCACCGGAAACGCTGTCCGCGCCGCCTGTTGCGTTTGCTGCACCTGTCACCGATTCCATCGTGTTCTGATCGACCATGCCTGAAGGAACTTTCCGTGTTGCTGTAAATCGTGCTTGCAGAAGGCTTTAGCAAACTCCCTGCCCGCCGACGAGTGTAACGGGGCAACTCTTTCGATTAAATGAAACGCCCCTGAAGGACTCCGAGCGCCGGCATGGGGGACCAGCCTTTCGGCAGTTCGCCACGATGGATCAGTGCAATGTGATAGACTGGCGCCGGTTCCAGCGCGTCGGCCAGAAAGCGGGCATAAGCCTTCACCTGCTCACGTCGCCAGAGACAGTCCGATACTGCGGCGGGACGGGATGAATGAATACTGGCGACACGCCGTTTCGGCCCCACAAGAGCGACCACCGCCCATATCTTGTCCCGTATTGGTGTGGGACGAAGCGACTTTGATGACAGATCGAAAGGCAGGATGGTGACCATCGATGAACCCTTTCTCCTGACGACGGGAGGGACTGTCACGAAACCATGCTCTGCAGAGCGAAGCAAGTCATGCTGGGGGCTGTTTCCGGCGCAGTTCTGTTGAACTTCCGGGGAGTATCACGTTCCTTAGAACAGAAATGCCCGCAACTTCTGTTCCCATGCTGGCTCTTCCCGCAACGCGCATGAATCGACCGAGGCCACAGGCTGCAATGATAACGCCGAGACCAGCCACGCCGCAGAAACCCGCGACCACACATTGAGCGGCACGGACTGTTCCCTGCACACTCCTGCCTCCAGCAGCCGTGCGCGGGAAGTGCCGGGCAGAGCGCCATCCGTCACAGGCGGCGTGACGACTTCGCCGTCCAGCAGCAGCAGGATGTTCGCAGCGCTGGCCTCCGCCACGACGCGCCCCACACCTGGCAACAGTGCATCGTCATAACCGGCAGCGACTGCCTCCATCCGCGCCATGACCATCGGCAGGTAATTCAGCGATTTTACTTGCGAAAGCGGTGACGATCCGTCGCGCACGTAACGGCTGGTTGCCAGTCTGACCGGCTGCACGGAAGGAGGAGAGGACGCGGCACAAGTCAGCAGAACGGTTGGTTTCACATCAACAGGCGGCAGCAACCCACGAGGACCGCATCCTCTTGTCACGGTCAGACGCATGGAGCCACTTTTTAGCCCTGTCGCGACAACGAGATCGGCAACAGCTTTCTGAAGCAGCGTTCTGTCCGGGGGCGGTAGATGCAACGTCGCGCATCCCGTTTCCAAACGGGAAAGATGACGTTCAAGATGCGGCACACATCCCTCCGTCAGCCGCATTGTCTCGAACAACCCGTCGCCCAGAAGAAAACCGCGATCAGTGGGCGCGATTACAGCGTCCTTTGCCGGGACAATCCTGCCATCAAGCCACACGCTATCCGTCATTGACCGAACACTCCCAGAAGCGGCGCAACCTTGAGCTGTATCTCGTCATGTTCACGCTGGGGATCGGAGGGCCATGTAATGCCACCCCCCGCTCCTATCGACAGAAAGGAACCATTCCGTTCCACGCTACGGATCACGACGGAACTATCCATTGCGCCATCCCGCCCTATACGGAATATGCTGCCGCAATAGGCACCCCGCGCGGATCGTTCGACCTGATCGATGATTTCCATTGCTCTTCGTTTGGGGGCACCTGTCACAGACCCCGGCGGCAACGTCGCGCGCAGCAGGTCGATGGCATCCAGCCCCTGTTTCAGTTGGCCCTGCACGCAGGACACCAGATGGTGCACGTGAGTAAACTGCTCCACCGCGCAAAGTTGCGGCACCGACACCGAGCCGATATCGCACACACGTCCGATATCATTGCGCATCAGGTCGGTGATCATCAGATTTTCTGCATTCTCTTTTATGTCCGCCTGAAGAAAATCGGAAAACTTTCTTCTTTGTTCGTCACTTTGCCCTAAAGGCGCTGTTCCTTTGATGGGGCGTGTCTCGACTTGCCCTTCGACGGAAAGCGACAGAAACCGCTCCACCGATGCACTGAGCAACGAAAAATCCGCACCATCCCCGCAGCGGAGATAAGCTCCGAATGGCGCAGGCGACTGCTGACGTATGGCTCCATATGCGGCGAATTCGTCAAAACAAGGTGGCACGTCACCGTGCCAACGAACCGTCAGGTTGGCCTGAAAAATATCGCCAGCGCCGATGAAGCGGACAATATCCCGAACAGCCGCAATCCACGCGTTCCGATCCATGTCCGGTTGGAAGGCAATTGGAGGAGCCGAAGGCAGGACAGGCATTTCATCGATAGAAAACGGAAAATCTCCTGTCTGAAAAACTCTCTTTTCCAGACGGTCGAAAATCAGGACATTATCGTAGGACGCCGCCGCAAGGATGGGTGTGCATGCATTGTGTCGTGAGGCCACTCCCTCCAGCGCCATCCCCGCTTCATAGGAGGCCAACCCCACGAGACCACCCGTAAATGGCAGAGTGCTTTGCGGCATCTGTCGCAAGTGCCGCTGCATGTCACGCAGATGAGTCCATGCATCACCTGCAGCGGGTTGGCCATTCCGCAGTATACGGCCGCCCTGCACCATCAATGTTTCGGTGGGATTTACACAGAGAAAGGACCATCGCGCCCGCTCTCCCGTGGGTGCGCCCCCGCTGTCGAGGAACGCCATCCACGGCGCATGACGATATGCGGAGACAACGCGCCACGGGTCCACCCAAGGATGCTCGATAACATGCGAAGACGACGACATGGCTGTCTCATACACGCAGACGGCTGAGGAGGGCAGATCGTTTTTATCTGGAAACGTCGGCTTATGTCATAGCAACGCAGAACGGGGATGGAGGTTATGCGTCCTTGTTCCTTGCGTCACACCCGAACGAAATGATACTGCGACTCCTTCTCAACTAGAGATGCAGCATGATCGTCCGCCTTCCCCATCGCAAACGTGCTTCTACAGCGCAGCCTCTTCCGGATCACATCGAAGCCATACGCCTCAAAGCGCTCAAGGGTGATCCGTTGGCGCAGACCCAGTGGGGACAGGCGCTCCTGAGCAGCACGTTTATGCGGAGCGATCCGGCTGCGGCCCTCGGCTGGTTTCACATTGCCGCCCGCTCCGGCTTCGGTCCTGCCTACAACATGCTGGGACGCTGTCATCATTTCGGGCATGGGGTAGAAAAGAACCTTACAAAAGCGGCTGAGTATTATGAAAAGGCCGCTTCATTTGGTGATGAGTGGGGACGCTACAATCTTGCCATCCTGCTGCTGCGCGGACTTGGTGTGCCCGTTGATCGCCCCCGGGCGTTCCTGCTTTTCCGGGAAGCAGCCAACAAAGGCCACGCCAAATCGATGAATCTGTATGCCCGCTTTCTTGAAGAGGGGTGGGAAGTCGAACAGGACCGGGAAGCGGCGCTAAAATGGTATCAACGTTCAGCTGAAAATGGAGATTATCGGGGACAGCATAATTTTGCGACTGCTCTGGCGGAATCCGGGCAGGTTGCGGATGCGCTTGTCTGGTGGCGTCGCGTCATGGCCGATCCTGAAACCACCCCTGACATTCTTCAGGCCATGGATCGTTCTCTAAGCGCTCTAGGGGAGCAGGGCGATACAGAGTTGCTCAAGACCGTGAAGCAGCGCGTCGAAAGCGTTATTGGCAACGCGTGACATCGTGCTTGCGTAAGGCTGCTTCATTCAGGCAAGCATCCCTGAGTGGGGGTATCGCGCATGTTTCCTGAGCAGGTTTCGACAGCCAATGTCCTGTCGGCGTTCATTTATGTCGTCAGCGCTGTCAGCGTCGTTCTGGTCCTGATCGGATTGGGGCTTGTCGATGCGGGACTTGTTCGTAAAGAGAATGTTCTGCACTGCTGGGTGCAGAAAATCACGACCTGCATGATTGGTGGCCTTGCGACGTTCTTCGTGGGAGACGCCATCTGGCAGTGGCAGTTTTACACGGCTTTCGGCTCCCCCCACCCGCTTGAGCAGGCTTTCGCCGACTGGTGGCTGGGAAGCGCGCCCATGAACACCCCAGCCATTGCGCAGGATCCCAAGCTCGTGCCCGGAGCCGATACACAGCAGGTATTCTCGGTGTTTTTTGTGACCTTCGCCATGGCGACGGTTGCCCTCATTCACAGCGGCACTGTGGAGCGCATTCGCAGCGCACCTCTTTATGTCATGGCGCTTGCTATCGGCCTGATCTTCTGTCCTCTTGCCGCCTTTCTCACATGGGGGCCCCTCTCCCCCCTGACCAATCGTGGACTGCATGACTTCGAAGGTGCAGTCGCGCTCTACGTCTTTACAGGCACATGGACACTGGTAACGGCTTGGCGCATGGGGCCGCGCGCAGGTGTTTTTGCGGCCGATCCGGAGGGGATACAGCCACACCCTTCAAGCTACGGCAACATCGCATCTGGGGCGCTGTTCGTTTTTATGGCGATCCCCCTGATTGCTTTAGGCTCGACATGGATCACCCCCGGAAAAAGCGTTTACGGTATCACCATGGCGCAGACGGGTATTGGCATTGTGCTCAAGAACGTATTCTGCGCGCTGCTGGGTGGCGGCGTAAGCGGTGCGTTCCTCGCCACCCGGTTGCGTGAACCTGTCTGGGTCTTTTTCGGTCCCATTGCGGGGGCCGTGATGACCGGGACAATCTTCGATGTCGCAAGCTCCTTGGAAAGCCTGACATTCGGAGTGATCGGTCCCATCCTCGCCGTAATGGTCAGCCGGTTGCTCGTGACCATGCGCATCGATGAACCCAAGGTGGCTCCTCTGGCCTTCGGGCCGGGAATTGCAGGGTCATTGGCGGGGGGTTTTATCCATTGGGGCACAGCGACCGGTGGGTTTCCTGATCTTGCCGCCCCTTACGTCGTTGGGCACGCGCATATATCCCCTTTCCTGCAACTTGTCGGCATCAGTGTTGTCGTTCTGCTGGCTGCGGTGCCTGCCTATGCGCTCTGCCGGATGTTCGAGCTTACCTCCGGACTGCGCATTTCTCGTGAATGCGAAAGAGTAGGCATGGACGCCACTTATTGGGACAGGAAAGAATAGGGAGCAAAGATTTTAATTTGAGATTCTGCGTGCCCAAATAAAAGAACAAATATTACAAATCAACAATCACTCTGACATCATATATTTCCACTATTACATCACAGAATAATTTTTAAGCCCCGCACAAAGCAAAGAGACAGTTACTGATGACGCATTCCGTGTGGCGATCGCGTTGTCACGCCTGATTTCAAGGAATTTATTTATAAATGACGACCTGGACAGAAGTTTTAGATACAAAAATCACAGGCGCGCTCAGCGCTGTCGGTGCCGGACAAACCCTGATCGACAACTGGATCGACATTACCGGCAATGTCTGGTCCGCCACCACGCTCTGGTCGGACACAAGCGGTTATTATCTGAGTTCCATCAAGGAAAGTACCCCCTGGTCGGGTGGTCCTCTCTACCGGCCGCAGTCCGAAGATGGGATGTCCCAGCGGATTACGGCATCCTATCGGGTAGATGAGAACCAGACAGTCTGGTTCATGCTTCGCGCCAACCGCTCCACCACTGCCAGCACATTCAATGGCTATCTCGTCGCCATCGATAGTGTCGCCAAAAATCCGTACATCCACATTTTTCCGATGGTTGGAGGCAGCACGACCAATTCCATCGGCTCTTCATCGGTCTCTGGCATTTCCAATCTGACCAACGGCGAACTGGTTACGATTGATATCCAGCTCGATCAGGTCACGGATACGACGTCCCAGATTGTGGTGTCTGTCACGGATAGCAGCGGCAATGCGATGGGATCCTACGATTCCGGCACCAGCAACACGCTGATCAATACTACCGCGCTACAGAATGTAGCTGGCTCGGTTGGTCTCTGTGTTTATGGAACGCAGAACAATACCGCTGGCGTGAAGGAAATTTCAGTCTTCAGTGGTTCGGATTCCTCCAGTTCATCAGATACCGGCGCAGTCATTCCATGGTCTGGCTACACGGTCACTGCTGACAACGCTCAGATTGCAGTCAACGGCACGGCGACGCTGACTGTCGCGCCCACACCGCTTACGACCAACACCTTTTATAACTGGGACACCAAGAACCAGCTTCAGAACTACATCACGAAACTTGCGGCCCTTAAAGCCGGGACACTGACGACACAGTTCCGTGTCTGCGCGGCGGGTGACAGCACAACAGTTGGTGTCGGCACCGGCACAGGAAGTTCCGGCGTCACCGGATGTCGCCTTAATGGCTACCCGGCGCAGCTTGCCCAGCAGCTTGAAACGGCGGGTCTCCGGGTCAGCTACGACAACTTCTTCGGTTCAGGCAACGAGCCTGACGCAGACAGCCGCGTATCGTTTGTCGGTGGAGGCGCATTTGGAGGCGTTTCGTCTCTTGGCGCAAACGCCATCACGCTGACGGCAGCGGGCGACGGTTTCGTATTCACCACCGGATCGACCAAGACTTATAACCAAATTACGGTTGTTTATGTCGATTACGGCAGCAAAGGCACCTTCACTGTTCAGGTGGATGACCAAGCTGTCCAGACCGCAGCGGCCATTGCAAACTCGGGCGTCGTCAAGTCGCAGACCTTTTCGATCACCGAAGGGACAATCGGCACTGTCACCGTTATGGGTTCGGGATCAGGGCAGCAGTTTTTCTGCGGCGTGATCTGCGAACACAGCACACAGCCCTATATGACGATCTGCAATCTAGGCATTGCGGGCGGAACGACCTACCAGATCGTTGGCCCTGTCGATACGGCGTGGTCGAAGTACAACTCCGTTACCGCCATGGTGGACATGGTGCCCGACCTTGTGCTGGTCAACACAGGCATCAATGACGACATCACCGATGCAACATCCGCGCAGAAATTTCTGGGGCAGATGTCGGCGACGCTGGAAGCGCTGGTCGCGCAGAATTCTCCAGTCATCCTTGCCGTATACCAGCCGATCAATCGAAGCGACTACGCAACAGGTATCGTCGCATGGCGCGCGGCTCTTGAAGCCTTCAGTGATGCGCAGAATATTCCGCTGCTCGATCTGTCCAACGAGTTCGGGAATTCGCCCACGTCGTCCGGCTATGCGATGTTCAACAACCTGCACCCGACCGAGGCGACCTATGGAAAGATCGCAGCTGTGTGGGCAGAGCGGCTGCTTGATCCGGCCAACGATGTCATCGCCCAGCGCAAGATCACCGTTACGCCTTCGGACAACAGCGGCGGCGGCACATTCTCACCCACGACAGTCGAATTTGACGCCGGCAGCAATGCAACCAAGACGCTCACTTACACGGGCAAGACCGCAGGCACGAAGTCGATCACCGGCACCAATAGCGGCTCCCTGACCAATCCGGCGGCACTCAGTCTGGTGGTGGGAGCATCTGGCGCCACGAAATACACACTCACCGGCCCGTCGTCTCTGACAGTCGGAACAGCTGGCACCTTCACGCTGACACCGGACGCCGCACCGACCACTGCTGTGGTTGTCACGCTAACCAGCACGCTGACGGGCGCTTTCAGCAGTCCGACCGTGACGCTTCCCGCAGGTTCCACAGCAGCGCAGACAGTCACCTTCACAGCGTCTGCGGCTGGGTCAGGGGCAATCAGCGCCACAAACAACGGATCGCTCACGAATCCGGCTGCGTTGACCGTGACAGCACAGACGGCAGCAGTGACGGCGACGAAATATACCCTCACAGGCCCTGCGTCGCTGACTGTTGGTTCCGCTGGGACCTACACACTGACACCTGATGCCGCGCCTGCGGCTGATGTGGTCGTGACGCTGACCAGCACGGTCACGGGCGCATTCAGCAGCACGACCGTGACATTCAAAGCCGGTTCGACGGCTACTCAGACAGTTACCTTTACACCATCCACCGCTGGTTCCGGAACGATCAGCGCCACGAACAATGGCGGTCTGACCAACCCGGCTGCTGTGACGGTGACGGCACAGACAACCGCCACCAAGCCAGGAGTGCCGACTTTCAGTCTGAAAGCAGGCAACGGCACGATCACAGTCACAGTCGTTGCGCCCGCAAGCAATGGCGGTGCGACGATTACTGGCTATCCGATCTATGTGGGGACCAGCTCTGGTGGAGAAAGCACCACGCCTGTCACGACTCTGAGTGCTGCGGGCTCCTACGTCATTTCGAATCTGACCAACGGATCGCCCGCTTATGTGACGGTTGGTGCAACAAATGCCATGGGCACGACGGTGGCGGCCGAACAGAGCGCCACGCCGATGGTCCCAAGTGCAGGTGGTCTTATTCTCGTCGACAATCCTGCATTCCTGTTCTCTCCGGGCAACTGGTATGGTGATGCAGGCCGGACGGGATCCAGTTGGCGCAGGACATGGAATGTCGGTGCGTATTTCGTCTTCACCTGGACGGCATCAGCCAGCCCGACGGCCGTACTGCATCTCGGGCCCAGCACCACGGGTGCCTATGTCACCCTGTATCTGAACGGCGTTGCCTCGACTGTCGCTGCTACGGGTGACATTACACTTTCCAATATTACACCGTCCGCCGAAAATGTTCTTTTTGCCATTCTCGATTACACGCCGCAGCAGGCACGCTGGAATCAGGGTTCCAACAATCTGCTTGTTTCCGGCCTGACACTGGACGCTGCCTCTGCATCCGGCACGTCGGTTGCTGGCAGCAAAGGTTGGGTAAAAATCATCGGTGACAGCATTACCGAAGGCATTGAAGCCAACAACAATAAGAACGAAATCGTTTACAGCTACTCGTTTCAGGTTCTCCAGAGCCTGCGTCTACAAGGCTATGAAGTCTGCATTTCTGCCTGTGGTTACTCCGGCTATCTCATCCCCGGAGATAGCACTGGCGATGTTCCTGCCTATTATTATGTAACCGGATCCAATGACGGCACAGGCGGAATCTATACTGACAGCCAGAGTCGCTGGAACAAGATTGATGCCAATGTTTCGGCACTGGACAGTAATTCCCATCTGTCCTCCTATGGGGATGCAGACACGGAACCTGCTGCCATTGCCATCAACTATCTCACCAACGAAGCGCTGAGCGGCGCCAACCCGTCAGATGCACAGGCTGCAATGACACAGGCCATGATCGCCCACCGCGCCGCAGCACCGACAGCATGGCTGTTCATGATCATGCCATTCGGTTTTTATTACTCAGGGAAGTACAACGCATCATGGCTCACGGTCTTCAATAACGCCGTGCAGGCCTATAGAGCAGCTTACCCGGGAGACAACCGAGTCACGGTGATTGATATTGGTTCTGATCTGTCAAACACGATTCAGAAAAACAAAGGCTGGTACATTTCCTCAAGCGATGACGTGCATCCCCTCGCTCCGGGCCACGCTCTCATCGCGCCTATCGTGCAGTCCGCCATGATGACCTCGATGGAAAGCCGCAAAACTCAGACTTATATCTTCTATTGATCAAATAAATCCTGAGATACCTCTGCTTTACAGGTGGAGGTATCTCAGGACCTCTCTGAAACACCGTAAAACTTTACGGCTTTACCTTTTCATCATCCGTTAGGGTTTTTAAAAATTCCACGATAGCGCCCCTCTCTTCTTCGGAAAGAGCCGGTTTATCACCGGGCCGGCGATCGAAGGGCGCATCTGAGACGTCAACATTCTTTTTATATTGTGCCGGGATGTCATCATAGAGTTTGACATGCCCATGCGCATCTTTGCTGTAGAATTTTTCTGGCTGAAGATCGCGCAGCACATAAAAATCAAGAACTTCTTCCAGAGAACGGAAAACACCGTTGTGGAAAAAGACCTTACGTGTTGCGACGTTGCGCAATGTCGGCGTCGCGAACATCCCGCAATAATCCGCAAGTGTCTTGCGTCCGTCTTTCTGTTTATCACACACGCCAAGATCGTAATATGATGTGTCATGCGTGCGAGAAAGCAGAAGGTTGCGCGGTGCGCCAAGCGCCTCGTACTGATGATCCGTAAAAACGGGAGGCAGATGATCGCGCGTCACCGTGTCCACATGACAGGCAGCACAGTTTCCCTTCATAGGGTCATTGAACAGCCGATATCCCTGCACTTCCCGCAAGGATAAAGTCTCTTTTCCTGCCAGCCATCTGTCAAACTTGCTGGAGTACGAATGAAAAGAGGGCTCTTCAATCTGATAGCGTGACAGGGCGAACAGGGCTTCATCAAGAAGAAATGCTGGAGAAGCTTCGCCAGCAGGCCCAGCCAGTTGCTTAAGCATTTCGCCGTATGGAGCACTTTTCAGACGGGCAATGACTTTTTCAGGTGAGGAAGCCATTTCCGCCGGATCATACAATGGCCCATGAACCTGCTGCTGAAATGTGTCGGCACGACCATCCCAGAACAGACCGCCTTGCGGAACAAGGTTGGTGGCCGAGCTTTGCGTATTCGTGGCACTTTTCGGGCCATGAGGCGTGCCCGCTGCCGTGGCCGCCGTTATGGTCGGCCCTTCACCTTCATTGACTGCATCATCCGGACCAATGCTGAAAGGCGGCTGACGTTCAAGATATGTCAGCGTCGGGACCGCACGACGTCCTTCACTGGTCAGATTCTGACCGCCGAGAAAAACTGGTGAAGCATCCGATGGCGCATAGTGATTGTGCGGGTCATGACAGGATGCACAGGATAGTTTTCCGGAACCGGAAAGCTCCTTGTCGTAGAAGATGGCTTTCCCGATCTGGGCCATCGCCGACAAGGGCTGTATAACCGAACGCCGCACTTCGACGGGGCAAGGATTGACCCCATCGTCATGCGGCGTACAGGCGCTCTCCGCTTTTGCCGTCCCGGCAATACTCAGGAGAACAGAAAGAAAAGTGGTGCAGCCCCGAAGGAACTGCACCTGAGCAAAGTGTTTTCTCATTTACCAAACAGAAGTGATGTCAGGGAAGACCAGAAGCTGGCAAGTTGTGCAGCGATCTGATTGAGAAGTTGGGCGATCAGACCGGTTGAACTGTCAGCCGTGGAACCAGAAGAAGACCCACTGTCTGAACCACTGCCAGAATTGTTCGATGACGAACCATTGTTGTTCTGGGAACCAGAGTTCGTGCTTTCGTCACCAGACGAATTCTTGTGTGCCGTTCCATCATAGCGCACATCACCCGTGTCCGGATCAAGTAGCAGCGTTTCAGTCTGAGCGGAACGCGTAAAGTCGAACAGATCGTCAAGCTTGCCCGCGGTCGCATCAAAGGAACCACCACCAAGACGCTTGCCGCTCAGCCAGTTGTCTTCGATAAAGCGGACAACAGACGCTTCCGTAACCAGCGTGTGGCTGACATGGTTCGTCTTTGCCCAAGGAGAAAGAACCAGCAGCGGGATACGTGTGCCCGGGCCACAACGACCATTAACCGGCTTGCCTTCAACACCTGTCGGCGCCGTGCCGGTGCCGCAGACGCTGTCACCATTCAGCTGATCAGCGGAAGAAGCATAGGAAGCATGTGTCGGTGTAGTGAAAGCGTGGTCATACCAGCCATCGGAGTCATCATAGGTGATGACGATAGCGGTATCTTTCCATTCCTTCTGCTTCTGGATGAAGTTGACGAGCTTCGTCACGCCAACCTGCTCATCAAGCGGATCGGAATAACCGGCATGACCGTCCTGATAGGCAGGCATCTTGATGTAAGAGACGGCGGGGAAGTTGCCGCTTTTCACAGACGCATAGAAATCATCCAGATCGTACTGGTGATTGGCCGGATCTTTCTGGTTGCTGCCCGGGATATTCGTGTAGCCAACGGAAGCCATGGACGTCGGACGGGCATGCGTCGGGTTGGACGTGCTCTCGTAGTACTGGAACCAGTTGTGGTGTGGGATGTAATCCACAACCGTCTGTGACACGATGGTCGAAGTGGTGGCGCGAGCACATCCCGTGGAGCCGTTTTCATTGGTCTTCGAAAGCTCGAAGCCACCCATGAAGCCGCCCCAGGTGATGTTCTTCTCGTTGAGCAGATCACCAATGTTCTTGCCCGTCATCAGCACCTGATTGGTCGCTGAAGAACAGGTGTCGTAGGCGGGGTCAATGTCATTGACCATTGTGTAACCGCCCTGCCCGTCCTCGACAAAAGCAGACGACGTTTCTTTCGTGCTCGGCTTTTTCGTGGTGGCGATGATCTTCATGCCATTGGTCTGACCGGAGACCACTTCCAGCGCACCCGGCGTCGAAGGACCGTATGTATCGGTGTAAGCGTTGTCGCTCATCGCGAAACGCTGGGCATAGCGCCAATAGGACGTGACGGTGTTGCCGTCATAGTAACCCAGAACCTGAGCCGTCGTGCCGAATGCGCCAACGCCACCAGCCGTACCTGAACCGGTATAAAGCGGGAACAGATCGGCCTTGCCATTGTCGTAAGCCATCTGCTCGGCGGTGTAAGCGTGATTCTGATCCGCCGTGCTGGCCTGCGTACGGTCGAGACGGAACGGAAGCGCCGCACCTGCACCGTTAGCCGAGTTGGTATTGGGGTTGCTGCTCAACAGGTCATTGTTGCGCAGATTGTTGACGCTCGGCGTGCCTGATTTAGCTTTGAAAGCTGGCTCGCCTGTCGGGTTCAGCGCCTTGGGATAGGTAGCGAAATAATGATCGAAGGAGACGTTTTCCTGATAGATCACCACAAGATGCTTGATCGGCGTCTTCGTTGTGGCGCTGCTCTTTGATGAGCTGGAAAACAGACCACTCGTGGAAGCCGAAGCAAATCCGAGGTTCGGCGTGAAGACTGACAGGCACAACATTGCGGACAATGTCATCCGCGTGCGTTTTGCGAACACGATAGCGACCTTTCTTTTTGCAGCTCTTTTCAAGCCCAGCCCCGACTGCATCCGCACGTCACTCCGGGAGAAGCCATTTTACTGGCCCCCGTCAACCGGAAAGGAATGCAGGAAACTGCGACAAAACCTCTTGAAAAGACACTCCGAAAACTGATGAGACGCTGCGTAACTAGATTAATTATCTGTCATTGAGTGTGATGCTTTTATG
>NZ_JBDNXK010000006.1:0-60440 GCF_047721705.1 Acetobacter sp. | reverse complement strand
GGGTATCGCTTTGCGCAACCGGCGCTTCTTGCGGAGGCGCTGACGCATCGTTCAGCTGCGCATCAGCGGAGCAACGGGCGGGGGCGTCGTCAGACCAAGGGGGCGGGCTCCAACGAGCGGCTGGAGTTCATTGGCGACCGTGTGCTCGGCCTGCTGATGGCGGAATGGCTGCTTGCCCGTTATCCTGATGAGCAGGAAGGGGCGCTTGGTTCGCGTCATGCTCACCTTGTGTCCCGTAATGCGCTGGCGAAGATCGCCGATGCTCTCGATCTGCCCGAAGCGCTGAATGTAGCGGAACATGAGGAGCGGGCCGGAATACGCGGCACGGCCAATGTGCTGGCGGATGCACTGGAAGCCATTCTCGGCGCGTTATATCTGGACGGCGGTCTGGAACCGGCGCGCAAGCTGGTGCGTCAGTGGTGGAATAACGAGATTTCCGCTCAGTCACGCCCGCCAAAAGATCCCAAGACGGCGTTGCAGGAATGGGCTCTTGCTCGTGGACTGGCTCTGCCTCTGTATGAGACGGTCAGCGCGGATGGGCCGTCCCACGCGCCCTGCTTCGTGGTGGAGGTGCACGCCGCCGGCCTGACGGGTAAGGGGGAGGCTGGCAGCAAGCGTGCTGCGGAAAGCGGTGCGGCGGCGGATCTTCTCGCAAGACTGAATACAACATCCTCGGGAAGTGAATCATCGTGAGTGGGGCGGATATGACGGAACAGACGCGCTGTGGTTTTGCGGCGCTTGTCGGCGCCCCCAATGCGGGCAAATCGACGTTGCTCAACAGGATGGCGGGGGCGAAGCTCTCCATCGTCAGCCCCAAGGCACAGACAACGCGCTTCAGGGTGCTGGGTATCCTGATTCGTCAGGCGACTCAGATCATTCTTGTCGATACGCCGGGTATTTTCCGCCCCAAGCGCAAGCTGGATCGGGCGATGGTGGCGGCAGCTTGGAGTGGTTCGGAAGATGCCGACATCACGTTGCTGCTCGTGGACGCGAAGGCAGGGCTGAACGAAGCGGCGACTGCCGTGATCGAACAGCTGGCGCAGGCAGGGCGACGTGTGTGGCTCGTGTTAAATAAGACCGACCTCGTCACGCCCCAGTCCCTCCTGCCGCTGACGGCCTCGGTTGCGGAAATGATTCCGGTCGAGCACGTGTTCATGATCAGCGCGCGGAGTGGAAACGGGGTGGACGATTTGCTGGACAGGCTGGCGGAGAATCTGCCGGTTGGTCCGTATCTCTATCCTGAAGATGACATGACGGACCTGCCTGACCGCCTGCTGGCGGCGGAACTGGTGCGGGAGCAGATATTCCTCCAGACGCATGAAGAAGTGCCGTATGGCGCGACGGTGGAGACCGAAAGTTTCGTGGAGCGTCCGGACGGCTCTGTGCGGATCGACGTCACGATTTATGTGTCTCGGGCGAGCCACAAGGCGATCCTGATCGGCGAGCGCGGCCAGCGTATCAAGGAAATTGGTCTCAAGGCGCGGGTCCAGCTTGCGGGGCTGCTGGAACGTCCGTGTCATCTATTCCTCAACGTCAAGGAACGGGCCGGGTGGGACGAGGAGCGGGCACGTCTCCGGGCCATCGGTCTGGACGACAGCGTTTGAAAAACCAGTCGGAACGGACCCTTGCGGAAAGTCTTCCGGCGGGAAAACGACGGTCGGTCCTTGTGGTGCGCGCCATCGGGCGATAAGAGGATGCCTCGGCTCCCGTGCCCTGCGGTCAGGAGATCAGACAGGGTGAGGGGAAAATATCCGAATGATCCGCTCTCACTGAGGTAACATGAACACCATCGCTGAAGGCTCCGCCGTACCGCGTCGCGCACTCCTGAAAATTTCCGGTGAGGCGCTGATGGGCACCGGCCAGTATGGTGTCGACGCACAGACCGTTGATCGCATTGCCGCCGATGTCGCCGCTGTCGCACAGACCGGCGTTCAGGTCTGCCTCGTCGTTGGCGGCGGCAACATCTTCCGTGGCCTGACGGCTGCTGCGCGCGGTATGGACCGTGCTCAGGGCGATTACGCGGGCATGCTGGCTACGGTTATCAACGCTCTCATGGTGCAGAACGCACTGGAACGGGAAAATGTTCCGACTCGCGTGATGTCCGCCATTCACATGTCCTCGATTGCCGAGCCCTATATCCGGCGTCGCGCTGTCCGCCACATGGAGAAGGGACGCGTCGTGATCTTCGCTGCCGGAACGGGTAACCCGTTCTTCACCACGGATACGGCTGCGGCGCTGCGTGCGGCCGAGATGGACTGCGATGTGCTGCTCAAGGGCACGCAGGTCGATGGCGTTTACAGCGCTGATCCCCGCAAGGATCCGCAGGCGACGCGTTATGACAGACTCACCTATCTTGAAGTCCTGTCGCGCGATCTCAATGTCATGGATGCGGCCGCCATCAGTCTTGCGCGTGAAAACCGCCTGCCGATCGTGGTATTCAATATCCACGAGGCCGGTGCGTTCCAGCGGGTGATGCGCAGTGAAGGGCTGTTTACACGGATTGAGGAAAGCGATTGATACAGCGCAAAGACGCGATTCGATCGTTTATGGTTAGTCGGGCGGGACGCAGTGCCAGCCATCGTGTTGTAGGAGAGCCGTCGTGGCTGAGTTGAATACGCTTACTGAGGATCTGACCCGCCGTATGGATGGCGCGCTGGAGAGCTTGCGCCGCGACTTCGCCGGCCTGCGTTCCGGACGTGCCAATGCGGCGCTGCTGGAGCCGGTACGCGTGGAAGCCTATGGCGGTGAAGTGCCGTTGACACAGGTGGCGACAATCGCCGCACCGGAAGCCCGGATGCTCACCGTGCAGGTCTGGGACCGTTCGCTTGCCAGCGCGGTGGAGAAGGCGATTCGTGATTCCGGTCTCGGGCTGAACCCGGCGGGTGAAGGCCAGATGATCCGCGTGCCGATCCCGCAGCTGACGGAAGAGCGCCGTAATGAGCTGGCCAAAGCAGCCGGGCGTTATTCCGAGGGCGCGAAGGTCGCTGTTCGTGGTGTCCGCCGGGATGGCATGGACAAGACCAAGGCGCTGGAAAAAAAGAGTGAAATCAGTGAGGATGATGTGAAGACGTGGTCTGACGCCATCCAGAAGCTGACCGACCAGTATGTGAAGAAAATCGATGAAATTCTCGCGGAGAAAGAACGCGAGATCAAGCAGGTCTGATCTTCGGATGCCTCTCCCCCTGGCCACGGCGACAGAGGGCATCAGCCCGGACAACGTGTCTGGAAACAGCACTGTTCCGCGGCATATTGCCGTCATCATGGATGGAAACGGTCGCTGGGCCGCTGCCCGTGGTCTGCCGCGTCTTGCGGGTCACCGGGCCGGGGCGGAAGCTGTTACCCGTTGCCTGAAAGCGGCGCGGGCCAAGGGGGTCGAGTATCTGACGCTCTATGCGTTTTCGTCTGAAAACTGGCGTCGTGGGCCGGATGAGGTGGCCGATCTGACCGGGCTGCTGCGGTTTTACCTGCGACACAAGGTCAACGAACTCCACAAACAGAATGTCCGTATTCTCTTCGTCGGGGATACGCATCGTTTCGGGCAGGATCTGTGCGATGAGCTCGCACACGCCGAGCGGCTTACGGGCGCCAACACCGGGCTTACGCTCCTGCTGGCGCTATCTTATGGCGGTCGCAGCGAAATCGTGCAGGCGGCGAAAGCCATCGCCCGCGCGGCCATGCGGGGCGAACTCGATCCCGATTCCATCGACGAAACTGTCGTATCCAATCACCTGCTCACGGCAGGGATTCCCGATCCTGATGTGATCGTGCGCACCAGTGGCGAGCATCGCCTCTCCAACTTTCTCCTGTGGCAGAGTGCTTACGCCGAACTGGTTTTTCTCGAACAGATGTGGCCCGATTTCAACGAGACGACATTTAACCAGATTCTCGAAATCTATGCCCGGCGGGAACGGCGTTTCGGTGCGCGTCCGGCGTGAACGATCAGGGTAAGCAACCGGCAGCGTCGGCATCCTCATCGAACTGGCGGGATCTTCGTCCCCGGCTGATTTCTGCCGCCGTTCTGATTGTGGTCGCCGCGACCGCCATCGGCGCCGGTGGTGTTGTCTATGGCGCGCTGATCATTCTCACCATGGTCGGCCTTGCCTCGGAAATGGCCAATCTCTTCGGGCTGTCGGTAAAAAGCTGGCGAGGCGTGCTGTATCTTGGCTGGGCGCTTTGTGCCGGCATTGTCGCGTATGCGGGGCGTTGGACGGAAATCCTCGCTTTTCCCATGAGCGCCTTCGTGTTTGGGCCGCCTCTGTGGATTGGCACTGCCGCCATCGTGGCGGCAGGCACTGCGCTTCTGTGGCTGCGGCTGGGAACGGAAACCGGTATCTGGTCGGTGGTGTTCGCTATCGCAGTCGTCGTGTCGAGTGACAGTTCGGCCTACATGGTCGGACGCCTGATCGGTGGTCCGAAGCTGGCGCCGAAGATTTCTCCCGGTAAAACACGGTCTGGTGCTGTTGGTGGCCTCTTGGGTGCCCTGCTTGCTGGCTTGGTTGTCGCCACTCTGGCGCAGAAAAACGGTGATATCTCCATTCAGTCGGTATTGGTCCGCAGTGCTATCTGGTCCTGTATGCTCGGTGTTGCGGCGCAGGCAGGCGATCTGCTTGAAAGCGCGGTGAAGCGTCGACGCGGTGTCAAGGATTCCGGCACGTTGCTGCCCGGTCATGGGGGGCTGCTGGATCGTTTCGACGCGCTTCTGGTCGTGGCGCCTCTTGCTGCTCTCATCTCGCTGGCAGCCAGACCCGGAGCGGGGTTCTGGACGGTGGGGCTGGGCGATCTCGTCACAGCGTTCCGGCAACTGGTGGGACAATGAGAATTTCTGGTTCGGTTTCCCGATAGGTCACGGGTAGGATAAGACTATAATGAAAACAGTAACGGTTCTGGGCTGCACCGGCAGCATTGGGTGCTCGACAGTCGATCTGCTGCATCAGGCTGGAGAGGATGTCGCGGTGCGGGTCCTCGTTGGGGGTCGCAACGTGTCGCTGCTGGCGGAGCAGGCGAAAGCGCTCCGTGCGGAACAGGCTGTTATCGCTGACGAAACCCTCGTGTCGGAACTGAAGTCGCTGCTGGCGGGCACCGATGTGGCGGTGAGTGGTGGACGTGCCGCCGTCATCGAGGCCGCAGGCGTGCCGGCTGACTGGACGATGGCGGCCATCACGGGGGCCGCAGGTCTGGAGCCGACACTGGCGGCGGTGCGCAATGGTCGCACCGTGGCGCTCGCCAACAAGGAGGCGCTGGTGTGCGCGGGCGATGTCATGCTTCGTGCTGTGAAGGACGCCAAGGCCACTCTGCTTCCCGTCGATTCGGAGCATAACGCCGTTTTTCAGGCGATGGCGGATCGGCAGGAAGATCAGGTCGAGAAAATCATCCTTACTGCCTCTGGCGGCCCATTCCGCAATGCAACGATCGAGCAGATGGAAGCGGCGACACCTGCGCAGGCGCTCAAGCACCCGACATGGACCATGGGCGCAAAGATCAGCATCGATTCGGCCTCCATGTTCAACAAGGGGCTGGAAGTCATTGAGGCCGCCCGTATTTTTGGCCTGACCGAGGATCGGATCGGCGTGCTGGTGCATCCACAGTCGGTCGTGCATGGGCTGGTGCAGTATACGGACGGCAGCCTGATTGCGCAGATGGGATCGGCGGACATGCGTATTCCCATCGCCCATTGCCTTGCGTGGCCAAAGCGGATGGCGACCACTTCTTCCCGTCTCGATCTGGCCGAATTCGGTACACTCGTATTCGAAAAACCGGACGATGTGCGTTTTCCTGCCCTGCGTCTTGCCCGTCAGGCCTTGCGCGAAGGCGGTGCAGCCTCCACGATTCTTTCAGCGGCCAATGAAATCGCGGTGGAGGCTTTCCTGAACAACCGGATCGGCTTCCTCGATATCCCGAGGATCGTGGAAAGCGTGATGGAAGCACTGGGTGCGCCCGCCATCGAGACGCTCGATGCTGTCCTGCACTGGGATGCAACGGCGCGTCGTGCCGCGGAAGACCGCGTGCTGAAGCGCGCCGCTTGATCGATCAGACTTCCGGCCGACAGGTCGCGCACGAGAGGAGCCCAAGCCATGCATGAGATGATCCGGACCATACTGGCCTTTTCCGTCGTGCTCGGCGTGCTGGTCTTTATTCATGAACTGGGCCACTACCTCGCCGCCCGCTGGCGCGGCGTAAAGGTCGAGACATTCTCCATCGGGTTTGGGCCGCCGCTGCTGCGCTGGACCGACAAGGCCGGCACCGAATGGCGTGTCGGGCCGATCCCCCTGGGTGGCTTCGTGAAGCCGCATGGGTTCGAAGGGCCGGACGAAGCGACCGACGAGCAGAAGGCTGCGTGGGAACCGGGGCGCACCTTCCACGACAAGCCGGTGCTGTCGCGCGCGATCATCATCGTCGCGGGGCCGGTATTTAACTTTCTTCTGGCTTATGTCCTGTTCCTGATCCTGTTCGCGGCTTGCGGTTTGCCGGTCGTTCGGAACGACATCAACACTGTCCGTCCCGATAGCGCTGCCGCTGTGGCTGGCCTGCGGCCAGGCGACACGATTCTCGGGTTGGGCGATGTGCCGACCCCGGATGCGGCGAGCGTGCAGAAGATTGTCGTGGGTGAACCGGGCAAACAGACGACCGTGAAAATCCGACGTGCCGGGCAGGAAATGAGTCTGCCGGTGACAATCGGGCAGATCGCGCCCAAGGGGGCTGCCAAGCCGGTCGGCCAGCTTGGTATCGAGTTTGCGACAGCAAGCGGCTCTCCGCAGCCTTTCAGCGAGGCGATTGTCAATGCCGGCAAAGCAACATGGGTGACGACCGTCCAGACGCTGGATGGCCTGTGGCAGATTCTCTCGGGGCAGCATACGGCGAAGGATCTTGGCGGCCCGCTGCGGATCGCGCAGCTTTCGGGGCAGGTGGCGCAGCATGGTGTGGCCAATCTGCTGTCCTTCATGGCACTGCTTTCGGTCAATCTGGGACTGATCAATCTCTTCCCGGTGCCGATCCTTGATGGCGGTCGGCTGGTCTTTTACGCGCTGGAGGCGATTCGTGGCCGTCCAGTGCCGAAGAAGGTGCAGGAGGTCGGTTTTCAGGCCGGTTTTGCCCTGCTGGCCGGGCTGTTTCTGTTTTCTACATTCAATGACCTGTCCAGTTTTGGCCTGTTCAAATGGCTGACGTCTCTCGGTGGCTGATGTGCCGGGAATACCTCATTGATGAAAAAAGCGTTTGTCCGACGACGAAAAGCCACTCTGATGACTTGCGGGATAGGGTGGTGTTCGGATAGTTCCCCATGAAGGAATAGAAAGACTTGTCTGTAACGGTCAGTTCGTTGACCGTTTGATAGGGCAGTCCGGGATGTCGGGTCGGAAAGGGCGCTGATGTTGAAGAGTAAACGTTCGGCTCTGCTTGCATCCGTTTGCGCGCTGTCTTCTCTTTGCGCCCATCATGCTTCCGCTCAGTTCGCACCACACCGCACTCATTCTGTCCGCCCCACGACCGACGTGTCCGATACGGCGCTGGCGCGGGGACAGCGGATCGAGGAAATCGAGGTTCACGGTAATGACCGTATCGAACCGAGTACGGTCCTTTCCTACATGGTGGTGCGTCCCGGCGATACGTTCAATCAGGACGATCTCGACCGGTCCCTGAAGACGCTTTACGCCACTGGTCTGTTCAAGGATGTGACGCTGCACCGGAGTGGCAACATCCTGCAGGTGCAGGTGGTCGAGAACCCGATCGTCAATCGCATCGTCTTTGAAGGCAACAGCGCCGCCAAGGACGAGGATCTGCGTAAGGTCATCGCCCTGCGTGCGCGGGCGGTTTTTACGCCGGACGCCGCTGCTGCGGATCGCCAGAAGATTCTCGAGGTTTATGCAGGCAAAGCGCGTTACGGGGCGGAAGTCACGCCTCAGCTGATCAAGCTCGCTCATAACCGCGTGGATGTGGTCTTCCAGATTCACGAAGGGCCGCAGACTCTCATCAAACGCATCGCTTTCGTTGGCAATAAGTTCTACAGCGAAGCGCAGTTGGCGAGTGTGGTTTCCTCCAAGGAAACGGCCTGGTACCGCTTCTTTTCCTCGGCGGATCAGTACAACCCGGAACGTCTGCGTTATGACGGCGAGTTGCTGCGTCGCTTCTATCTGACCAACGGCTTTGTCGATTTTCAGATGATCAACGCGACGGGTGAAATGTCGCCTGATCGCAAATCGTTCTTTGTGACCTTCACCATCAAGGAAGGTCCGCGTTACCGTCTGGGCAAGATCGATATCCGTTCCAGCCTGCGCCATATGCCTGCGTTGAAGCTGCGTAAATATATCGAGGTTTACCCGAACCAGTGGTACGACGGTAACGCCGTGCAGCAGAACGCGACGAACATGGAGGAATCCCTTCAGGCGGAGGGTATTCCTTTCGCTGTGGTGCGTCCCGAGATCGCGCGTAACCCGGAAAAGAGAATCGTCAACCTTCTGCTGGATGTCAGCGAAGGTCCGCGCATGTATGTGGAGCGGCTCGACATCAACGGGAACACGGTGACACGTGATAACGTGATCCGCCGTCAGCTGCCGATGTCCGAAGGCGACCCGTACACACCGGTTCTCAAGAAATACGCCAAGCAGTCGATCGAAGATCTGGGCTACTTCAAGTCCGTTGCGATCTCGCAGGGACAGGGCTCCGCAGCGGATAAGGTCAACGTGGCGACCAGCGTGGTCGAAAAACCGACGGGTGAGTTCTCGCTGGGTGGTGGTTACTCAACTGACGTGGGCGTGATCGGCAATATCGGTCTGAAGCAGCACAATCTTCTGGGAACAGGCGTTGATGCCGGTATTTCTGGCACGATGGCGCTGTGGGAGCGTCAGGTCGATGCGTCCATTACGGACCCATACTTCCTGAACCGGAACCTCGTGGTCGGTGCGGATATTTTCTACATCAACAACCGCTACCAGACCTATCAGAACTACTCGGAAGGTCGTTACGGCATCTCGCTCCGCATGGGGTATGCCTATACCAATCACCTGTCGCAGTCGTTTAACTACTCGCTGATGGAACGTCACATCGGTGGTGTGTGGGAATATGCTTCCCAGTATGTGCAGGACAATACGGGCCATTCGCTGCTGTCGCAGATCGGAACCGTTCTGCAGTATGACACCCGTGACCGTCGCATCATGCCGCACAAGGGTTATATCCTGCGTCTTGGTGGCGATTTCGCCGGTCTTGGTGGCGACGCAAAATATGTGCGTGGCAAATTCGATGCCGCCTATTACCTCCCGCTCGATGACCTGATGGGCAATCACGACTGGACCGTCGAGTTCAAGGCGGGCACCGGATACATGGCGGATTGGGGCCACAGCAAAGACTGGATCATCGACAACTTCTATCTCGGTGGTAACAACCTGCGCGGCTTCCTTGATGGTGGTGCGGGACCGCGTGCGGTTGCCGATCCGTCTCCCAGCTATGTCGGTCCTGACGGGCATGCGCGTGCTGGTGAAGATCTGCTGGGTGGACGCTTCATCTACACAGGCTCCGCTACAGTTCGCTTCCCTATTCCTTTCGCGTCGTCGATGGGGCTTGGTGGGCGTGCGTTTGTCGATACCGGCAGTCTGGCCGGCCTGCGTGTGGCGCGTCGCTTCACCAACAAGGCAAAGGACGGCCCCTATTACGAGGCTGTCAGCGGCAATACGCTTTCCCCACGTATCAGTGCCGGTTTCGGTATTTCGTGGAAAAGTCCTTTCGGTCTGCTGAATGTCGATGCGGGCTTCCCGATCCGACGCAGCTGGAACGATCGTACGCAGGTTCTTCGCTTTGGCTTCGGCCAGCAATTCTGAGGTGATGATGTTTCGTTTCTCACGGGCCGTGATGCTGGCCTCTTCAGTGCTGCTCGCAGGAAGTGCCCTGATTTCGGGCGATGCGTTCGCCCAGTCTTCGGGTGGTGGCTGGTTCGTGCCGAAAACGGCGCATCCGGTAGCACCGCCACCGGCCCATGCCCCCACCCATGCAAGCCGCCCGGCGCCTGACGCGGAAGCTGATGACGGTGGGCAGGGTGATGATGGCGGTGAGGGCGGATCGCGTCCGCCACCGGTTCTTCCACAGCCAGCCATTCCCGCAGCGCCTTCGCTTGCCAAGGCCGCGCCGCCGCCGACTGCGGTGATCGGCATGATCAGTGTGGGCGATGTCATGCGTCAGTCTCTGGCGGGGCAGCAGGTTGAGCGTGAACTCGGTGGGCGCCGTGACGAACTGGCGCAGGATGCGCAGCGTGCTCAGGCAGGCTGGCGGGCTGAACAGCAGAAGCTGCAGGCGAACGCCAAGAGCATGACGGCCGATCAGATTCAGTCGCAGGAGCGTGCTCTCCAGTCAAAGGTCATGAAGGCGCAGCGCACGTTCCGTGATCGCAATCGCATCATTCAGGAAGCCGCGCAGGTGGCTCTCGGACAGATCGAGCGTGAACTGGTGCAGGTCATTCAGCAGGTCGCTGGCAGCCACAGCATGAACCTCGTTCTGCATAGCGAGCAGGTCGCACTGCATGTGGATGGTCAGGACATCACGAACGAAGTGGCCAAGCAGCTGAATCAGGTGCTGCCAAAGGTCTATATCCCGGCTGCCAACGAAGACCCGGAAGTGCTGGCTAAGTCCGGCAAGATGCCGACGACGGCGTCTCCGCCGCCGGGACCGGCTCCGACGGATAGTCAGGCTGCGGTGGCTCCGGCTGCTGCTCCAAAGAAGTAAGGGGCGGAGCAGGCTGAATGGCGCGGAGTCGGGAAACTTCTGTTTCTGGTGACAGGCAGGGTGGGGTGGCGGACAGCCGTTTCTTCACCCGTCAGGGGCCGTTCACGGGGCAGGCTCTGGCAGAAGCGGCGGGGGGAACATACCAGCCGCCACAGGAGCGCGAGGATACCGAACACACCTATGGTGGAATCGGGCCTCTCCAGTCTGCCGGTCCTACAGAAGTCAGCTTTCTCGACAATCGCCGTTATGCGCCACTTCTGGACGGGACGCAGGCGGGTCTGATCATTGTTGCGCCGGCGTTCGCCAAGCGTGTGCCGGCTTCAAGCGCCGCCATTGTTTCCTCCACGCCTTATCTCGCATGGTCGCGTGTGGCCCGGATGTTCCATCCGGCTCCAGCGCCGAAAGCAGGCGTGCACTCAACGGCCGTAATCGAGGAGGGCGCAGTTGTGCCCGCCTCCTGCGAGATCGGTCCTTTTGTGGTGATCGGTCGTGGTGTGGAGATCGGTGAAAACACGATCATCGGTTCGCACGCGATTATCGGTGATGGCGTGACAATCGGCGCTCACTGCCGGATTGGCGCGCAGGTGGTGGTTTCCCATGCCACGCTCGGTGACAGGGTGACGCTGTTTCCGGGCGCCAAGATTGGTCAGGACGGGTTCGGATTTGCCGTCGGGCCGGATGGCTTCGAGACCGTGCCGCAGCTTGGGCGCGTCGTGATCGAGCATGATGTCGAGATCGGCGCCAATTCGACGATCGATCGTGGTTCCGTGCAGGATACGGTCATCGGGGCAGGTTCCCGTCTCGACAATCTTGTCCAGATTGGCCACAACACACGCCTCGGCAAATGCTGTATCGTCGTGTCGCAGGCTGGTATTTCCGGTTCGACCGAACTGGGTGATTTCGTGACCGTTGCTGCTCAGGCGGGACTGATCGGACATATCCGGATCGGGTCGAAGGCCCGGATCGGTGCGCAATGTGGGGTCATGTCGGATATCGAAGCCGGTGCTGACGTGATTGGCAGCCCTGCTATGCCGTTCCGGGAGTTTTTCCGGAACGTGGCGACATTACGTAAACTGTCGAAAAAGTCGGCAGGAGGCGGACAGGACGGATCCGGGAAAGACGGAGACTGACTGAAATCGGCGCCTTGCGCGCACGTTTGAAATGGTTTGAGTAACGTGAATCAGAAACCTGAAGCGCAGGCTCCGGACGAGGAGCGGAAATACATCGAAGCTGTGGACGTGATGCGGATCATGGAAGCGATTCCTCATCGCTATCCATTTCTGCTGATCGACCGGATGGTCGAGATCACATTGGGCGAATCAGCTGTCGGTGTGAAAAACGTCTCGGTCAATGAACCGTTTTTTCAGGGACATTTCCCGGCGCGTCCTGTCATGCCGGGCGTTCTCATTGTCGAGGCCATGGCGCAGACGGCGGCCACGCTTGTGGTGCTCACGCTTGGCAAGGCGTTTGAAGGGAAGCTGGTCTATTTCATGACGATCGAGAACGCGAAGTTCCGTCGTCCTGTCGGACCGGGCGATCAGTTGCGCATCCATGTGGAAAAAGAACGCCAGCGCGCGAATGTCTGGAAGTTCAAGGGCATTGCCCGTGTCGAAGGCGTGTCCGTGGCGGAAGCGACGTTCAGCGCCATGATCATGGAATGATCTGGGTCATACCCAGAGTAGGATGATTGAAAGCCGGCGTGCTCGCTTGTGGGGAATGCATGACGGGATATCTTGACCCGGAGTCCACGAATTGCCGCAAAAGGCATGGATAAGAGAGCATGGCGGCAATGGAGGCAGTTCTGGCTGAGTCGATGAAAACGGTATCCACCGGTCTTTCCGGAAGCCTGGAAACGCTCCCGGAAGGGATTCATCCGACGGCGATCATCGCCCCAGGCGCAAAACTCGGGAAAGGCGTGCGAATCGGGCCATGGTGTTCGATCGGCCCCAATGTCGAGGTGGGCGATGGCGTCGAGATGCTCGCCAACGTGATTGTCGATGGTCACACGCGTCTTGGTGAGAAGTCGCGCTATTATCCGTTCGTCACGATCGGCCTTGCGCCGCAGGATCTCAAATATTCCGGCGAGCCGACGCGTTGCGAAATCGGCGCACGTACGGTGGTCCGCGAGCATGTGACAATTCATCGTGGCACGGCGACGGGTACGGGTATCACGCATGTTGGCGCGGATTGCCTGATCATGGCCAATGCCCATGTGGCTCATGACTGCACGCTGGGTGACCGGGTGATCATCGTCAACAATGTGGTGATGGGCGGTCATGTGAACATCGCCGACGATGCGCGTGTCATGGGGTCGGCAGCGATCCATCAGTTCGTACGGAGCGGTCGGGCTGCTTTGGTCGGGGGTGTCGCAGGTGTGGAAGCGGATGTCATTCCCTATGGCAGCGTCCTTGGAAATCGTGCGCGACTGGTCGGGTTGCACTGGATCTGGTTGCGTCGGAATGGCGTTAAATCCGAGGAACGTCATCGGATGCGGCAGGCTTTCCGTCTGCTTTACCCGCGCGATGCTGAAGGAGACGTCTTCTCCCAACGCCTTGAACAGGTTCGGGCCGAATTTGGCGATGATCCCAAGATCGCCGAAATTCTGGCGTTCATAGATGCGCCGAGCCGTCGCGGACTGGTGCGCGTGGCGACCGCTGGCTTTACGTCAAGCGAGACAGAGGCGGGCTGATGCCCGCGCCCACCGATAGCAGTAACGGTGGATGTGTCGGGATTCTGGCAGGTGGCGGTCCCTTGCCCGGGCAGGTGGCTGCGGCAGTTGCGGCGCAGGGGCGCCCTGTTTTCATCATAGCCTTTCAGGATTTTGCTGAACCGGCCGTCGTCGAACCGTGGCCCCACGCCTATGTCCGTCTGGCAGCGGCGGGAACGATTCTGGCCGAACTTCGCGCGCATGGATGCGGTGACATCGTTCTGATCGGCCCTGTGCGACGTCCTTCCTTCCGTGATCTGCGACCGGATGCTGAAGGCGCAAAGATTCTTGCGCGGCTTGGGCGAGCGCTTTTTTCCGGTGATGACGGCCTTCTGGGTGCGCTGGTGCGCATTCTCGGTGAGGAAGGTTTTACCGTTCGCGGTGCTCACGAATTTCTTTCCCAGTCTCTGGGGGCGGTCGGATCGTTAGGGCGTATCTCGCCCAATGAAGCGGATCGGGCTGACATTGCCCGTGGTGTCGAGGTCGTGCGGACACTTGGAAAGCTCGATATCGGGCAGGGGTGTGTGGTGCAGCAGGGCGTCGTGCTGGCGGTAGAGGCGATGGAAGGTACGGACGCCATGCTGGCCCGGGCCGGTACCTGCCGACAGCCGGGTGAAGGTGGCGTACTGGTGAAGCTCTGCAAGCCCGGGCAGGAACGCCGTGCCGATATGCCGACAATCGGTCCACGGACGATCGAAGGTGCCTCTCAGGCCGGGCTAAAAGGAATAGCCTTCGAGGCAGGTGGCACCCTGTTCACCGATCAGGCTGCGTGTGTCGCTGCTGCCGATGCGGCAGGACTGTTTCTGTTCGGTGTTGATGCCACAGCCTCTCCTTGCGACGGGCTGTGAGGAAAACGCGGGGGAAACCGAACGGGCTTCTCTGCTTTAACAAATGAATATTGGCCGCCTTGGAGACAATCATGGGAACATTTCTGCACACCATGCTGCGGACGAAGAATCTGGAAGCGAGTCTCGGCTTCTACAGGTTGCTTGGGATGCATGAACTGCGACGCCGTGAGGTGCCGGACGGCAAATATACTCTGGTTTTCATTGGTTATGCCTCCAATGCCGAAGGGCAGGCTGAAATCGAACTGACCTATAATTGGGGGCAGGACGATGGATACGATGTCGGCACGGGCTTCGGCCATCTCGCCGTCGGGGTGCCGGATGTTGCTGCGGCCGTGGAAAAGGTGCGCGCAGGCGGCGGCAAGGTCACGCGTGAGGCTGGTCCCGTGAAGTTCGGCACATCCGTCATCGCGTTCGTGGAAGATCCGGATGGTTACAAGATCGAGCTGATTGAGAAACCGACCGCGCCAAACTGATTACGTCCGCGCGGTTTTGAGCCGTTCCGTGGCGCGATCCAGCGCATCGAGAATCTGCGTTGCCCGGGTGCGCGTCGTCTCGTCAGCGCTGAGGGTCAACTGATCGGCGCATAGAACTGCGGGGGACAGAATGCCGCGCAGATCGTGTCGCAACTGGGGCGTGATCTCGCTCTGTGCGGGTTGTGGCTGTGGTGCTTCCTGTGCCGGAGAAGGGGAAAGTGTGAGAAGCGCGCCCGTTGCGATGAATCCTCCAGCCAGAACCAGCAATATTTTTGCGAAAGCGGGGATGGGCACGAAGAGAGCGATCAGTCCACATCCGGCGACGAGGAAGAATACGGCGAGGGCGGGAAGAAGACGGGGCATGCAAGGACTTTCCGGATGGAAGGACGAACGCCGCGCCGTTTTATTGGTGAAAACATTGACGCGACGCCGCCAGATGACTATAAGCCCGCGATCCCGGCAAGGGCTGCCATGTGTTGTGACCTTGCTGCTTATGTAATCGAGTCAGAAAATTTTCAGGGAGTGCCGCCGTGAAGCGCACGTATCAACCTTCCAAGCTGGTCCGTAAGCGCCGCCACGGTTTCCGTGCACGCTCAGAGACTGTCGGTGGCCGTCGTATTCTTGCGAATCGTCGCTCCAAGGGCCGCAAGCGCCTGTCTGCCTGAGATTTTTACATCTCAGGATGTAAGCCGGGACGGAGTGGCGGCAGAGGATTGATCCATGAACCGCCCTTCGATCCGGCTTAAAAAACGGTCCCAGTTTCTGGCAGCCGCGGCAAAAGCCCGCAAGGCTCCCATGCCGGGACTGGTTTTGCAGACTCTCCGTCGTGATGATGACGACGTTGCACGAGTCGGTTTTACAGTTACCAAAAAAGTCGGAAATTCCGTTGTCCGCAACCGGACGCGCAGGCGTCTGCGGGAAGCGATTCGCGTGGTCGAACGTGACACGGAACTGAAAGGCGTTGATCTCGTGCTGATCGGACGAGACAAGACACGCCGTCGTGTGTTTTCCGATCTGGTCGAAGACGTCCGTCAGGCTCTGAAAAAGACGGGAGCAGTCTCGTGACGTCTCAGGGAAACGGAGTCTTTTCTTCAGCCCTGATCGCGGGAATGCGGTGCTGGCAGGTTGCCATACGGCCGGTCGTTGGGCCGAACTGCCGTTTTCATCCCTCCTGTAGTTGCTACGGTATCGAGGCGGTCCAGAAGCACGGTGCGTTGCGTGGAAGCTGGCTGACGGCCCGGCGCATCCTCCGCTGCAATCCCTGGCATGCGGGTGGATATGATCCGGTGCCACCATCGGAAACGGTCAAAAACCGCACTTAGTACGCCCGAAGGCTGGCAATCCGGCGCAATTCCGCTATGAGAGACCGCGATTGCGCCGGGCGTGACAGGGTCCGGGTGTGTTCTCAGAAAGCAGAAAAGGCCTGCCGGTCAGATATGGATATCAGACGCGTAATACTAGCGACCCTTCTTTCAGCGCTGGTACTGATCGGATTTGATTACTTCATGCCGGAGGAACACAAATCCCCGGCAGCGATTCAGGGCAAGACGACCACTGCGGCCGCTCCTCCCGTCGCAACCGACCAGCCTGAAATAACCAGCCGTGACGAGGCTCCGGCCCGTCTCCCCATCGATGCAGCGGATGTGAAAGGTTCCGTGAACCTTCATGGCGCACGCCTTGATGATCTGGTGCTCAAGGGGTACCACGAGACCGTCCGGCCTGATAGCCCGCTGGTGCGCGTGCTGGAGGCCCGGAACGAGAAGGAGCCGACCTATGTCGAGTTCGGCTGGTACGGTTCTGCCGGAGAAACACTGAAGCTCCCGAACGCTCACACCCTGTGGACCACCAGCGCCCAGAAACTCGGCTCTGACAGCCCCGTCGTTCTTACATGGGACAATGGGGAAGGGCTTACGTTCGAAATCGATCTGTCGGTGGACCGTGACTACATGTTCACGGTGACGCAGAAGGTCCGCAATGCAACGGGCGCGGCTGTATCTCTTGTGCCTTACTCTCGCGTCGTGCGGGCCTATACGCCTGAAGAGACGGGCGGCATGCTGGTGCATGAGGGGCCTGTTTCCGTCATCAATGGCCGTCTAGGCGAGGAATCCTACAAGTCCCTGCGTGAAGGCTCGACGGCTCCCAACTATGTGTCATGGTCCAAAACTGGCACGGGTGGCTGGGCTGGCATCACGGACAAATACTGGCTGACAGCAGTCATGCCTGAACAGACATCGGACGTCGCTGGCACTTACGGCTTTGATACGACTGCCGGTGCCTATCAGGTCGGCTTTACGGGCCAGAAGCCGCTGATCGCAGCTCCTAATGGCGAAGCCCAGATCACCTCCCATGTGTTCTCCGGTGCGAAGGAAGTGCGCCTGCTGGAGCGTTATCAGCATGAGATGAACATTCCGGATTTCTGGAAAGCCGTCGATTTCGGCTGGTTCGCTTTCCTGACGCGTCCGGTGTTCTTCGTGCTTGACTGGCTTTATCAGTTCTTCGGCAATTTCGGTCTGGCGCTGCTGACGTTCACACTGATCGTCAAGGCGGTGTTCTTCCCGCTGGCGTCCAAGGGCTTCCGTTCCGCTGCGGCGATGCGCGACGTTGCGCCCCGCATGAAGGAGATCCGCGAGCGCTTCAAGGATGATCCGGTTCAGATGAACCAGCAGATCATGCAGCTCTACAAGAAGGAAGGCGTGAACCCGGCCAGCGGCTGTCTGCCACTCCTTATTCAGGCGCCTGTCTTCTGGTGTCTGTACAAGGTGCTGTATGTCACCATCGAGATGCGTCAGGCGCCGTTTGTCGGCTGGATTCATGATCTGTCCGCGCCGGACCCGACGAACATTTTCAACCTGTTCGGCCTGCTGCCTTTCGATCCGGCGCATTTCTCGTCGTGGCTGTGGCTGGGCGCGTGGCCGATCCTCTACGGCATCACCATCTGGCTGATGCAGAAGATCAATCCGGCGACGATCGATCCTGCCCAGAAGCCGGTGTTCATGATGATGCCTGTCATCTTCACCTTCTTCATGGCGCGGCAGCCCGTCGGTCTCGTGATCTACTACTGCTGGAACAACCTGCTGACGATGGCGCAGCAGTACATGATCATCCGCAGGCACGGGCAGAAGAAGAACGAGCCGGAGATCATTCCTCCGCCCAAGGCATCGAAAAAGAAGGGCTGAGCAATTGGCTGGCGAACAAGATTTTTCCTCTTCCCTTGAGCTGTCTCCAGAACAACTGGAGAAGGGGAGACTGCTGTTCGCCGGTCCATGTGATTTCTTTCATGGTGCGCAGCAGATTCAGCAGCTTCCCGATGCACGGGCGCCGGAAGTGGCCTTTGCAGGGCGCTCGAACGTCGGCAAGTCTAGTCTCATCAACGCCTTGACGGGGCGGAAAAGCCTTGCGCGTGCATCGTCCGAGCCGGGGCGTACCAAGCAGCTCAATTTCTTCGATCTGGCGGGACAGCTGGTTCTGGTCGACATGCCCGGTTATGGCTTTGCCAAGGCCGCCAAGGCTGTGAAGGAAGACTGGCAGGGGATGATGTTCGATTATCTCCGTGGTCGACCCAATCTGCGGCGGGTGATTCTGCTGCTTGATGCGCGGATCGAGACCAAGGAATCAGACCGCGACGTGATGGACATGTTCGACAAGGCAGCCATCAACTTTCAGGTCGTTCTCACGAAATGCGATAACGTGAAACCACAGGCGGAGGAACGCCGCTACCGGGAAGTCGTGGCCGAGGTGAGCCGTCATCCGGCTGCGCATCCGCTGGTGATTGCTTCAAGCAGCCAGACCGGTCGTGGCATCCCCGAATTGCGGGGTGAACTGGCGGCATTTGCCGAGCCTGTAGCGGACTGATTGGGTATACGAACGGCCATATCGGCCTTCCTGTTTTCGGGACAGAGACGGACGTGAAATGACTCAGGGACTTCCAACAGCAGACGCCTTGCAGCAGGCCTCCACACTGGCTCGGGCTCTGCCTTTCCTGCGCCGCTATGCAGGCGATACGATTGTCGTGATGAATGGCGGTCACGCGATGGTCGACCCGGAACTGGCCCAGACGTTCGGCAAGGATATCGCCCTGCTGAAGCTGGTCGGAATTAATCCGGTCGTCGTGCATGGTGGTGGTCCGCAGATCAATCAGATGCTTGAGCGCCTGCAGGTGAAGTCCTCCTTTGTGGATGGCTTCCGTGTGACAGATGCGGCGGCGATCGACGTGGTCGAGATGGTGCTGTGCGGTTCGGTCAACAAGCGGGTTGCTACCCTCATCAATGAGGCCGGGGCGCTGGCGGTTGGCATTTCCGGCAAGGATGGCGGTCTGGTGAAAGCCAGCAAGATGCTGCGGAAAGTGAAAGACCCATCGAGTGGTGTCGAGCAGACGCTCGATCTGGGCTTCGTCGGTGACCCCGACGAGATCAACCCGCAGGTGCTGTATGCGCTGTCAGGAGCCGGTCTGATCCCGGTGATTGCGCCGGTCGCTGGTGGTCATAATGGTGAGACATTCAATGTGAATGCCGATTCCATTGCCGGCGCCATTGCTGGGGCCATCCATGCTTCGCGCCTGCTGATGCTGACGGATGTTCCAGGTGTTCTGGATCAGAACGGTGTTCTGATTCCGGAACTGACGGCGGAAGAAGCGCAGAAGGGAATTGAATCCGGCATGATTTCCGGGGGCATGATTCCGAAGGTCGAAACATGCCTGAAAGCCGTGCAGGCCGGGGCGAAGGCCGCCGTGATTGTGAATGGTCGCGTGCCGCATGCCTGTCTGCTGGAACTGTTTACGACATCTGGCTCAGGCACGTTGATCCGGGGTGCATAACGGCTGATACAGCCTGCTGATAAGGATGGAGAGGGGCTTTTATAGCCCCTCTTTTTTTGTCTTTGAGAGGATGAGCTTTCCGCTCAAGGCAAAAGAAAAGCCACGGAGGAGACCTCCGTGGCTTTCTCAGAACTTCCCGTGGAAGCGGAGAGAGGTTCTCTCCGTTTACTGCGGGGTATCCACACCTGCGTGGGTAGCAGGAGCAAAAGTCCAGCCCGGGCCGAAAGGTTGCGGTGTGAACAGACCCCAACTGGAGCTTTCCGTCGGAGAGAAGGTCCAGCCCCGGGTGTCGGCGATCGACTGAGTGCCACGAAGCTTTCCAACTTCGCTCGCCGTCATGTTTGCAGTGCCCTTGTTACCCCAGGCCGTGCGGATGAAGTTCACCACATCAGCAACCTGCTGGTCGTTCAGGATCTTCTGATAGCCCGGCATGGCGACCGCGGAAGGCGCCCAGTTGGTTGGCGGCAGAACGCCACCGGCAACAATGATGTGCGCAACCGAGACCGGGTTGTCAGACGCTACGACCGGGTTTCCAGCCAGAGGCGGGAACATGCGGTCGACCGCACCACCGTCATTACGGTGACAGATCGAGCACTGCTGCACATAGATGTCAGCACCCGTGATGCCAGCTGTCTTGCCCGAATCAAGAGCCTGAGCCGTGGACGGATCGTAGGTGTAATCGCCCTTGGGCTTCGGAACTTCCGGCAGGCTCTTCAGATACTTGGCGGTCGCACGAAGATCGTCTTCCGACCAGTACTGGGTGCTCCATGCCACAACGTCGGACATGCCACCAAATGCAGCCGTGTGGCTGAGACGGCCAGAGCGGAGGAAGGTGACGATATCGTCTTCCGACCAGCGGCCAATGCCCTCCACCGGATCGCTGCGCAGGCTTGGTGCAATCCAGTTATCGATCGGTGCGCCACCGCTCAGGAAGTCTGCACCGCCAGCAGCATCATACGCCTTTTCCTGCATGGAGAAGCCGCGCGGTGTGTGGCACATGCCGCAGTGACCTGGGCCGGTGACGAGGTATTCACCACGGGCGATAACCGGATCAGCTCCAGCAGACGGTGTGAACGGTTTCACAGCCGGTGCGAAGAACTTGGCCCAGAGAGCCAGAGGCCAGCGCATGGACAGCGGCCAAGAGATACCCGCTGGCTTGTTCGGCTGATTGACCGGGCTCACGCCATGCATGAAGTAGGCGTAGAGAGCCTTCACGTCTTCATCCGGCATACGGGAGAAGTCCGGATAAGGCATGGCGGGATACATCGACGCGCCATCCTTGCGGACGCCGTGACGGAGGGCTTTTTCAAAGTCCTCGTAGGTGTAATTGCCGATACCTGTGTCCGGGTCAGGCGTGATGTTCGTCGAGTAGATCGCGCCGATAGGGGTCTTGATTTCAAGACCACCAGCGAACGCCTTGCCATGCAGGCCGGTATGACAGGCAACGCAGTCGCCAAGGCGGGCGATATATTCGCCCTTTGCGACCAGATCCTTGTCTCCCGCATCCTGGGCCATTGCCGGAGCAACACTCAGGATGGTGCCCGTCAGAAGCCCGGCTGCGACCGCACCAAGTGCGGTCTTGAGTCCCTTGATCATTGTTTTACCGCCGCGTCGCTTTTGTTCGAAGGATGTCATTTTCAAAGACCCCCATTCACGGCGTGATGCCGAGCGCCGGAGCGGTCGGAATGTTGTTCGGGTTCTTCCGGGCTTCCGCCTCACGCTCATACGTTTCGTTGGCGCGCTTCAGCAGATACTGACGGATGGTTTCGATTTCGTCCGGGCTCATGGATGTATCGAAACGGTCCATGCCGTAAGCTGTCAGAGCACCGCGACCGACGACGTTGTAGAACGCGTCCTGATGGCGGATGGCGCCCGACCAGCGCAGATCCGGCAGCACGCCACCGGCTTCAGCGTTATCGCCATGACAGGTCTGGCAGTACGTCTGATACTGGAAGTAGCCCTTGTCGACGAGTTTCTCGTCATACTCGGCAGGCGGCTTCACAGGCAGGAAGCCCTTGTTGTTCCAGTTCGGCGCCTTGGCTTTGCCGTCCATGGAGAAGACCGCGATGTAGGAATGGTTGACTGTCCAACCGCCCGTGCGGCTCATGCCGCCCATGGAGATCGGATAGATGCCGCCCCAACCCACTTCGATCGCGACATACTGCTTGCCGTTGACGCTGTAGGTCACCGGGTTCGCGATGATGCCGCTCTTCAGGTCATACTTGAAGAGGTCTTTACCGTTCGTGGCGTCGTAAGCGTGGAACTCACCCTTTGCGAGCCCCTGGAAGACCAGATCGCCGCCAGTGGCCAGCACGCCGCCGTCCCAGCCGCCTTCACGCTCGATCGACCAGACAGCCTGCATCTTGATCGGATCCCATGCCAGCAGCCAGCCTTTGAGATCTTTCATGTAAGCCGTGCGGGCTTCCGGGGTGTCGGGCAGACCCGTCTTGGTCATATCCAGACCGACATTCCATGAATCCGGGTGCGGCTTGAAGCCACCAGCCTGGTTCTTGTAGCCGAACGGAATCTGGTGCGCCGGGATGTAGACCAGATTGGTCTTCGGGCTGTACGCCATCTGCATGAAGTTATGCGCACCCAGCGGTCCCGGAATACCGTACCATTCCTTGCCGTTCAGGGTGTAAAGCGCCTCGGGGTTGAAGATCGGGCGACCAGTCTTCGGATCCAGGCCATAAGCCCAGTTCTCGTAGACGTAATTCTTGCCCTGGATGAACTCACCCGTCTTGGCGTCGATCATGTAGAAGAAGCCGTTCTTCGGCGCATGAACGATGACGTGGCGGGTTTCACCATTGATCGGCAGATCAAGTGTCATGATCTGCTGAACCGAGGTGTAGTCCCACTGGTCCATTGGCGTGGCCTGGAAGTGCCACACATATTCGCCAGTGTCCGGCTTGACCGCTACGATGCTGCCAAGGAACAGGTTGTCGCCAATACCGTTCGAACGGTATTTGTAGTTCCACGGAGAACCGTTGCCGACAGCGATGTAAACAAGGTCGGTGACCGGGTCATAGACCAGCGAGTCCCAGACGGTTCCGCCGCCACCCTGACGCGTCCACGCGCCGGTCGGGCTCCACGTCTTGTAGGCCTTGTTCATCAGAATGTTGTCGGACGCGGCGTGATCCGGCTCGTTCTTCGGGTTCGGAACCGTGAAGAAGCGCCAGTCGAGCTTGCCGGTCTCGGCGTCGAAAGCGGAGATGAAGCCACGGGCACCGAACTCGGCGCCACCGTTACCAATGATAACACGACCTTTGGCGATACGGGGGGCGCCATCGACAGTGTAGGAGCGCTGCTTGCCGAGTGCTGCGTCCTTGGGAATGGTGTTTACGCTCCAGACCAGCTTGCCGGTCTTGGCGTCCAGCGCGAGCAGGCGGCCATCAAACGTGCCGACATAGATCTTGCCGTTCCAGTAAGCGATACCGCGGTTGACGGTGTCACAGCAGCCGCGAACAGCGACGTTACCGGGCACTTTCGGGTCATAGGCCCATAGCAGTTCGCCGGTGTCGGCCTTGAAGGCTTTGACCTTGGACCAGTTGGTGGAAGCGAACATGACGCCATCGACGATCAGCGGCGTGCCTTCCTGACCACGATTGGAGTCGAAATCGTAATACCAAGCCAGCTTGAGGTTGCCGACATTGTCACGATTGATCTGGTCAAGCGGGCTGTAGCGCTGCTCTGAATAGGTGCGCCCATAAGTCAGCCAGTTTTCCGGATGATCATCAGCGTGGATGATCGCTTCTCCGGTGGCACCCTGATCGTCAGCGGCGCGGGCGACGCCTGCGGGCTGACCGAGGGCCGCGGCAAGCATGGTTCCTGCCGCGAGAAAGCCAAGGAGGGAAGTCCTCTTGGCGGGTGAAGGACGGCTCATATCGTTATGTCCTCGAACTCACTGATTGCTGTTTTTCTCGGCAAATCAATGCGGAATTACCGTTGTGTCTCAGTCAGCCCACATGAACCAATGATGTCAATCGTGTCATCTGGGCACGCCCTATGCATCAACGGAAGGCCCGGAAACGCCACTATGACGTTGCCTGGCGGGAACGATTCAGTGTCCGCAAATGAAAAGAATCTGGTTTCGTGTAGCTAAATCAACGGCTGTAACGCGGTGTCCTCTTTCGGGAGAACGTGCCTGTCAGGCCGTTTGACCCTCTCAATTTCGATCAGTTTTCCCAAGCAAAAGCCGCTGCGGATCGTCGAACCTCACGGAAAGGTGAAATTCCTGAGGCAAGTCCTAACCATGTGAACTCATTGGAATCGCATCGGTCGATGGTGAACGCGAACAGGGAATGAAACTCTCTTCATGAAGGCGTCTTTGACCGCTTCCGTGCTGCAGTGGTCGTCTTGAGTATGCTATAGTAATATATAAAGAGTATCGGTCAGGTCTGAGGTGTCCGGCGTTCTTGAAGTATGCCCCTTGGGGACACATATGAATCGCGGATCGGTAGAGCTGATCTAAGATCGAGGAGACAGTATGTCATTCAGTCGCGACTTCCGTTCGTCGCCTTTTGCCACCGGGACCCAGTCTGCGGCCATTGATGCTGGGCTGCGGGCGTATATGCTCCGCGTCTATAACTGGATGGCCTCGGGATTGCTGCTCACAGCGCTCGTTGCTTACCTGATCGCGGAAACCTCAGTGCGATCCCTGTTCTTCCATGTGCAGGGGTATCAGATCGCGCCGACGGGTCTTGGCTGGCTGGCGATGATTGCCCCGCTGGGTTTCGTGATGGTCATGTCGTTCGGCGTGAACCGTCTTTCGCGTGGAACAGTTCAGGCTCTGTTCTGGCTTTTCTGTGGTGTGATGGGAGCAAGCCTTTCAAGCATTCTGCTGGCCTATACGGGCGTTTCAGTCGCACGGGTCTTTCTGGTGACATCGGCGACCTTTGCCGCAACGTCCCTGTGGGCCTACACGACCGGCGCCAATCTTATCCGGTTCCAGTCCTTCCTCATGATGGGGCTGTTCGGGCTGGTGATTGCCGGACTGGTTAATATGTTTCTGGGTAGCCCGGCGCTCTATTTCATCTACAGCGTTGTCGGCGTGTTCCTGTTCATTGGCCTGACCGCTTTCGATACCCAGCGGATCAAGGTGACCTATCCGCAGTTCGCCTATTATGAAGGGCCGGAAGGCGTTGCGAAGCGCTCGGTATACGACGCGCTAAGCCTGTATCTGAACTTCATCAACCTGTTCCAGTTCCTTCTCCAGTTTATGGGTGTGCGGAACAGCAACAGCAGCGAGTGATGGGCTGATTGCCTGTCCTCAGTGTTGAGAGTGCGACTCTGCCCCGGCCTTGAAAAAGGGTCGGGGCTTTTTTTTGCTAAAATTCAGAGCTGCCGGGTAGGTGGGTCGACGGTAGGGAATGAACTGCATGCAAAAAAAGATAACACTTATTTGAAACTTGGGGGGATAGTCAGAAATCCGTGAGTTCTGTTTTCGCGGAAGTCTGTGAGTTGTGTCGAAAAAAAGGAGTATCTGTGTATTTTGTAATTATCTGAAATATTGCGTGATCAATGATTAGAGGGTGGCAGGCTTGCACTGAGAGAAAAACAGAGCCTTTCCCCGTTTCATAATCCATTGTGATAACTTTCTAGTGGGATTATGGAATCATTGTAATGCAGCATGGCCTGAAATGGCCGTGGCCTTTTTCGCAAGGTTGGTATGGCGGGAGGCGGATTTGCTGGAGAAGTCAATGAGTATGTCAGAATCGAGGGACGTACGATGAGAAACAAGTGCCTGAAGGGAGCGGCCAGACTGGCCGGTCTCGCTTCGGTACTTCCACTGGCGGGATGTGACTGGGACGTCCTGGACCCGAAAGGGCCGGTGGGAGACCAACTGAAAACCCTGATCGTTGAATCGACGATCGCCATGCTCATTGTGGTTGTCCCGACAATCATCATGGCATGCTACTTTGCTTGGAAGTATCGCGCTTCGAACACCGAAGCCGAGTACCTTCCGAAGTGGAGTCATTCCAACAAGATCGAACTGGTCATCTGGGGCGTTCCCAGCCTGATCATTCTGTTTCTTGCTGTGATCACCTATCAGACCTGCCACTCGCTGGACCCCTATCGTCCGCTTGAGGCCGAAGCGACCACCAAGCCGCTTGATGTGGAAGTTGTCGCTCTCGACTGGAAATGGCTCTTCATCTATCCGAATGAAGGCATTGCCACGGTCAACCAGCTCGCCATTCCGGTGAACACTCCGGTCCATTTCGTGATCACCTCCGACGCCGTGATGAATTCGTTCTTCATTCCGCGTCTTGGTTCGATGATCTACGCCATGGCCGGCATGCAGACGCAGCTTCATCTGATGGCTACGGAAGCAGGTGATTACCTCGGTGAATCCGCCAACTACAGTGGTCGCGGTTTCTCCGACATGAAGTTCCGCACTCTTGCGATGCCGCAGGAGCAGTATCAGGCTTGGGTCGAGAAGGTCCGTTCTTCAGCTGATCAGCTGGACGATCAGACTTATCCGCGTCTTGCGGCACCGAGCGAGGCCGAGCCGGTCAAGTATTATTCCCACGTCGAGCCGAATCTCTTCGACGAGATCGTGGCGAAGTACAACAACGGCATGGTCATGGACAAGAGCACGGGCAAGATGATCCACGTCCAGTCCGCGATGTCCGACATGAACATGAAGGAGTAGGATCACAATGCTAGGGAGATTATCATTCGCGGATATTCCGTTGGATGTGCCGATCCTCGTCGGTACGTTCCTCGGGGTCGCGGTCATGGGTATCGCCGTTCTCGGTCTGATTACCTATTTCGGCAAATGGGGCTATCTCTGGAAAGAGTGGCTGACGTCTGTCGATCATAAGCGTCTGGCGGTGATGTATGTCGTCGTTGCGCTGCTTGCTCTTGTGCGTGGTTTTGCCGACGCCATCATGATGCGTACCCAGCTTGCGCTGGCGTATGCGGGAAACCCCGGCTATCTGCCGCCTCATCACTATGACCAGATCTTTTCGGCCCACGGCACGATCATGATCTTCTTCATGGCGATGGCGTTCATGACGGCTCTGTTCAACTTCGTGGTGCCGCTTCAGATCGGCGCGCGCGACGTTGCTTTCCCGTTCCTGAACAACCTGAGCTTCTGGATGACGGCAGTCGCCTTCGCGCTGATCAACGTCTCGCTGTTCATCGGTGAGTTCTCTCAGTGCGGCTGGCTGGCTTATCCGCCGCTGTCCGAAAGTCAGTTCAGCCCTGGTGTCGGTGTCGACTACTATATCTGGGCGGTTCAGATTTCCGGTGTAGGCACGCTGCTGACGGGTGTGAACTTCTTCGTCACCATCGTTAAGATGCGTGCTCCGGGCATGACCTGGATGAAGATGCCTGTGTTCACATGGACGGCTTTCTGCGCCTCCGTGCTGATCATGGTCGCCTTCCCGGTTCTGACCGTGGCTGTGGCTCTTCTTGGCCTTGACCGTTATTTCGGGATGCACTTCTTCACGAATGACGGTGGTGGCAACCAGATGCTCTACCTCAACATGATCTGGGCGTGGGGTCATCCGGAAGTCTACATTCTCGTTATCCCGGCGTTCGGCGTGTTCTCGGAGGTCGTTCCGACGTTCTCCCGCAAGCCGCTGTTCGGTTACAACACGATGGTCTACGCGACCTGCGCCATCATGGTGCTGTCGTTCATCGTCTGGGTTCACCACTTCTTCACCATGGGTGCTGGTGCTGACGTCAACGCGTTCTTCGGTATCGCGACGATGATCATCTCCATTCCGACGGGCGTTAAGCTCTTCAACTGGCTGTTCACCATGTACAAAGGGCGCGTTGAATTTCACGCCACGATGTACTGGGCTGTTGGCTTCATGGTCACCTTCACCATCGGCGGCATGACCGGCGTGATGATGGCGATCCCGGCTGCCGACTTCGTTCTCCACAACAGTCTCTTCCTCATCGCTCACTTCCACAACGTCATCATCGGCGGTGTGTATTTCGGCTATGTCTGCGGCATGAACTTCTGGTTCCCGAAGGTCTTCGGCTTCAAGCTGAACGAAACCTGGGGCAAGCGGGCGTTCTGGTGCTGGTTTGTCGGCTTCTACTTCGCGTTCGTTCCTCTGTATGTCCTCGGCTTCGAGGGTATGACGCGTCGTCTGAACCACTACGACAATCCGCAGTGGCACCCCTGGCTGCTGATTGCTGAAATCGGCGCTGTCATGATCATGTTCGGTATCGTCTGTCAGGTGACCCAGCTTTATGTCTCGATCCGTGACATGAACCTGGCTGAAAACCGTGACGAGACGGGTGATCCGTGGAACGCTCGTTCGCTCGAGTGGTCAACGTCTTCACCGCCGCCGCCGTACAACTTCGCTATCGTTCCCCACATTCATGAGCTTGATGCGTTCATGCATGACAAGGAAAACGGTATCGACACGCGTCAGGCTGGTGGTCCTTACGAGGCGATCCACATGCCGAAGAACACGGCAGCCGGTTTTCTGGTTGGTGCGTTCAGCTTCGTGCTTGGTTTCGCCGCGGTCTGGTACATCTGGTGGCTTGCAGCAATCGCTCTGGTGGGCGTCTTTGCGACCGTCATTGCACGCAGCTCGAACCAGGATGTTGATTACTACATCCCCGCCGAGGAGGTTGCCCGGATCGAGAACGAGCACTCTCGTAAACTTATGGCACAGGCGGCTGAGTAATGGCGCACGATACAACTCTCTCTGACGCGCACGCGGAACACGGACACCACGAACTGCCGACGGTGTTTGGGTTCTGGGTGTACCTGATGACGGACTGCATCATCTTCGGATCGCTGTTCGCCGTCTTCGCAGTCCTCCGCAACCAGTTTGCGGGCGGACCTACGGGTAAGGAGTTGTTCGAAATTTCGGGGCTTGCGCTGGAAACAGCGCTCCTCCTGATCTCGAGCATCACCTATGGTTTCGGCATGATCGCGGCTCACAAGGGCCAGATCAAATCTGTCCAGATGTGGCTGGCCGTTACCTTCCTGCTGGGTCTTGGGTTTGTGTTCCTTGAAATCAAGGAATTCGCTCACATGATTGCCGAGGGTGCTGGCCCGGATCGCAGTGCGTTCCTGTCCGCGTTCTTCACGCTGGTTTCGACTCACGGTCTGCACGTGAGCTGTGGTCTGATCTGGATTATCGTCCTGATCGCCCAGCTTTCGGGTGTGACCGCGATCAATGAGCGTATGATGAACAAGCTCACCATGCTGAGCCTGTTCTGGCATTTCCTCGACATCGTGTGGATCTGCGTGTTCACCTATGTCTATCTGGCGAGCATGATCTGATGAGTACTGACCATTCAGCAGCCCATGGGGGCTCCAGTCACGGCAGTGCAGGCTCGTATGTAATCGGGTTTGTTCTTGCCGTTGTCCTGACGGTCGCAGCATTCATGGTGGTGATGGGTCACAGCCTGTCACCTTCTGCGACACTGACGGCGATCTCCGCTCTGGCAGCGATTCAGGTGATCGTTCACCTGATCTTCTTCCTGCATATGAGCACGACATCCGAGAAAGCCTGGGATAACAAGGTCTTCCTGTTTACCCTCGGCTTTGTGGTGATCCTCATTATCGGCACGCTGTTCATCATGGACAACACGGCCGCTCACATGATGTCGCGTTAAAAAGGTTATTGTTCTGGTTACTTCGGTGACTGGACCAACGATCTGGAAAAGCCCCACCCGTTAATTCGGGTGGGGCTTTTTTTTTGTGCAGCATTCATTTGCTTGTGAGAACGTGCGCTGTTCCATCAGATGAAGAGTATTCATAAGCTATTTGATGGGTACGTGCTTATGGACAAACAGACTTCTCAAGGATGGTTCGCCGTAAAACGCTATGGATATGGTGCAGGGATGCCCATCAGTTGGCAGGGATGGGTTGTTTTCCTGCTTTTCCTGGCATTGACGTTAATTCCGACTTTGACGGTGCCTTGGCTTGACTTGCCTCGGCCACTCCTTGCCGAAGGCATCGTTGTTTTTACCAACGTGGTCACGACCGGAGTATTTGTCTGGGTCTATAAATCAAAAACGAATGGTGAGTGGCGCTGGCGTTGGTGAGAGACAGACTGAATCAAGGGAGGGACATGCCTGCGCTAGGCTGAGGCAATAAAAAAACCCGCCTTCCGGAGAAGACGGGCCTGTTCCTGAGACAGAAAATGTCTGCTCAGTCCTTGTGCGGCTCAGGGGAGAGCAGTTCTGCTTTATTGGGCTTGTCTTTCCATTCCTCGGCATCCGCCGGCTGGGTGCCTTTGCGTGTGATGTTCGGCCACACGGCAGAGTATTTTGCATTGATCTCAGCCCAAGCTGTCGCGCGGTCGTCACTGTCCGGGAAGATCGCCTCAGCCGGGCATTCCGGTTCGCAAACGCCGCAGTCAATGCATTCGTCAGGGTTAATGACGAGAAAATTCTCGCCGGCGTAGAAGCAGTCCACCGGGCAGACTTCCACGCAATCCATGAACTTGCAGCGAATGCAGTTTTCAGTGACCACGTAGGTCATCGTCATCTCCGATTGTCGGGGCTGGACAAACAGACCAGCCTGGTGTGCGTGAACAGATGAGCCACCGTCCACAGATTGAGGCGCACCTATGATGCGGTTTTCCTGCAGACGCAAGCCATTGGAGAGGAAAACTCTCCTTTTTCAGCGAATGGCGACCATGCGGTAGGGCTTACGCGGCAGAGGTTCTTTGCAGGAGAACAGACAGCGCCGCGAAGGGACTGTCCTTCTTATATAAAGGTAAAGCGCGCCGGGACCTACGGTTTTCTGCCTTTCCTGAACGCGCTCGTGCGAGCATCCAGAATGGCATCGGACCCGCCATGACAGCGGGTAGCGGGCGTGGCGCGGCAAGGTGAAAGCCGAGAGACCTCAGAATGGCCGGGACATCCGCTCGCTTGGTGCTGAGCCATGAGGCGAAGTCTGCCGGAAGCGCCACGTCTCCCTGACGCGCCTGATGAGAAAGCTGGCGTGTGAGCCTGTCCACCATGTCGATCCTAAGTCGCACTGGCCCACATGCCACCCAGCCAAGCCAGTCAAGCACCGGAAAAGGGAAGCTGGCGATCGGCACTGACACGGCGGAAGCCGGTGGCAGTTGAATGGGGCTGACGTCTTGATGAACGGCCAGCAGAAGGGCGCGGAATTTCATTGGACGTGGCTTGAGAAGAGCGGGGAGATAGAGCCATCCCAATGCACACCGAACACCGATTTTCAGCAGGGGGTGGCCTTTGGTGACCGGAAAGCGGGCAGCGGCCTGTCCCGCCGCTTCCATCATCTCATGCAGAGCGCCACGCGTCTCCGGATTGGAGGCGGCTCGGGCATGGGCATGGAACAGGGGAGCCAGTTCCTGCTCGATCTGGCCCGCGACAAAGCGGCTGATGCGGGCTCGTACAGTGTCGCGTTGCCGTGTGTCGAGCAGGCCATCCCCCAGCAGGCCGATCGCTGGATGCAGCGCATCACGACCGGGACGAAGCCGGGCGATAAGGGTGTCGCGCCAATGGATTTCCCCATTGTCGTGCGACAGGGTGAAAGCCGTGTCGTTATCCTCATGACAGGCCCGGACGCGGGCCGGGAGTTCTATTCGAAGAGCACGGCGGGCAGCACGTCCCAGAGTCGCGCGGTCGGATTGCGACAATTCAGCTTCAAGTTCGAGCTGGAAGCCGCGCATGTGGCCAACAGGATGCCCCTCGACAATCACCTCGCCATCCGCTTTCACGGCGGAGAGAAGGGGTGCGTTGCTCTCGTTTTCCAGGAGGCGGATCAGATGTGCCGAGCGGCGGTCGACAAAGCGGGCAGTGAGCCGTTCATGCAGCGCATCGGACACCTTGTCCTCCACAGCACGGGTGCGCTCCTGCCACAGGGAGGCGTTCTTCACCCAGTGCTCGCGATTGGCGATGTAGGACCAGATACGGATGCCGGCGAGGCGCTGCATCAGCGTGTCCACATCGCCGTCCACGCGGTCAAGGCGTCCGAGTTGTTCCTCGATCCATGATGCGGGCAGGCGTCGCTGCTCAATCAGCAGACTGAATACGCGGGCACAGAGCTGTGCATGGCTACGCTCCCCGATCTTGCGGAAATCGGGGATCTGGCAGACGTCCCACAACAGGCGTGTATGGGCGCGGGTTGTGGCAGCTTCACGGATAGCGGGCTCATGCGCCAGAGCTGCCAGAATCAGGGCGTCACTGGTCGGTTCGCTGGCCTGAAGGCCCCGCAGGGGCGGCGGTCGGTTGAGACTGGCCATCAAGGCCGCGGGACTGGAGAAATCGAGGGCGTCATTTCGCCAGATCAGCCGTTCCAGAGGATCGAACTGATGCGTTTCCACGGCTTCAATGATGTTGTCGGGAATGGGTGGACAGCGGCCGGTCGTGCCGAATGTGCCGTCCCGCGCGCCGCGTCCGGCACGTCCGGCAATCTGGGCGATTTCCGCAGCCGTTAATGGACGGCGTCGGGAGCCATCGAATTTCGAGAGACCGGCGAATGCGACATGGGCGATGTCCATGTTCAGTCCCATGCCGATGGCGTCGGTTGCCACCAGATAGTCCACTTCGCGATTCTGATAGAGTTCGACCTGCGCATTGCGGGTGCGGGGCGACATCTGCCCCATAACCACGGCGCATCCGCCGCGCCGACTGCGGATCAGTTCCGCGATTGCATAAAGTTCCGCGGCGGAGAAAGCGACGATGGCGGAGCGGGCCGGCAGCTTTTCCAGCCGCATCGCGCCGGAATAGATAAGAGCGGACAGGCGGGGCCGCGTATCGATGACAATGCCTTCAACAAGCCGTCTCATCAGGGGTGCGATGGTTTCGGCGCCGAGAAACAGGGTCTCATTGAGGCCGCGCGCGTGGAGCAGACGGGAGGTGAAGATGTGCCCCCGTTCCGGGTCCGAGCAGAGCTGGATCTCATCTACGGCCAGAAACGATACTGGCCGGTCCACGGGCATGGCTTCCACAGTGCAGGAGAACCATCGCGCGCCGGGGGGCACGATCTTTTCCTCACCCGTGATCAGTGCGACGTGTGCGGCGCCTTTGCGGGCGACCATGGCCTCGTAATTCTCGCGGGCCAGAAGCCTCAGCGGGAAGCCGATGATACCAGAGGAATGAGCCAGCATTCGCTCGATGGCGAAATGCGTCTTACCCGTGTTGGTGGGGCCAAGAATGGCGTGGAGGTGATGGTCCGCGCCATGACGAGGCATGGGGAAGGAACCATCGGCATCCGCTGGGGCGCAGGCCGGGAGCGGGTGGGTAAGAAACCCTGTCATGCCGCCATGGTCGGATGGCTCGCGCAGAAATGCAAGCAACAGTTTCATGTTGCGCGGATCTGGGAGACGGTTGCCTTCTCCTGCCTTCGGGAGCAGCTTTCCTCTCACGGTTTTTAATAAAGTGGGAGGGCGCGATATGGGCGCGAAAAGTCTGGGCTGCATCGTTACGGGAAGTGTGAAAGGTCCTGTGAATGTCGTGCATGGCGTGCGCGCTGCCGACCGGCACGCTCTCGCCTCTCTTGTCGGCGAAAATGGGGCTCGCTTTGCAGAGATGACGGGTTTCTCGGCCAAAGCCGGAGAGATCGCCCTTGTGCCTGATGCGTCCGGCAATGTGGTGGGGCTGCTGGGGCTGCCTGCGGAAGGGAGTGTGATTGCGCCCACGGTTTTTGGCGGGCTTGCGGGCAAGCTGCCAGAGGGGGTGTGGCGCCTGGAACTCCCCGAGGAGGTCAGCCGTGCCGATGCGGTCCTTGGCTTTGCGCTCGGTGCCTATCGCTATTCTCTCGCGGAGAAGAAAGCGCCGAAAGTGCTTCTGCATGAGGCGAAACCCGACAGGTTGGCGCTTGAGACGGCGCGTTCCATCTGGCTTGGGCGGACCCTGATCAATACCCCCGCCAATCTGCTCGGGCCGGAAGAACTGGCTGACGCGGCCGTTGAAGAGCTGACACCTTTTGGCGCGAAGGTGAAGGTCATCAAGGGCAAGGCGCTGGATGAGGCCTATCCCCTCGTCGCGCATGTCGGGAATGGCTCGGATCGCAAGCCTCGGGTGGTTGTGGCCCACTGGTCGGGATCGAAGGCGAAAAAGAATGCGCCTTTGCTGTCGTTGGTCGGTAAGGGGGTGTGCTTCGATTCCGGCGGATACGACATCAAGCCTTCGTCGGGCATGTTGAGAATGAAGAAGGATATGGGCGGAGCCGCCACCGTTCTGGCGCTGGCGCGGCTCATCATGGCGCAGGATCTGCCGCTTCGGCTGGAGGTGCGGCTGGGCTGTGTTGAAAATTCGGTCTCCGGCTCGGCCATGCGTCCGCTTGACGTGGTGAAGGCCCGGAATGGTCTGACAGTCGAGATTGGCAACACGGATGCAGAGGGGCGGCTGGTGTTGGCTGATCTGCTGACCGAGGCAAGCGAGGCCCATCCTTCCTTGTTGCTGGATGTGGCGACCCTGACCGGCGCGGCGCGGGTGGCACTGGGCCCCGATCTGCCCGTGCTGCTATCCAATAATGATCTGGTTGCCGAAGCGATGCTGGCAGCCGGTCAGGAAGTATCCGACCCATTATGGCGTCTGCCTTTATGGGATGGTTACCGTGATTGGCTCAAAAGTTCAGTTGCGGATCTGAATAACATTTCGTCAAAACCTTTTGCTGGTGCAGTGACGGCGGCATTGTTTCTTGAGCGTTTTGTCCGGGCCGATGTGCGGTGGGTACATGTGGATAGTTACGCATGGAATGATTCTTCGCGTCCGGGCCGCCCAGAAGGAGGCGAAATCATGGGGTTGCGGGCGATCTATGCGGCTTTGCCTCAGGCTCTAAAGGTGACGGATTTATTAAATTCGTGAAAAGAACGATCGCGCAATGCAACTATTCATTTGTTACGGGTGTAAACCGGATGCGGATCGCTTATATGTGAAAGCAATTGAGAGACGCCGACCATGAGTCGGCAGGCAGGTGGGGCGCACAGGCCCGTCTGCCGTAACAGAACAACAGGGAATAGAGACATGGCTCAGGCCAAAACCAGCCTTCGTTCTGCCGTTGCCGCGAGAAACGCTGGCAAGACACAGACGAATGCCACCGCAGACCAACTCGTTGCCACGCTGCGCGATACGATGGTGTCGCTTGTGCGTCGTGACGGTCCGGACCTCTCCGCACGTCAGATGGCGGTATTCCTGACCTGCTATCTGCAGGAAGAGGGCCACACGGTGCGTGGTCTCGCGGCGGATCTGAATGTGTCCAAGCCAGCCATCACCCGTGCGCTTGACCGTCTGGGCGAGCTTGATCTGGCACGCCGGAAGGTTGATCCGCTTGATCGCCGTTCCGTGCTGGTTCAGCGCACCCTCAAAGGTGCTGCGTATCTGCGCGAAATCCGTTCGATCATGGGTGAAGCGGGAACCGCACCACGTAAGGAAGTCGAAGAGCGTATCAAGCGCGTCGCCTGAAGCGTTTTTTCAGTTTCAGAGAAAAGGCCGTGTCTTCAGGACACGGCCTTTTTTATTGGGTTTTTGAAAAAGAGGCTGGGTTGAAGCCCCTGTCCAAAGCGTCCACTCTGTCCGGGTATAATTGCCCCTTTCTTCATGGGAGAGATCATGACCGAACTGACTGACGCGCTCAGGCACCGTTATACCTGCAAGGCCTATGACGCTTCTCGTCGTCTTCCAGACCCGATTGTGCAGCAGCTTCTGGCAGCGCTTCGATACAGTCCGTCTTCCGTCAATTCTCAGCCGTGGCATTTCATTGTGGCTGACAATGCGGAAGGCAAGGAACGGATCGCCAAAGCGACGGCGGGTTCTTACGCCTATAACGCAGCCAAAGTGCTGAATGCGTCTCATGTTATCGTGCTTTGTGCGCGCAATGAACTGCCCGACGATTATCTCCAGGCAGTGCTTGATCAGGAGCAGGCCGACGGACGGTTTGCGGATGAAGCGGCCCGTGAAGGGCAGCGCAAGGGGCGCGCAGGCTACGTTGCGCAGCATGAAAGTGCTGGCGATGTCGCGGAATGGACGCAGAAGCAGACTTACATCGCGCAGGGCTTTCTGCTGCTGGCGGCAGGGCTTCTGGGTGTGGATGCCACACCGATGGAAGGTTTTGATCCTGCCGCGCTGGATGCGGAATTCGGTCTCAAGGAGAAAGGATTTTCTCCTGCGGTGATCGTTTCGCTCGGTTATCACGCGGACGGTGATTTCAACGCGACATTGCCGAAGTCGCGTCTGCCTGAGGCTGTGCTTTTCTCACGCGCCTGACACACATCTGCGGTGCCAGCGTCTGACCAACAGGTTCAGCGCTGGTTCGCGGAAATCAGGATATCGCACGACGGGAATTTGTAATTCCCTTTATATATTCAAGTTTCTTTCCATGTAAAAAAGAATTTCGTCATCACTCTGACACTGCATTGAGTGTGTCAGAGTATGTATAGTTGTTATTTGCAGTTGACAGTGATTTGCAATTGCACAAAAGGTGCGCCGCATAATTTTGTGTTGCGGAAAGAAACCATGCGCCAGTCGATTTCCCTGGCACGCAGTGTCGTGCCTGTAGCTTTCATGGTTTCGCTCGGTTCTGCGGCGATGGCGGCCTCGCCGGAGCCGGAGCCCATCAAGAAGAAAGCGACGGTCAGAAAGGTCGCTGGGAAAGCGGGCTCAAAGGAAGAAGTCATCGTCGTGACGGCGACGGGTCTTTCCCATGCGACTTCCAGCACAAAAACCCGTACGCCGATCATTGAGTCCGCCCAGACCATTTCCATTGTCAGTCGGGAGGAAATCGAACTTCGTGCTTCGCCAACCGTGGCGGACGCGCTGGCCTATACAGCAGGCGTGCAGGCCGAGCCGAGCGGTATCGACAGTCGTGTTGACGAAGTTTCAGTCAGAGGGTTCGGCGCGGGCGGCTTTTCTTCCAACAACAATTTTGTGGACGGATTGCGCCTGCCGTCCGGTGGCCAGTGGACACGCACCTCGTTCGATCCTTTCGCACTCCAGCAGATCGAAGTGCTCAAGGGTCCGTCTGGCGCGCTTTATGGACAGACGGCACCCGGCGGTATCGTCAATCTGACGACCAAGAAACCAACAGAGCAAAGTCACGGTGAGTTTTTTACCCAGACGGCGGGTTATACGGATCTTGGAAACTGGCAGGGACAGGCTGCGGGCGACGTGTCCGGCAAACTGAACAAGCAGGGAACAGTGCTCGGCCGGATTGTCGCTCTTGCGAAATATGGTGGCACGCAGGTCAACAGTGTCATGACTGGCCGTTATTATGTTTCTCCCACGTTGACATGGAAATACGCTCCAGGTTCGTCGTGGACGCTGCTGGCACAGTATCAGCGCGATGCGGGTGGTTCGACGTTCCAGTTTCTTCCGCGTACAGGCACGCTCATTGCCTCGAAGGGGCGTTACATCTCCAACGACGCCAATATCGGCGAGCCGGATTGGGACAAATTTGATCGCACGCAGGCTTTGGCGGGATCTTTTCTGGAACACCAGGTCAACCGTTTTCTCACGGTGCGCAACAATGTGCGCTACACTTATCTCGATAATCTCTATCGCGCGACCGTGCTGAGCGGAGATACGCTCACTGCCTGTCCCCCATCGGTCAGGGGCTGTGTGGCGGGTGAGACCGTCAATCGGCGTGCCGTGGAAGGCCGAGGCCGTTCACAGGGCGTAGCGATGGATACGCAGATCGAAGGTCATGTGCGAACGGGGCCGGTGCAGCATACGCTGCTGGTCGGAACAGATTATTTCTATACCAACTGGGAAAGCTCCCGTGATCTTGTGAATTCCGCACTTGTTTTGCCAATGCTTGATATTTTCAATCCGATCTCAAGGGGAGCGGAGGGGTATGCGGGCGGCCTCAGTCCTCAAGTCTACAGTGCTACGACCTCGACCCAGAATGGCGTCTATTTTCAGGATCAGATGAAATTCGATCGCCTGCGTGTCACGGTTGGAGGTCGACAGGACTGGGCGACAGATGACACGTTGAATATCCTCACTCAGAAACGATATGTGACGTCATCTAATAAATTTACGTGGCGTGCGGGTGGTGTCTATCTGTTTGACTTCGGGCTAGCGCCGTATTTCAGCTACGCTACATCTTTTCTGCCGCAGGTCTCCGATCCTTCGACTGCGCTGAATGGTCAACCCTTTAAGCCGACTACAGGCGATCAGTATGAGGCGGGGCTGCGCTATCAATACAAGAAGAGTATTTACGTTACGTTTGGCGCCTATCAGATCAAGCAGCAGAACATGACCACGCCTTCACCGGGTGGGGAACTGTGTGGCACCACAACCTGTCTCATACAGACAGGCGAAGGCCGTGTCAGAGGACTTGAGCTGGAAGGACGTGCAACGCTTCCGTGGGATATGGCTGTGATCTTCACCGGCACGCGGAGCGATCCGAAGGTGACGAAATCGAATATTGGATCGCAGATCGGCAATTATCTGCCGCAGGCACCTAAGTGGATGGCGTCGCTTTTTGTCGATCAACGTATCAGACACGGTATTTTCAAAGGCACAGGTGTTGGCGGTGGCGTCCGTTACACCGGTCATAGTTATGGCGATACGGCAAATACGCTATCGATACCCGGTTATACAGTGTTCGACATGTTCCTGCGTTATGATTTTGGAGAAGCGCATCCTCGCTATAATGGCCTGTCTTTTTCGGCGAATGTACGAAATATCGGCAATAAACGATTTGTCGCAACATGCACGGCGGTGTCGGCCTGTTATTATGGGCAGGGACGAAGTCTGACGATGCGACTGGAATATCGCTGGTGATACCGGGAAATTTCATGCTGGTTCTTGGAGGTATCGCCACGCTGGTTGCAGGGGGGCTGTTTTACTGTGCCTCTTCACAGCAACGGCTTCTTCCTGCCCCTCTGTCCGCTCTTTTAGGCGTGGGTGGCGGGACAGGTCTCATTACCATCGCTGTCATCTATCTTTCGCAAATCATGTCTCCGGCAACGACATCTTTCATGATCGTTCTTCTGCTAATGATTGTGTGCTGCCTGTTGCCGGTGCTGGCTTCCTTTCTGAAGCTGCGGAATGGACGTCGGTGATGACAAAAAAGCTCGATAACACAGCCTGGAAAGGAAAACTTTCCGCTGGGGTTCTGGCAGGAGCCGGATCGGCTTTCGGACTTATGGCTGTCATTGGACTGCTCTGTCATACAACGGGCAGTCCAATGACGCTTTCAGCGCAATACCTTTTATGGGTTGTTGCATTCGTATGGATTGTGATCGTCTCCTCATGTTTCCTGTTTTCCAGTGGACGGAAAGCATGGGGATGGCTAGGCGGTTCATGTCTCTTGCTCTGGCTTGTTTTCCTCATTCTGAAGAACGTGATGCGATGAAACTCCGCGCTGATATTGTCGAGATTTATCGCGAAGTTCATAGCTGGGTCGGTATTCTGACCGCACTGTTTCTGTTCGTTGCTTTTTATGCTGGTGCAATCAGCATGTTTGAACCGGCGGTACAGAACTGGCTGTCTGTGGAGAGCCATCTGCCTGCGCCGGTTTCCCTCGAACGGACACCAGAACTGATGGACAAAGCGTTTGCGGCCTTTCCGGAGGCACGCAAGCATTACATGATCGTTCTGAATGTGAGCCGTACGCAGCCGGCCCGCATGGTGTGGTCAAAAAAAGCCGATCCACATGGGAACGTCCCGAAACTTTTTGTTGGCGCGGCTCTTGACCAGAATGGCGCTCTGGTGACGGAAAAACGTCCTTCTTCGGAAGCCGCCTACTTTATTGATGTGTTGCATCAGCGTGTCGGGCTTCCTTTTTCCGAGGATGTGGCAATGCCGATCATGGGCGTGGTGGCTCTCGCTTATGCGGTTGCGCTGGTTTCCGGTGTCATTGCGTTTCTGCCTGCTCTGAAAAAAAGTCTTTTCGCTGTTCGACTGGATGGAGCGAAACGGCGTGCCTGGCTGGACCTGCACAATGTATTCGGTTTCTTTTCTCTGCCGTTTCACATCGTCATGGCGGTGACGTCCGTTGTATTTGCCTTCCATGAGCAGATCTATGACGTGCAGAAAATGCTTTTTCATAAAGCGGATCTTCCCGCTCATGTCAGGTCGCGCGACGAGGGAGTGAAAAATGCTGGTACACCGCTGGAACCGGCTGTGCTTGTCGCTGCTCTGGCGCGTCAGGCTCCGGGCTTTGTGCCGAATACATTGCAGTATGCCGTTCGTGGAGACGGGGTGCTGACTCTGCGTGTCGCGGGATATGACAGGCGTTTTCCCATGAGAGGACCCAATGTCGGGTTTGCGATGATGGACCCGCTCACCGGTCATATTATCTCGACTGACTATCTGCCTGGCCACCAACCGACGGGCTTTGCGGTTCTCACCTCGTTTTTCTCTCTGCATTTCGGCAGTTATGGCGGTGCGCCGGTTCGGTGGGGCTATCTTGTTCTCGGGTTTTCTGGCGCTTTTCTTTTCTATACCGGAAACCAGCTCTGGATCATGGCGCGGCGGCGGCGGGAACGTGCCAGCGGGTTGGAGTTCGACACACGTGGCACGCGCATCCTCTCGTCGCTCACCATCGGTTGCTGCACCGGCTGTATGACGGGCATTGCCGCCGTTCTCACTGTTGCCGCGTTTTGGCCGGTGTTTTTGCCCTATATGAGCATTGCGACCCTCTATTACGTGATCTTTGCACTGTGTGTATTGCTCGCCTGCTTGCTGCCGTCTCGGCGGAAAGCAGTAGCCCTCTTCACGATCGCGGGCATCAGTAACGCGCTTCTGGCGACGGTCGCCCTGACGCGGGAATGGCATCTGCACGATGGAACATCGGTCGCAGTGGCGACCGTCGCACTCTTGCTGGCGGCAGGGCTTCTTCTCGTGCCGCTGAAAATGCGGCGACTGGCGTGATGGAAGATCAATGCGGTGAAAAAAGGGCATCCTTTTTGCGCAACCCTTATGCGCTCTGAACCTTCTTTGCGGAGAAAAATGCACATGTTTCAATGATCTGCGAAACCGGCATGATGATCGTGCGTTACAATGGTCACAACTCTTCACGACCACCATTTCTGGTTTTGTCGGAAACATATTCAGGAGTGCAGTAATGCGTTTAGCTCCATTGGCCGCAGTTGCGGCTTTTTCTGCTGCCGTTTTCACGATGCCTGCTCAGGCAGCGGAATCGGCGCTTGGCAAGCCTTCGGGCACGATCAGCATCAAGGTCAAATCGGCCGATGTCGGCGTCGGTTATACGTGGGGTGACGCCCGCCTTACCTTCAATGGCAAGGTGTACCGCTACAAGGTGACGGGTGGCCAGATCGCCGCTGTTGGTTTTTCTGAGTCCGAGAGCAAGGGCACGGTCTACAACCTGCACCGTGTGGCCGACATGACGGGAACTTTCGCCTCGACTCATGGTGAAGCGACTTTGGGCTCTGGCCTGGGAGGAGCGGTTCTTGAAAACAAGAACGGCGTTCGCCTGAAGCTGGAAAGTGATTCCAAGGGTGCGCGTCTCTCGGCAGGCGCAGGTGGCCTGACATTCGAGCCACTTAAATAAGAGCTATCGTGACGGCAAAATATGCCGTGACGAAAAAACGGGGGTCTCAAGATCCCCGTTTTTTATTTGATTCTATTGCTTGGTCCGTACGAACCTTACCAGCGTCCAACAGGGTGACGCTGAACGCGCAGAACCACGAAAGCTGTCCACAGCACTTGCGGCAGGATCACGAGCGCTACGGTCAGCAGATCGCCGTTTAACGCTGCCTCCCGTGCGGGCAGGGAGAACAGCGCGTAGGCTGCGCCCCCCCACAGAACAAATCCCCAGTGCAGCAGTGATACGACTGGCATTGGAATGCCTGACCGGAAGGCGATCTGATAGAGGTGCCCCCGGTGTGCCTGAAGCAGCTTTTCGCCCATGCAGCCGCGACGGATGAGTGTGAAGGCCACATCGTACAGCAAGCCCGCGGTCAGGCACGGCACGAGCAGGCCCGTATGAATGTCCGGTATTTTTGGTGCGATATCAGGGGTAGCGAGGAAGAGCGCTGCCGTGGCCACCAGCAGACCACAGGGCTGGCTGCCGACATCGCCAAGAAAGATGCGGGCACGTGGGAAATTCAATGGAAGAAACGCCAGTAATCCAAAAGCCAAAAGCGCTGCGGACAGCCGCAGTTCCACCGTGTCTGAAGGCCAGAACGGTAGGGCGAGGCAAAGGAAGGTCAGGCAGAGCGAGCCGGAGACCAGTCCGTTAAGGCCATCCATGAAATTGACGGCATTGGTGACGAAAACAGTCCATGTCACGGCCAGGACAAATGCCGCCATCACCATAGTCGAACTGGAGAGGCTGCCAAGCGGCAACGTGGCGGCAGCGACCAGAAGCGCGGCGACGATCTGAGCGGCGAGCTTTATGGTCGGTCGCCATTGATAGACATCGTCGAGCCATGACACCGCAGCGAGAAGGGCGACCGCAACCCATAGGGCAACGGCATCCGGCGTGAAGGCTGCCAGTCCACACATATGCCGCATGGGAAAGAACAGAATCAGAAAAGCGCCGACCACACCCACTCCGCCGCCTTTGGGTGTGGGAGTGCTGTGAGAGCTCCGATGACCCGGCGTGTCGAGAACCGCGACGGCGATCATCCGGCGGCACAGCAACGCGGAGATGCCGTAAGCAAGAATCAGGAGGCCGAGGGAAAGAAACTGTTGAGACATGCTGAAAGCCGGAACGGGGAGAAAGACAGGTTCGGCTTCGCGCGCATCAAGCCGATACAGCAGTGGCTATAGGGCGCGCAGGGTGTGCCCGCAACAATCCCTCATGATCGGTGTCAGGATTTCGCATGTCCGTAGGTCGCGTTCAGGCGTTCCTGTAGATAGTCATGACCCGTGATGGGAGGATAGTGCGGCTTGTCGTCCGCTTGTGTCACGATTGGCTCGACAAGGGCGTCCGCGTCCGGATCGAGGAAGAAGGCTATGGAATAGCGCTCGGCGGCAGGGCGCAGAACACGGTGCGGCGTGGAGGTGTAGACGTCGTTGCTCCACCGCATCAGGCAGTCGCCAATATTGCAGATGAATGTGCCGGGGATCAGCGGTGCGTCGATCCATTCCTGTCCGCGTGGGCGCACCTGCAGGCCCGATACGCCATCGACCGCCAGAATCGTCACATTGCCATAATCCGTATGTGCTCCGGCACCGGGGCCGGTAGCTTCCTGCGAGCTTTCCGGCGCGGGGTAGTGAAGCAGACGCAGGGTCGCGAGCGGATTTTGGAATTTATCGACGAAAAAATCCTCAGCCACACCAAGGTCGCGGGCGAAGCCGCGATGAAGGATGGCGCCGAGATCAAGGCAGGTCTTGAAGTATTCTTCCATCAGGGCACGCCAGCCGGGCAGATCGGGGCAGGCTGAGAGCGTGCCTTCCTCGTCACGATTGAGGTTGAACGCTTCCTTGCGGTCGGGGAGGGAGCTCGTATCCAGACGCTCCACACCCAGTCCGACATAACCGCGATTCTTGCCAAGATGGCGCATTGCCAGCGCATCCTTGGCTTCGGGAGACTGGCTGAAGAAGTGGCGCGATGCCGCGAACATCTTCTCCATCGTATCGGATGCGACCCCGTGGCCCTGCATATAAAAGAAGCCGGTCTCACGGCAGGCTTGGCCAAGGGCCTGCGCCGTGGTCGCGCGTTCGGCTTCCGTGCCGGAGCGGAGCGGCGTGATGTCGATGACGGGGATCGTGGTCATGGGCAGGGCGCTCTTCTGGGATGGAAAGGAAGGGTGCTGCGTGCAGTCTGGCCTCCATTTCAAAATCGAAACCAGCTCACGCTAGCGAAAAAGAGCAGCGGATAAAATGGTCTGAGCCCGGCAGGCTGACTGCCGACACCAAGAAGAAATGCAAAAAACCTTTGTCCAGCTGCCTTCTAGCCGACGCATTGGTGGGCTATACGGCGAGCGTGATGGTCCCGCAACGCCCGCCGGACGCCGCGCCGAAAAGCACCCGGCTGCGGCCGCTCAACCGGATACTGGTCAATGTCGCCCTTGACGGCAGCCTTGCCGCCGTGGCTGCGCCTGTCGCGCGCTGGCTGGCTGCGCCGCGGGACGGCCTCCTGCATCCGCTCTGGTTTCTTGCCGGTGGGGCGATCACCCTCATTGTCAGCGGCGTGCCATTCCGCATGCAGCAGCAATACTGGCGCTTCTCGGGTCTTTCCGACCTGCTGGGCATTGCGGGCGCTTCCATCGCCAGTTCACTGCTGTTCACGTGCGGTCTGTACGTTACCGGCTTTCCACTGCCCAGCCCGACCTTTCCGATCATTTACGCGTTGACCCTCACCGCCATGCTCGGCGGGTTAAGAATGGCCTATCGTCTGAGCAACGGCATCACCCGCCGGAGTGTGGTGCAGCGACGCATCGTGCTGGTCGGCGCGGATCAGATTGCCGACCTCTATCTCCGGGCCCTTGATCGCAATCCGGAATCGGGGGTGCGAGTCACGGGACTGATCGGGCTTGGAACGCATCAGGCAGGACGGCGCATCCACAATGTGCCGATTCTTGGTCATGTAACTGACATTGCTGCTCTTCTTGATGGTATGGCGCGTCGGAATGCGCTGCCTGACACGCTGGTGGTCACCGATCCGAATTTCCGGGGGGAAGGACTGAGCCGCGTGCTGGAAGCGGCAGAGGCGCACGGCATCGACGTCATGCGTGCGCCGGTGCTGACCGCGCTCACGCCAGCGGAGAAGATCGAACTGCGGCCTGTGGCCATCGAGGATCTGCTCAATCGGCCACAAGTGCCGCTTGATCGGGCAGGCATGGACCGGATGATCCGCGATCAGGTCGTGGTGGTCACCGGCGCGGGAGGCAGTATTGGCTCGGAACTGGTGCGCCAGATCGCAGGTTTCGCCCCGTCTCACCTTGTGCTGCTGGACCACAGTGAGTTCGCGCTGTGGCAGATCGATATCGAGCTGAGCGAGATCACTCCCTCTTTGTCACGCAGTATCGTCGTGGCGGATGTGCGCGACGGGGAGCGGATCGACGCCGTATTCGCGCAGTATCGACCCACGCTCGTCTTTCACGCGGCGGCGCTCAAGCATGTGCCGATCGTCGAGGCCAATGCCTGCGAGGGTCTGCTGACCAATGTGGTCGGAACGCGGATCGTCGCTGATGCCGCCCAGCGGCACGGCGCGCGGGCGCTGGTGATGATTTCCACCGACAAGGCGGTGAATCCCTCCAGCCTGATGGGGGCGAGCAAACGCGCGGCGGAGATGTACTGTCAGGCGCTCGACATTGCCGCCCGTGCTGCCGGTGAACCTCTGCGGTGTGTCACGGTGCGGTTCGGGAATGTGCTCGGTTCGACCGGTTCCGTCGTGCCGCTGTTCCGGCGTCAGCTTGAGCGCGGTGGTCCTTTGACGGTCACGCATCCCGACATGCAGCGCTATTTCATGACTGTGCCGGAGGCGGTCGGGCTTGTGCTTCAGGCCAGCGTCCGTGGCACGGACAGCGCGGGTTTCGAACAGGATGAAAGCGTAGCGTCCGATCGTGTGGCGGGAACGGACGCCCTACTGCGGGAAGGCGGCATTTTCGTGCTGGATATGGGGCAGCCGGTAAAGATCGTCGATCTGGCGCGCCAGATGATCCGTCTGGCCGGGCTTCGTCCCGATGAAGACGTGAAAATCGATTTCACCGGCCTGCGCCCCGGCGAGAAACTGTTCGAAGAGCTGTTTCACGGACGGGAGGCGCCGGTACCGACCGATGCGCCGGGGCTGCTGATGGCCGCGCCGCGTGTGGTCGATCAGGTGGAGGTCACGGCGGCGCTGGAGCGTCTTGCCGCGCTGGCACATGCCGGCAATGCGGCAGAAGCCATTGCGGTTCTCAAACAGCTCGTGCCGGAATTCGATCACAATGCGACCGGAGAGGCGCGCGGAGTCGTGCCGGGTGCGGATCGGGACAGGGAGATTTTGACTTCATGACCAGGGGGACAGCATGACCACGACGGATGGCGTGAAGCCGATCGCCTTTCTTGACCTTCCCGCGCAGCAGCGCCGTCTGGGCGCGCCGCTGAAGCAGAGAATCGATGCGGTTCTGGAGCATTGCCGCTTCGTGCTCGGTCCGGAAGTGACAGAGCTAGAGGAGAAACTCGCGGCGTGGTCCGGCGTCGGTCATTGCGTGGGTGTGTCGTCCGGCACGGATGCCTTGCAGATCGTGATGATGGGCGAGAACATCGGAGAGGGTGACGCCGTGTTCTTGCCTGCGTTCACCTATACGGCGACGGCCGAGGTGCCGCTGGTGCTGGGTGCGACGCCTGTATTCGTGGATGTGGACCCGGACACGTTCCAGATCGATCCGGCCAATCTGCGGCAGCGGATCGAAAAGGTGCTTCAGGACGGTATTCTGCGGCCGCGTGCAATCGTTGGCGTGGATCTGTTCGGCCAGCCTGCACCTTGGGACGAGTTGCGGGCAATCGCCAAGGAATATGATCTGTTCCTGCTGGATGACTGTGCCCAGTCCTTTGGCGGTGCCTATCACGGTCGCAATCTCGGCGCTGAAGCCGTGGCGAGCACGCTGTCCTTCTTCCCTTCCAAACCGCTGGGTGGCTATGGCGATGGCGGCGCGATCCTGACGGACGACGCGGACCGCGCTGAGCTTTACCGTTCGTTGCGTACGCATGGTGAGGGCAAAACCCGCTACGAAGTGCTGCGCACGGGCATGAACGGTCGTCTCGATACATTGCAGGCCGCCGTGCTGCTGGCCAAGCTGGACGGATTCAAGGAAGAACTGGCGCGTCGTGACGCCATTGCGCAGGCATACGATGCCGGACTGAAGGACGTGGTGCAGGTGCCAGCTCGCGTGCCGGATAGTCAGAGCGCATGGGCAATCTATGCGATCCTGTTCCAGAATTCGGAGGAACGGGTGACAGCGCAGGCGCGTATGAAGGCGGCTGGTGTGCCCTCTGCGATCTACTATCCGTTGCCGTTGCACCACCAACCGGCCTATCAGCCCCATCATGACGGTGTGGCACTGCCTGTTTCCGAATCGCTTTCGCAGCGGATTCTGGCTCTGCCGATCCACCCGGAACTGACAGATGCGGAGGTCGCCCGTGTGATCGCCGCTGTGCGTGGCTGAAGGATCGACGAAGTATGAGGAAGGAAACCGCGTTCATCATCACCTTTCTGGCGTTCACGATAGGAACGGCGGCGGTGATCTGGATGGCCGCCCTGCCGAATTTTGTGGCCGTCAGCTTCCCGGAAGTGACGGCTGGCAAGATCGTGGTGGGACCGATGCGGGATTCCCGCGCACTGGCGCCGGGCGAGGTGGCGATGGTTAATGACTGGCTCAAGAATCACACCAAGGGCTGGGGACCGCTGAGCCAGACGCCTCCCTCGAGTGGCGATGCCCGCTTGGAACTGGAAGGCACGAAGGACGGCAAATCGGACCCGATCGTGCTGACCCTCTGGACCGGAATCAGCGCGGCGGACTGGAACAATACGGTGTTTGTGGAAACCCCGGACGGGTCGAAGGTGCGGACAGAAAGTTTCCCGGACAAGGAGTTCGATCCTCTCCGCAAGCTGGCCGACGGGCATGTGTTTCCCCGTTCGGCGTTCCCCTGATGCAGGTGCCGGCTGATACGCAGGCACTGATTTTCGATTGCGACGGGACGCTGGTCGATAGTTTGCCGCTTTATCTCCAGTCATGGCTGGAGGCACTGAAGGCCAAGGGCGGACTGGATGTATCGCCGGAGTGGTTCTTCAGTCGCCGCGGTTATTCGGAAGGCATGGTGCTGTCGGCGCTCGAAAAGGAACGGGGCGTTGCTCTGGATCGGGCCGCCATCATGACCGCGACGCGTGAAGGCGTGCGTTCGCGTCTTCCAACCGTTAAAGGCAACGTGCCGGTTGTGGCGCTGGCCCGAGAGTGGGCTGGATGTGTGCCGATGGCCGTGGCCTCCAGCGGCTCGCGCGAAGTGGTCGAAGCGTCTCTGGCCGCCATCGGTCTGCTGGATATTTTTGATGCCATTGTGACCATTGAAGACGTCACACGGCCCAAGCCTGCCCCCGATATCTATCTGCTCGCGGCGGCACGTCTTGGCGTGCAGCCCGCAGCGTGTCTGGTGTTCGAAGATAGCGCCGAGGGGTTGGAAGCTGCGCATGCTGCTGGTATGTCCGCAAAAGATGTGCGGTCTTGGTCGGATTTTCAGGCGATCGCCTGATGAAAACCTGCTGTGCATCATGTGGCGCGCCGATGACCTGTCTGGCTTCTGGTGACTGCTGGTGTATGGCGTTGCCCCCGGTTCTGCCGATACCGGAGCGACCAGAGGAAAGTGGGTGCCTGTGTCCGCGCTGTTTTCAGGAAAAATCGTCTCGTTCATCATTCCATGACGCGGAAAAGGCGTCAGGGAATGACTGAGGGATTTTTAGGATGACGGTCGTGAAAATGACATTGTTTGCTGTTGTCTAACGATCGAAATAAGTGGTTTGCGAGGAGTGGCGTGTGAAGGTTTTCGTGCATCTGGCGAGAGGATTTGGTGGCGCGACATGGCGGGAGCGCTGGCAGTCCGGCAGGTTGCTCGGTCTCAATGAAGAGCAGGCCTATGGTTACGATCATGCCGCTTCGGCGGATGTGGATGTCACCTATTCGACAGACTATCCGGAAAATCCGCTCCAGAAGCTCGTGCGTCTCGGGGGACGCTTTATTCTCGGTTACGACTTTGTTCACGTATGGCGTAACCGCAAGCAGCTTCTCGACGCCGATGTCGTGTGGACCCACACGGAATCACAGACGCTAGGCGTGCTGACGCTCTTCCGGCTGATGCGGGGACGGAAGGTTCCGAAGCTGGTCGGGCAGACCGTCTGGATGATCGATCGCTGGGCGAAGCAGCCGTTATGGCGTCGGCTGCTGTATCGTTTCCTGCTGAGACGCCTTGATGTGCTGACGGTGCTCTCCATTCTCAACTGTGCGGATGCGCGGGAACGTTTCCCGTGGCTTCGGGCGGAGCGGGTGCTCTTCGGGATCAAGGCTGAGGGAATGAGACCGGCCCGAGGTCCACATGAGGGCAATCGCACCATCGTCCTGTCGCTGGGCAATGATGAACACCGTGACTGGCCGACATTTTGCGCCGCAGCGGATCATCTTCCTTCCGCCGCATTCCGTATCGCAAGTACAACCAAGGCGGCCCGTCAGGCGGCTGCAGGCCATGAAAACGTCGATATCCTGCGTATCAAAGATAATACCCAGCTTTTTGCCGCCTATGACGCAGCAGACATGGTGGTTGTACCGTTGACGGAGAATCGCCACGCTTCCGGCATCACCGTGATGATGGAAGCGACCTATTTCGGCGTTCCGATGATTGTTTCAAAGTGCGGAGGGGTTGAGGATTACTTCGATTCCGATTCGGTTCTCTATGTGCCGCCAGGTGATGCTGAAGCATTGGCCGCAGCGATCCGTGCCGTCAAAGCCGATCCCGAGGCAGCGAAGAAGCGTGTCGAGCGGGCGCAGGAGCGGATGAAGTCCGCATTGAACTCCAAAGCTTATGCGGAAGCGCATGTGGCGCTGTCGCGTGAACTGTTGCAAAGATAGAGCTATCAGTTCCGGCGGATGGTCAGGATATGGATATCATCCGCCGTGTCTTCCGTGGACAGGATTGTGTGACCAAGAGCTTCTGTCGAGCGCGTGACGTTTTTCAGCGGTTCGCTCCCTCGCAGGGTGACGCATAACACTTCGCCCGGTTGAAGCCCGTCGAGTGCGATCCGGGTGCGGACAAACGTCATCGGGCAGGTCTCGTGAGTGATATCGAGTGTGTGGGGATGGTGTTCGGTGTGATTCATGACGGAACTCTGAACGGATGATTCTGTTGCTTCAAGGTCTGGTGCTCACAATACAATTGAGCAACAAAGTGTGGTCTCTCTGTGGACAAGTCATATGGGAATCAGCTAGGCGAGGATTTATGGTTGCGCATACACAGGCAGCAGGAAGCATGCCGTGAGTCCGGCTTCGACCCCATCTCCCTTTCGGACGGCTCGTAAAGCAGCCAAGTCTGATGATTATTCTGATTCCCGGATCGCCCGCCTGTGCGTGGAGAAGGGACTCAAGATGACCGGGCAGCGGCGCGTGATCGCCCGCGTCCTGTCTGATGCCGAAGATCATCCCGACGTCGAGGAACTGTATCGTCGTGCGTCGGAACTGGATCCCCGCATTTCAGTGGCGACGGTCTATCGTACCGTCCGTCTGCTGGAGGAAAAGGGTATCCTTGAGCGGCGGGACTTCGGTGGCGGTCGTGCGCGCTATGAGGTGAGCGAGCACGGACGGCATTATCATCTGATTGATGTCGATACCGGAAAGGTTCTTGAGTTCGAGGATGAGGAGCATGAGGATCTCATGCGCCGGATCGCCAGCCGCCTTGGGTTTGAACTGATTTCGATGCGTTTGGAACTGTTCGGTCGTCGTATACCTGAGCCAGAAGCCGCGCAGACGGAAAGCAAACGTTCGAAAGCCGCCCGAGGCAAGGGAACCCGCAAGGCATGAGCGCCGAACAGCCGAGACGTGGCGGCCTCTCTGCACTCGACCTTGAGCGCAACGGCTTCCCTGAGCTGCGGGGCGGGAATCTGGGTGTGCGCATTGCGTCCACGCCCGAAGAGATCGACGCCGCGCAGGCTCTGCGTTACCGCGTTTTCTTTGAGGAAATGGGCGCTGTTCCCGACGAACGCGCTGCGCTCCTGAAGCGTGATGTCGATGAATTCGATGAGTATGCCGATCACCTTCTGGTGATTGATCACGCCATCTCTTCCGGTGCGGAGGGCGTGGTGGGCACCTACCGTCTCATGCAGGGGGATGCGGCGCAGCGGCTCGGGCGCTTCTACAGCGAGAGTGAGTTTGATATCTCGGTTCTCAAGGAATTTCCCGGCCGCCTGCTGGAAGTCGGGCGCTCCTGCGTGGATGTGCGTTATCGTGGACGTGCCGCGATGCAGCTTCTGTGGCGTGGGATTGCGTCCTACATTTTCCTTCACAAGATCGACGTGCTGTTTGGTTGCGCCAGTCTGGCAGGCACCAATCCCGACGAACTGGGCGAGGAACTGACCTACCTCTACCATAATCACCTCGCTCCTCCGGCGCTGCGCGTGAAGGCGCTGCCTGATCGTCGCGTGGAGATGCTGCGTCTTGATCCGCATACGGTTGACCGCCGTCGCGCGCTGACCCGTCTGCCACCGCTGATAAAAGGTTATCTGCGGCTGGGCGGCTATGTAGGCGACGGAGCTGTCATTGATCCGGTGTTCAAGACGACGGACGTGGCGGTGCTGGTGAAAAGCGAACTGATGGCTGATAAATATTATCGCCACTATGAACGCAGGCTGCGTGACGCGCTGGACTGAGGCAGCGCTGCTTCCTAACGTGATTCGCGCATCATGAATGCAGCCGTTCCAAAGAAACATCGGGTAAGGACGGCGCTGAAAGCGTTCGGTCGTCCGCTGCTGGCGGGCGCGGCTGCGGCCCTTGCCTTTCCTCCGTTGCATCTTCTGCCCATTCTGCCTTTCGCCTTCCTTGTCCTCATGCGTGCCATCGACGGTGCGGCAACCATGCGGCAGGCAGCCTGCGCGGGCTTTGCCTTCGGCTTTGGGCTTCATGCGGTCGGCCTTTACTGGCTGATCAACGCCATTCTGATCCGTGCCAGTGAATTCTGGTGGTTCGTGCCATTTCCCTCAATGGGATGTGCGCTCATTCTTGCGCCATTCGCTGCTGTGCCTGCTGCGCTCTGCCGTTTTGCGCCGCAGGGATGGCGGAGAGGTTTCCTGTTCGCAGCACTATGGACGCTCTGCGACATGGGACGCCTGTTTCTGTTCAGTGGCTTCACGTGGAACCCTATGGGAAGCGACTGGGCCTTTCATGGTCTGCTCGGCGATGTGCTGATTCAACCTGCCGCATGGATCGGTGTGGATGGCCTGACGCTTGTGACCGTCCTGCTTGCTGTGACCATGCCGCTGGGGCGTAGGATGGCGCTGTGTGGTGTGGGGGTGCTGGTCCTCTGGTCAGCAATAGGAGCCGCGCGGTTCTTCGCTCTTGCGGGTGCGGTAGCCGAGAGTCCTTCCTCACCACTGGTTGTGCTGGTGCAGGGCGATGTGCCCGAGCAGGAAAAAATCAGTCGGACCGATCGGCAGGCGATCTTCGAGCGTTATCTGCGGCTGACGCATGACGGTGTCGCTCGGGCGCTGAAGCAGACCGCTGAGATGCCTGGGGCTGCACGCCCCATCGTGTATGTCTGGCCAGAGACGGCTTTTCCCGGTGTGCTGGAGGAGGACGATCAGGCGCGTCTGATGATCGCCAGTGCGGCGGAAGGCGCCACAGCCGGTGTGATCGGCACCTTGCGGATTGCACCGGACCAGCACTGGCGCAACTCCATCGTTGCGCTTGATGAAAGCGGCGCGGTCGAGGGGGTCTATGACAAGGCGACGCTGGTGCCGTTCGGCGAGTATCAGCCGCCCTTCCTGCCGCTTCAGGTGGTGCCGGGTGGAGGCATGACGCCGGGACCGGGGCCACGCAGTTGGCATCTTCGGGGTGTCACGGCAGTCGGCCCGTTGGTCTGTTATGAAGTGATTTTTTCAGGACACGTCGTGGATCGGCACGACCGGCCGGACTGGCTGGTCAACGTGACCAACGACGCTTGGTACGGCAACAGCGCCGGCCCGCGTCAGCATCTGGCGGCCGTCCGGTTGCGAGCCGTCGAAGAAGGTCTGCCGGTCGCGCGTGCGGCGAATACCGGCGTTTCCATCGTTTATGACGCCCGCGGGCATGATATGGGCCGCCTTCCGTGGGATGTGGCGGACGTGCTGGTGCGACCGATGCCCGCGCCATTGCCGCCCACTCTGTTCGCCCGTTTTGGCCAGACTATTCCTGTGGTTCTGTGTCTGATCGTCGCGGCGTTGGCTTTTTCTCCCCGTATCCGGTTGAAGTCTGCACGTAGCAGTTAACAAATTCATCTTACGGTTGTATGTTAACCGGTAGTTAACAGCGTGTAGGTTGTCGGAGAAAACGCAATGACAGCAGTGGAAGACGCCAGCGGCACGCGTATAACCGATCTCGACGCGCATGTCGGCGCGCGCATTCGGCTGCGTCGGACCATGCTCGGCCTGTCTCAGGAAAAGCTGGGCGAGGCGATCAATCTGACGTTCCAGCAGATTCAGAAATACGAGCGCGGTGCAAACCGTGTCAGCGCCTCCCGGCTGTTCGAGATTGCCAAGGTGCTGGATGTGCCCATCGGCTTTTTCTACGACGATATGCCGCCCGAACCTCTGCCGGCGGTGCCCGCGTCCACACCGCAGACGAGCGCCCCGGTCATGGGGTTCGCGGAAGCGCAGCAAGGATTTGGCGGGCCGCCCGTGCCTGCCGCTGCCACTTCTTCCGGGCAGAACGTCGATGCCAGCGTCCTCTCCCGTCGTGAGACGATGGAACTGGTGCGGGCCTATTACCGGATTCCCGATACCGGCGTGCGCAAGCGGGTGCTCGACCTGATCCGCTCGATGGCGCCCCCCGAATAACTCAGGGACGTGGAGGCGGCGGCAGCGGCGTCCAGTGCGTCGGTTGCGCATGGGGTGCGCTGCGCCAGCGCCGGTCCTGCGGGTCCCAGCGATCCAGCCAGATATAGTCGCCGCGCTCGGGCATGTTCAGAAACAGCAGAATGGCGCTTCCGTCGCGCGGGGCCGTAGCGATCGGTCGCCACATGCGGGCCGTAAAGGCCTCCAGCGCCAGATACATCCGCGTGCGGTAAAGATCCTGCGCCTTGGTGGCGAGCCCTGACCACGGCGCGCCACAATAAGCGTAATAAGCCTCCGCCGCCGCTTCCAGCTGATCGGGCGAAACCAGCGGCATGTTTTGTCCACGGCGCTGCGCAACCGGTCTGACCGGCGAGGGGGACGGCTGCGCGTCGGAAGGAGAAGGGGAACGGGTCAAATGGTCTTCATGCCTGCAAGTGGAAGGCCATTAAGCTCCGAGATGACCCGTTTGTTCAAGAGGGGAAGGGCGCCAAAGGCCAGAAAGACAGGTTTCAGAGGTTGTGTTTTTGTAACCTGCCTTCAAGGCCTTAAGGGATGACCGCGATACCCGTGATCTCCACTTTCCATGTCGGGTCCGCCAGCTTCGCCTCGACCGTGGCGCGGGCAGGTTTGTTGGCGCGATCCAGCCACGCATCCCATGCGCGGTTCATGGCTGCCATATCACTGATGTCGGCAAGGAAGATCTGCACCGACAGAAGATTGCTCTTGCTGGTGCCCGCCTCAGCCAGAAGCGCGTCGATCTGGCGCAGGATGTCGGCGGTCTGCCCTTCGGCATCCAGTGTTGTATCGTCAGCGATCTGTCCGGCGAGATAAACCATGTTGCCGCAGACAGAGGCTCCGCTGAGACGTTCTTCGGGGGCGAGGCGTTTGATGGTCATGAATAGCCTGAACTGCAAAAATTGAATGGGCTGAAAGTTTAACACAGGTCGCTCGTGAGGATGACTGTGTTTCCGCTGTTCAGCCTGTAAGGGCGTGGATGGCGGCCATCCTGTGGCGATGTTATGTGATGGGTCATCACGAATTCAGGGATGCGACACATGCTGGCGAAGATTCAACCGGGTCCGACGTTCAGGGATAACCTTCAGAAACTGCCGTCGATTGAGGGTGTGCAGCGCATCGACCTGACCGATGGGACGGGTGCGGTGGTGGCCAGCATCGAGAACCTGCCGGGCAAGCAGGGATCTGTGGCTGTGTATCAGTATCTCGGGCAGGCTTTTGGTGTGCTGGATGCGGATGCGGCGGCGCATGGGCTGGCTGTGTTTGGCGAGCATACGGCGGATGCGCGGAACCGGCCGGGGGCGCACCCGAATATTGACCGGTTGCTGGAGATTGTGGGTGGGGGTGCGCCGTTGGGGGTTGTGGTTCGGTGACTGTGATGCGGGGAAAGTGGAAGGTCGGCTTCCCGACACGGAGGCTTGCAAGCGGACATCGCCGCCAATCCCACCTCACTATCCTCTACTCCGTCTCATAATCCCGGCACGATTTGCATTGATTCGGTATAGCAACATCATTCGCTAATAGGCGACAGCGATAATGCCGCCCCCGACTGTGATCAGCTTACAGCTTACTGCCCTCCCACCGTTGTTACGGCCGGATCCGGGGCAAAATCGTATACAGCTCCGCCAGAGCGTCGTTCACCGCTTCCTCGGGTGATGACCCGGACACTCGCAAGACCGCGAGTGCAACTTTTTCTTGAACTTGCGACAGCCATACTTTCACGACCGCTGCCTCCCGTGCCGACAGGACGTGAAGTCTTATTCCACAGTCCTCTCTGGCCGGGTATTCGATACCGCTATTCTCTAAAGTTAATCGTAACATTGCCGCCAACTGAGGACCGCACCAAATGCGCATATCCAAGCCGTTCAAAGTGAAGGCGAATGGCAAGCCTGTATTGACGGCAAATTGAAAAGCTAACACTGATTCGCACATGATCTGAACGCGAATTGCGTAAAGGCGCCTATCATCGACATCGCGGGAGTCTTGAGGCGCCCCAAGTAATTCCTCTTTAAGTGAGGACTTCACCCCGTTGGGGATAAGGTCGTAAATTGTCGCGCCAACAATTCCTTCAGCGATGCTACGAACCGATTTGAAGATCTCCATGAAGAGAGTTGTACGATTTCCGGCCTGAACCGTTTCTCGTATCTTTGCAATTTCCGTCGAGAGTTCATTTATACCATTTTGACCTTGACGATTTCTCACCTGCTCCTCAAGATCTGTAAGCAGCCGACGTAATTGTTCAGCTTCTTCAAGACTTACTCCGCGACCTCTCTGATCATCATCCACGATTTCGCTCCTAACGCAGTCGCTGCCTCACCACTGCCGTTAGGAGTGTAACACATATGTACAGTGTCCGTCTCGAAAAGCGACGAGCATCGCATCAATGGCATAGATGAGGGCGATTACTGCCTGTCTACGGCCATCCACTGAATAGATAGGCCGTTGAGGGGGGGGATGGCACGTTGGGTTCACCGAAGGAACAGCGCTAAAGCGGACTTATATTATAGATATCCGATGCGGCATTCTCTAACTATCAAGACAGAAAAACTTTCTTTCTCCCGCTCGTTACTATTCCGAGCTTTCCATGGCCGGGCCGATTGGAGTGATCGTGACGTGATAATCACCCATTTTTTGCGATGCTCCTTTAATCGAAAGAGATGAAGAAGTTTCGTCAAATTCCATTTCTTGAAAATTCGGATTAAAATCCAGGTGATATTTATAATTTGGAAGTTCTTCGACTTCAGTAAGAGATATATTCCCCCAATCCATAGTTTGGACCGCCATTCGGGCATTTGTTGATGCGGAAACTATTCCATATTTTGATTTGTAAGTTACTCGGCAGTCAAACGCCGGATTGTTGTTATCGACGTCAAAATTTGAATACAAATAGCTTTGAAACTGACCCATCGTCATACTCTAAATTCCTCTAAGCCTGACCATACGAGATCTTTATCTTATATCTAATGCTTTAGTAAGAGAATTTCTGACCGTCTACTTTAAGAACTACCAAATAAGGTGTTCTATCTCCGAGGTGAGGCGGAAGCGGACATGCTTGCTTATAAATTCTCAATAACAAATCGGATCAAAGGGACGCGTCCCTTTGTGGGGCACGGGGCAAAGCCCCGCCAACACTCCCAACAAAAAAGGCCTTCCACCGGGAACACCAGCGGAAAGCCTTTCTCACATAATCCCCGGCGCAGTCACCCACGCCGGGCCTTCATGCAGTAATCAGTTCTTCGTCTTGTCGACCAGCTTGGACTTCGCGATCCACGGCATCATGGCGCGCAGCTTCTCGCCGGTAGCCTCGATCGGGTGGGCGTCGTTGCGGGCGCGGACGGCCTTGAAGCCGACGTTGCCGGACTGGTTTTCGAGGATGAAGTTACGCACGAACGTGCCGTCCTGAATGTCGTTCAGGATGCGCTTCATCTCTGCCTTCGTTTCCGGCGTGACAACGCGCGGGCCGGAGACGTATTCGCCGTATTCGGCGGTATTGGAGATGGAGTAGTTCATGTTGGCGATGCCGCCCTCATAGATGAGGTCGACGATCAGCTTCATCTCGTGGAGGCACTCGAAGTAGGCCATCTCGGGAGCGTAACCGCCCTCGACCAGCGTCTCGAAGCCGGCACGGATCAGCTCGACGAGGCCACCGCAGAGAACAGCCTGCTCACCGAACAGATCGGTCTCAACTTCTTCCTTGAAGGTCGTCTCGATGATGCCTGCACGGCCACCGCCGTTGGCGGAAGCGTAGGAGAGAGCGATTTCCAGAGCGTTGCCGGAAGCGTTCTGCGCCACGGCGACGAGGGACGGCACGCCGCCGCCACGCTGGTATTCGGAACGAACGGTGTGGCCCGGGCCCTTCGGTGCGATCAGGAACACGTCGAGGTCCGGACGGGCTTCGATGATGCGGAAGTGGATGGACAGACCATGCGCGAAGGCGAGGGCTGCGCCCTGCTTCAGGTTCTTCTCAAGGGATTCCTTGTAGAGCGCGCCCTGACCTTCATCGGGTGTCAGGACCATGACGACGTCGGCCCACTTGGCAGCTTCGTCGGGGGTCATGACCTTGAAGCCGGCGGCTTCGGCCTTGGCGACGGCGGAGGAGGTCGGACGCAGACCGATCACGATCTCCTTGACGCCGCTGTCCTTCAGGTTGTTGGCATGGGCGTGGCCCTGGCTGCCGTAACCGATGATGGCGACCTTCTTGTTCTTGATCAGGTTAACGTCGGCGTCGCGATCGTAATAGACGCGCATGGACATAATGTATGCCTTTCAGTGCAGAAACCGGAGCGCGCCTGTGGCGTCACCCCGAAAAGGAAACTCAGAGGGTGCGGGGGCCTCGGGTGAGACCGGCGACACCGGTGCGGGAAACTTCAGCGAGGCCGATGGGTCGCATCAGTTCGATGAAGCTGTCCAGTTTGTCGCTTGCTCCCGTCAGTTCGAACACAAAGGAGCTCGCGGTTGTGTCCACGGCGCGCGCCCGGAAGGCTTCCGCGATGCGGAGGGCCTCGGTGCGGGCTTCGCCGGTGGAGACGACTTTCACGAGCACCATTTCGCGCGCGATATGTGGCCCAAGCGTTGTGAGGTTGGCAACTCGGCAGACGGGCACCTGTCGGTCGAGTTGGGCGCGGATCTGTTCGATGATCTCGGGCGTGCCGGATGTCACGATGTTGATGCGCGAGCGTGCGCCGTTGGCTTCGACGGGGGCGACGGTGAGGCTCTCGATGTTGTAGCCGCGACCGGAGAACAGGCCGACGACGCGGGCGAGGACGCCGCTTTCGTTGTCCACGAGGACGGAGATCACGGCGCGGATGATGTTTTCGCCGCCCGTGGCGAGGCCTTCGGGAGAGAATGAGGCTGTCGGGGCCGACAGGTCAGAAAAATGCTTCATCGACTGAATCCGGGGTCCGATCCGTTACGACGTCCGGGCGGCTGTAACCGCGCGGGACGCAAAAGGGAAGAGCATGGGGCGGTGTGTGGCGGTCTCTTTCTTTTTTCCAAAAAAGAACGGAACCGCTACACGCGGGAATGCGGTCTTTAAACGAGCATCTTCCCCTCGTCGGTGATTTCCGCGCCTTTCTCTTCCTGCTCCGGGCCGAGGATCATCTCGTTATGAGCCGCGCCGGACGGGATCATCGGGAAGCAGTTTTCGCCTTCCGCCACGCAGATGTCGATGACTGCCGCGCCGGGGTGGGTCAGGGCGGCGCGGATGGTGTCATCCAGTTCGCTCATCTTGGTGGCGCGGAAGCCCTTGGCGTGGAAGCTGTCGGCCAGCTTCACGAAGTCCGGCAGAGCGTCGCTGTAGCTCTCGGAGTAGCGGGAGCCGTGGAGCAGTTCCTGCCACTGGCGGACCATGCCCATGTAGTGGTTGTTGATCAGGAAGATCTTCACCGGCAGGCGATACTGGGCGATGGTCCCCAACTCCTGAATGTTCATCAGGGCCGAGGCTTCGCCGGAGATGTCGATGACCAGTGCATCTGGGTGCGCGACCTGTGCGCCAACGGCGGCGGGCAGGCCGTAGCCCATCGTGCCGAGGCCGCCGGAGGTCAGCCAGTGGTTCGGGCTTTCGAACTTGAAGAACTGGGCGGCCCACATCTGGTGCTGGCCGACTTCCGTGGAGACGAAGGTCTCGCGGCCTGTTTCGACGGCCAGTTCATAGATGCGCTTGATGGCCTGCTGCGGCTTGATGATGGCGTCGGGTGATTGATCCTGCGTGAAGCGCAGGCAGTCGAGCGCCTTCCATGCCTTGATGCGGGACCACCATGTCTCCAGCGCCTTCGTGTCGGGCTTGGCGGTCTGCGCTTCCCACTCCTCGATCATCATGGCGATGATGCGCCCGGCGTCACCGACGATCGGCACGTCCACGCGGATGATCTTGTTGATCTGCGAGGGGTCGATGTCGGCGTGGATCTTGAAGGAATGCGGCGAGAACGCATCGACGCGACCGGTCACACGGTCATCGAAGCGGGAGCCGAGAGCGATCAGCACGTCACAGTCATGCGTGGCCAGATTGGCTTCGTAGGTGCCGTGCATGCCCAGCATGCCGAGGAACTGCTTGTCGCTGCCGGGGAACGCGCCGAGGCCCATCAGGGTGGCGGTGCAGGGGAAGCCGGTCATGTGGATCAGGCGCGTGAGATCGGCGCAGGCTTCCTTGCCCGCGTTGATCACGCCGCCGCCGACATAGAACAGCGGACGCTTGGCCGACTTCATGGCCGCGACGGCACGGGCGACGGCCTTGCGGTCCGGCTCGGTGCGCGGCTGGTAGGACGCGCGGGGCGTGCGGCTTGGGGGCGCGTAATGGGCCGGGCCGACGGTGATGTTCTTCGGCAGATCGACCACAACCGGACCGGGGCGACCAGAGCGGGCGATCTCGAAGGCTTCGTTGACCACGGGAGCCAGCTCTTCGGGGCGCTTGACCAGATAGTTGTATTTGGTGGCGGGGCGCGTGATGCCGGTGGTGTCGGCTTCCTGAAACGCGTCATTGCCGATCAGCGACACGGGCACCTGACCGGTCAGGCAGACCACGGGGACGGAGTCCATCAGAGCGTCGAGCAGACCGGTCACGGCGTTGGTCGCGCCGGGGCCGCTGGTCACCAGCACCCCGCCCCCCCCCCCGGGCGCGCGGGCATAGGCTTCGGCGGCATGCACGGCGGCCTGTTCGTGGCGCACGAGAATGTGGCGGATGCGGTCCTGCTGGAACAGCGCATCGTAAATCGGGAGGACCGCGCCTCCGGGATAGCCGAAGACGACCTCGACGCCCTGATCCACAAGAACCTTCATGAGCACTTCTGCGCCGGTCAGCGTGGTGCTGGCGTCGGGGCGGGTCGTGATCGTCTGTGTGGTGGCGTTCATTGTCGTCTCCTCGGGGGCGTTGCCCGCAGGCTTTCTTCTCACCCGGGTTGCTTTGCTGGCCGACCGTTTCCGTATGGCGGCGCAGGTGTGTCTGTCGGCCCCATGCCGGCAGGTGGAGGGCGGGTTTATGCCTCTGCTGTCGGGGCGTCAACCTGTTTTTGTATGAAAGATACAATTTCGGTTATTTTTCTTTCCGAAAATTGCTCTGATGGGTCGAATCTTTTTTCGATAATAACCGTGTCGTCGGGGTGGGCCAGAGGGTGGTGGCCGAACCATGTGGCCTGACGCTTGGTGTAGCGGCCTGTCGCCAGCACGGCGCGTTCGCTGGCGGTGGGCAGGTCGATCTCGCCGCGCAGCAGGGCGGCCAGTTCGGGGACGCCGTGGGCGCGCATGGCGGGGAGGGCGGCGTCGAGGTTCTGTGTCAGCAGGGCGCGGACTTCCTCGATTGCGCCCTGCTCGATCATCCGGGTGAAGCGGTGGGCGATGGCTTCCCGCAGTCTGTCGCGCGGAGGGGCGAGGCGGACGGCGATGAAGCGGCAGTCTGCTGCTGGCAGTCCGGGTTGGGTTCGCCACCATGTCAGCCCTCTGCCCGTGCTGCGCCAGACTTCCCATGCGCGGGCCAGCCGTTGGGGATCGGTGGGGCGGAGGGTGCGGGCGGTGTCGGGGTCTACGT
>NZ_JBDNXK010000005.1:0-64096 GCF_047721705.1 Acetobacter sp. | reverse complement strand
CGTCATGACGGCGCGAGGCCTGATGGAGACTATCGGCTTCTCCTTCATCGCGTATGACGAGGCCCGCAAGTTCGGTGATGCGCCGGAATCCCTGCGTCTGCTGAACCCCATCGCCGCTGACCTCGACCAGATGCGCCCGACGCCCGTGCCGAATCTGCTCGCCGCCGCCCGTCGCAATGCGGCCCGTGGCTGGCCTGATCTGGGCCTATGCGAGATCGGAGCAGCCTTCAGCGCCGAAGGTCAGACGACAATTGCCGCCGGGCTTCGTGCTGGCCGCACGCCGCGCCAGCCGGGTGTGACAGCGGCCCCCATGACCTTCGCCGCCGCCAAGGCCGACGCGTTCGACGTGCTGACCTCTCTCGGTGTACCGCCTGACGCCTTGACCGCCACACCTGACGCGCCCGGCTATTACCATCCCGGCCGTTCCGGCGTGCTGCGTCAGGGACCGAAAAACGTGCTGGCCCATTTCGGCGAACTGCACCCGTCCATCCTTCAGGAAGCCGGGTTCGACTCACCGGTCGTGGCGTTCGAGGTATTCCTCGATCGTATCCCCGAGCCCAAGCGCCGCAAGAAGTCCGCGCCTGACCTGTCGCCGTTCCAGCCGGTGAGACGCGATTTCGCCTTCCTCGCCGCGCATGACGTGCCGGTGGAGAGCATCCTTCGTGCTGCCAAGGGGGCCGAGCGCAACCTGATCACGGGCGTGTCGCTCTTCGACATCTACGAGGGCGACAAGCTGCCGGAAGGCCAGAAGTCGGTCGGCATCGAAATCGTCATCCAGCCGAAGGACGCCAGCCTGACGGACGCTCAGCTGGAAGCCGTATCGGAGAAGGTGATCGCCGCCGTCGCCAAGGCCACCGGCGCTACCCTGCGGTCGTAAGGGAGAAACTCCACATGACGCAGATGCCTTACAATGGTATGAGCGCCGCATGACGCGCGATCAGCTTCTCTCTCCGGCCCTCCTGCCGCCCGGCTTCATCGACCTGCTGCCTGTCGATGCACAGACCGAAGCAGAAGGCACACAGGCTCTTCTGTCCGTGTTCGCAAGCCACGGATACGAACGGGTGGCGCCTCCGCTGCTGGAGTTCGAGGACACGCTGCTCGGTGCTGGCGCTGGCGCCGCGCTGACGGAGCAGGCTTTCCGTCTGATGGACCCCGATACGCGCCGGATGATGGCGCTCCGTCCGGACATTACGCCTCAGGTCGCCCGTATTGCTGCCACGCGCCTGCATGGTGCACCGCGTCCTCTGCGTCTTTCCTATGCCGGACAGGCTGTTCTGGTTGGGAACGGCACGGCCGGCCAGACCGAGCGCCAGATAGGGCAGGCGGGCATTGAACTGATCGGCCCGGACAGCGCGGAGGCTGATGCCGAGGTCGTTGCAGTCGCCGCTGAAGCCCTGACCCGCGTTGGCATCACAGACATCTCGTTCGATCTTACCATGCCGCCGCTTGCTCCGGCGCTGATCGAGCAGGCAGGCCTATCCGCTGCGAAAGCGACAGCGCTCATGCATGCGCTGGATCGTAAGGATACTGCCGCAGTAGCGGAGCATGGCGGCCCGATTGCTGAAGTCCTGATGCGTCTCCTGTCCGCTGCTGGCGATGCGGATCAGGCGCTGGCTGCCCTGAAGGAAGCGGATCTGCCCGCTTCGGTCCGTCCCTTCAGTGACCGTCTCATGATTTCCGCGACGGCCATCCGGGCGCGTGTGCCAAACTGTCAGGTCACCATTGATCCTGTGGAATTCCGCGGCTGGAAATATCACACGGGCGTCTGCGTTTCCGTCTATGCGCTCGGTTCATCCGAGGAGCTTGGGCGGGGGGGCCGCTATCTCTGCAATGATGATGAGCCCGCATGTGGCCTTACATTGCGCCCCAATGCCGTCTTCCGGACTGCTCCGCGTGGTCCGCATCCCAGCCGTGTGTATCTGCCGTTCGGGACGGCGGAATCCGTTGGCCGCGCCTTGCGGGACAAAGGCTACGTCACTGTGGCCGGTCTTGTCTCTCATGCGCATGAAGAGGACGAGGCCCGTCGCCTGGCCTGTTCCTTCCTGAGCCGCGACGGTAAAATCGTTCCCGTTACCTGATCACCTAATTTCTGTTCCTGAGGGCGAAGGCCCGACTTTCACCATCGGAGAAGCTGCGTCATGTCGAATGTCACCGTAATCGGAACCCAGTGGGGCGATGAGGGCAAGGGCAAGATTGTCGACTGGCTCGCCAGCCGCGCCGATGTCGTCGTCCGCTTTCAGGGTGGTCACAACGCCGGTCACACGCTGGTGGTGGGAGATCAGACCTACAAGCTCTCGCTGCTGCCATCCGGCCTCGTTCGGGGCAAGATGGGCGTCATCGGCAATGGCGTGGTCGTTGACCCACAGGCGCTTCTTGCCGAAATCGACCGCGTGGTCGCGCAGAATCTCAACGTCTCTCCAGAAACACTGAAGATCGCGGAAAACGTGCCCCTCATCCTGCCGCTGCATGGCGCGCTCGACCGCGCGCGTGAGGCCGCGCGCGGTGATCGCAAGATCGGCACGACCGGTCGCGGCATTGGTCCGGCTTACGAAGATAAAGTCGCCCGTCGCGCCATCCGTCTTTGCGATCTGGCTGAGCCGGAAACGCTGGACTGGAAAGTGGACGAACTGCTTCTCCACCATAACACTCTGCTTGCTGGCCTCGGCGCGCCGACGTTCGAAAAGGCCGAGGTGCTGGCGTTCCTCAATGACATCGCCCCGAAAGTCCTGCCGTACATGGCGCCCGTAGCCGATCTTCTGGAAGCGGAACGCAAGGCGTCCAGCAAAATTCTCTTCGAGGGCGCGCAGGCCGTCATGTTGGACGTGGACCATGGCACCTATCCGTTCGTGACCAGCTCCAACACGGTTGCTTCAAACGCAGGCACCGGCTCCGGTATGGGCCCATCCGCCGCAGGTTTTGTTCTGGGTATCGCCAAGGCCTATACTACCCGCGTAGGCGAGGGACCGTTCCCCAGCGAGTTGTTTGATGAAACGGGCCGCGTCTTGGGTGAGCGTGGTCATGAATTCGGCACAGTTACAGGCCGTCCTCGTCGTTGTGGCTGGTTCGATGCGACGCTCGTGCGCCACGCAGTGCAGGTCGGCGGTGTGAATGGTCTGGCCCTGACCAAGCTCGATGTTCTGGATGGGCTGGACAAGATCGGAATCTGTGTCGGCTATGAGCTGGATGGAAAAATCATCAAGCGCTTCCCGGCAGGAACGGCCGCGCAGGCCCGGGTGAAACCAGTCTACGAAATGGTCGATGGCTGGGGCGAGTCCACCAAGGGTGCGCGAAGCTGGGCGGAGCTTCCCGCGCAGGCGATCAAATATGTCCGTCGTATCGAAGAACTGGTGGAAGCGCCTGTGACGCTTCTTTCCACCAGCCCGGAACGTGACGACACGATCCTGATGCGCGATCCTTTCGACGCATAAAATCGAATCCCGTCATTCATAAGCAGTCCGTTAAGGGCTGCGTATTACCCTTTACGCATTCACCAGTGCGTAAAGGGCGAGCATGGCCGAGGCGGAAGAATTCGGACAGGCGGAAACAGAAGACAGCCAGACCATCACGGTTGACGGACGTTACGTCATCAATCTGGCTCACAAGCTGCCCGATTTTGTAAAATGTCCCACTTATACGGCACGGGATACCATGTCTCCCGCAGCGGAGCTTCTGGCACTCGCGCCAAACGCTTTTCTGCCTGTCCGCGCCAATGCACCCAGTTTCCTGCAGGTCAACTCGCCTCATCTGATGAAGGTCCGCAGCGTCAACGACAAAACTGGCGCTGTCTGGATCATTTGTGACCCGCCAGTAGGGATTCCCCTTTCGGAAAGTAGCGGTTGGACGGAAGCTGCGGTTATCGACCGCGTGATCGTTCCGCTTGCCCGTGTCCTTCATACCTATCACGAAGCCGGACTGACGCACCGCGCCATCCGACCGGACAATGTGTTCGATCCGGGTGGTAAGGCAACGGTGATGCTTGGGCCAGGACTGTCTGCTCCGCCAGCATTCCATCAGCCCCAGCGTTTCGAGTCCCTGGGATCAGCCATCTGTAGTCCGGCTGCGCGTGGCAACGGGACAATTGCCGACGACGTTTTCTCCTTGGGTGCTCTGGCAATCTGGCTCCTTAAAGGGTGTGACCCCTACCAGAATGATGCCCCGGGAGCATTGATTGAAGAGCGAATCCAGAAAGGAAGTTTCGCGGTCTTTGCGGGAACGCTGGCCCTTTCACCGGACGTCGCTCAACTGCTGGCAGCCATGCTGTCGGACGATCCCACCCTCCGTCCGACCCCGCGCGACCTTCTGAATGCGGCAGGCCACAAAGGTTTTGTAGTCCGCCGCGTTCCGACGGCGACCGCCGCGATCATGCTTGGCTCGGTCAAGATTCGCACGACCCGCGCGCTCGTTTGGTACGCTGTTCAATACAGGCGCGAATTTACCGGCCTGTTCGTGCGTGGACTTATCGAGCGTTGGCTATCTTACGAACTGGGGCTTACGCAGGCTGCGACGAAACTTTCCATGCTTCCCAAGGATGCAGCCCTTGCGGAAGATGAGACGCAGGCTTCAGCATCGCTCTTCATGGAGATTATGGCCATCATTGAGCCGACCATGCCCATGGTCTGGCAAGGTGTATGGTTGTGGCCGGATGCGCTCGGTCAGATGGTCACGACAAGTCTGTCCCAGACGGGACAAAGCGCCGCTGATACCGCTACGCTTGTTCTGGAAGTGCTCAATAAAGGTAGACTAGAAAAATTTGCCCAGCAAAGTCTCCTGCCTGACGAGGCAAAAGCCTGCCGATCCACACAGAAAACAGCCGGTCAGCTGGATATGGTCACTGCGGTGGACGTGATCCGTTTGCCGTACATGCTTAACCCGTTTCAGGCATGCCTTTCGCCTCAATGCGCTGCTCAACGGTTCTCTACGCCGCAGGCGCTGTTGCTATGGCTGAATACTGCCCAGACAACGGGGGCGTCAGGAAACACAAGTGCGATTCTTGATGCGCATATGACGAATTTCATGATTATCGCAGCCGTAAGAGCGCGTCTTGTCGATTATCTGGCTGATCTGCTGACCACCAAAAATACATGGTCCCTTGATCTGCTGCTTCTGGCGCGGTTGCAGCGCCTTTACGCTGTCGGTCCATTGGGGGGCATTGGGCGGAAACTGCTGCCGCATCTCTCCTCGGAGCTCAAGAAATGGCGCAGCCGCAGCGAAAGAACGGCCAGAGGGGAGCGACTGGCTTCGCTGGCGACTGCAGGTGATCTGGGCCAGATGTACGAGCTTCTCAACGATAAACAGTCATTGAAAAACGATCAGCTGGCGTGCCTCGCGGCACAACAGGAACGGGCCCGTCTCGAAGAAGAGCGTTCCGAATTGCAGCATATGAAAATTGACGTTCTGCCGGAAACGCAGAGAGAAATGATCAGTCTCGCAACGTCCGTCGGCGTCATATGCGCGATCGGTTCGCTATGCGCGGAGATCATGTTCTGATGGCCACATCCACCACAACGGCACAGCAGAAACGATCAGGCTCCATGCAGAAATGGATGCAGGGTTTGCTCTGTGGGGCGGCCCTTGCATGGATGCCCGGTTACGTCCTGATCATCGGCGTCATGCTGCTGCCCGCTCTTGCAGTCTATGTCATGGATTCGAAGCGTGGTGAGGCCTCAGCCAGAATGATGATGCCTTACACGTTCGCTGCCCTTGTCCATCCGCTCCATCAGGTATGGGACGCGGATGGCAGCATGGAAGCGGCCATCAATGTCTTGATGAACCCGGTGCACAGCGTTCTCGGGTGGAGCGCTGCTGGTGGTGGCTGGTTCGTGCTGGAACTTTCCCTGTTCGGCGTAAAGCTCGTGCGCCAGTTCAATGCGAGAAAACGAAAACTCGCCATTGAAAAAAGGCTGAAGAGTCTGTCGGACGAATGGGACGAAAAGCCGGATAGCGCTCCGGAAAGCGTCGTGGCTGCGGAGGCGGAAGCCACCCCCGCAACATAATTCACCGTGTCTGCTGGATAGCGGAAAGCAGCCAGGCGCCCCCTGCCGAAGGGCGAACGAATGTCCACAGTTCGGTGACAACAACCGGTTCGGCTGAACTGCCCTCAACAACGCGGCCCGTCATATCGGTGGTCAGATCTACCAGACTGTAACGCATGGCAACCGTCGCGTAGTCATAGCCATTCTCTGACCACGCCTCCGACAGATCGCCCTGCAGAAAGCGAACATCAGAGACGACGTTACGTTCACCGCGGCTCGCCAGAGTGGCCAGCTGCTGATTGAAGTAGCTGACCATCTCGGGTGTCGCCATGCCCTGAAGGGCCGGGATGTTCTGCTGGCTCCACGCGGCCTGAACATTAAACAGCAACTGCTGGAACGCCTGATAGTCCCGCGCGCTGATTTCCAGAGGCCGCTGATTACCCGTCGGGCGGCTCCCCATGCCATTCGCAGGTGTCAAACCACCGCCTCCGGCACGCCTCCGGTTGAAAAGACTCCACAACCAGCGCGCGACCAGCACGACCAGAGCAATCTGGATCAGCAGACCCAGAAAGCCGAACAGCCCGTGAATGCCGCCCATGAAGCCGTGGCCGGACAGCATGCCGAACAGTCCCGCACCAAGCATCCCGCCTGCAAACCCTGTCAGGAAGGGATGACGCGGTCGTCCCATCATCGTGCCAGCGCCCATCTGACCCGGCCCCATGGGGCGGGTGCCATAATTCTGGCCATATCCGGGCATCGGCTGCTGCGGCGCTATGGAGCGCTCCATGGGGGCCGCGCCATAGGGCGACGTGCGCGTTGGGGGCGGAGCCGACCATGTGCGGCTGCCCCGACTGCCGCTTGAACTGCCAGATCCCGCGCGGGCATCAGCGAACTGCGGAAACGAGGCCAGAGAAAGAGCAAGAACCAGTGCTGACATCAGAACCGGTCGACGCTTCACAGATGACAGAGCAACCTCCAAAGCTGGTGTGGACCTTCCCGTCATGGGAGCATGGTCATGAGAACGGATCGGATAAGCCTCAGTTTCCAGCGACGCTCATGGCGTCAATCCGGATTGTTGGCGCATCCGATCCGAACTGGAACGAAAGATCGTTTGCCACTTGTAACCGGCCAAACATGTCCAGAAGATTGCCGGCAACTGTGAACTCTGCAATCGGTTCGGCAAGCTGGCCATTGCGGATCATGAAGCCGGAGGCACCACGGCTGTAATCACCCGTGATACCATTGATGGCCGAGCCCATCATTTCAGTTACATAGACGCCCTCGGCAATATCGGCGATCAGTTCTTCCGGAGACGCATCGCCCGGCGCGAAATACAGATTGGACACGCCGGGGGAGGGTGGCGAGGAAACGCCCCGGCTCGCATGTCCATTTGTCGTCAGCCCCAGTTGCCGCGCACTCCGGCAGTCCAGCAACCAGTGCTGCAGGACGCCATCCGCCACCAGTTCAAGCGGTTCGGTCGCAATGCCTTCACCATCAAATGGCTTGGAGCGCAGACCACGCATCCGGTGAGGATCATCGATCACACGGATGCCTTCCGGAAATACACGCTGTCCGAGTTTGTCCTTCAGGAACGAGGTGCCGCGTGCAATCGAAACACCGTTGATCGCACCCGTGAGATGGCCCAGCAAACCATTGGCCACGCGCGGCGCATAGACCACGGGCATCACGCCCGTACGCGGCTGTGTCGGATTGAGACGAGCCACTGCATTCCGCCCGGCCTGCGCACCGATCAACGCGCCATCCCGCAGATCGGACAGGTAAACCGTCGAGTGGAAATCCCAGTCACGCTGCATGCCTGTGCCCTGACCCGCAAGCGCGCTCATGGACACGGAATGGCGTGTGCGGGCGTAGCTCCCGGCGACACCAGCGGAACTCGCCAGTCCTATGACACTGCGCCCCCATGTTGCGCTCGCGCCAGCCGAATTGGTCACGCCAGAGACGGCCCGCGCGGCATCCTCCGTCTTACGGGCACGCTCCAGCAAGGATTCGGCATCCGGCTCAGTCGTATCCACCAGATCAAGATTGTTCGTCGTCACGCGTCCGATCACAGGCACATTCTGGGGTAGACCGGCATGAATATCTTCCGGCAGCACCTGCGCCATAGCTAGCGCCTGTTCAACCAGTGCATCGAACCGCTCTACGTCCAGCGTAGAGGTAGAGATGATAGCCGATTTCTGACCGACGAAAACGCGCAGGCCGAGATCGGTCGTCTCCGACCGTTCCAGCTCCTCCGTCACGCCATTGCGGACACTCACGCCCAGCGAAGTGCTGCCGACATAAATGGCGTCCGCCGCATCCGCGCCTTTCTTTGTCGCGCGCTCAGTGAGTTCGCAGGCGAAATCGAGAGGAGAACGCGTCATGCTGCAAGCCGTCCCTGCAAGGTGTCGAGTCCCATCACGCCATCTACCGGACCGATCGAGGCAAGCGTCGGCTGTCCCGAGAAGATCTTGCCAGCCACCCGACAAATATCGGCGGGTGTCACGGCATCAATCCGGCTGACAGTCTCGGCAATCGGGATCAGTCGACCAAAGATCTGAAGCTGTCGGCCAATCTGCTCACAGCGGCTGCCTGTGCTTTCCAGCGACATCAGCAGCGATGATTTGAGCTGCGCCCGCGCACGGGTCAGTTCGTCCATTTCAATCGACTGCTGCACTTTCTGCAATTCGGCCAGCGTGACCGGCAGCAACTCGCGCGCTTCTTCCTCGCCCGTTCCGGCATAGATGCCGAACAGACCGCTATCGAGGAAAGGCGTAGTGAAGGAATAGACCGAATAGACCAGCCCACGCTTTTCACGGATTTCCTGAAACAGCCGTGAGGACATGCCTCCCCCCAGAAGGGTCGAGAGCAGAAGTGCTGGGTAGTAGTCAGGATCACCGTAACGGACGCTGGGGAAGCCAAGCAGGATGTGCGCCTGATCCAGTTCCTTTGGTAGACGGAATTCGCCACCGACATAATGACCGGCTGTTCGCTCCGGCACGGCGCCTGTCGGCAAATCCGCGAAATGGCGTTCCACCATTTCCACAACCTTGTCGTGGTGCAGATTGCCCGCTGCCGCCACGACGACATTCTGTGTCGTGTAATGCGTGCGCATATAGGACATCAGCGTCTCACGGCTCATCTCACGGATGAGTTTTTCCGTGCCCAGCGTGGGAAGCCCCATCGCCTGACCGCTAAATGCCGTCTCCTGAAAATGATCGAAAATGATGTCGTCCGGCGTATCGTTCGCCTGACCGATCTCCTGCAGGATCACGCCACGCTCACGTTCCACTTCCTCAGGCAGGAAAGTCGAATGCGTCAGGATATCGCCGATGATGTCCACACCAAGCGGCAGATCTTCCTTCAGCAGCTTGACGTAATAGGCCGTCAGCTCCCGCGCCGTGTAGGCGTTGATGTGACCACCCACATTCTCGATTTCTTCCGCAATCCGGACTGCGGACCGGGTGTTCGTGCCCTTGAACGCCATGTGCTCCAGAAAATGCGAAACACCATTTTCTTCGGGACGCTCGTTACGTGTTCCGGTCGCAACATAAGCGCCGAATGACACTGTTTCCACCCGGTCCATACGTTCAGTGACGACCGTCAGGCCGGAGGGAAGGCGTGTCTGCTGGATGGGATCAGTCATGAGAGTCCTGAAAGGAGAGGCGGCTCAAGGCCGCCTCGGAAATTGAAATCAGTGACGATTGGAAAGAGCCGCCGCCCTTACTGCATCTTCAACACCATCGAGTGTGCTGTCCACTACCCGGAAACGCTCTTCACGGTCGAAGAGATCCGCAAGCGCTGGTGGCAGGGCGGGTTTGATGCCGGTTGCCGCTCGCATCGCATCCGGGAATTTCGCCGGATGCGCCGTCGCCATCGCTACCATCGGAATGCCGGGTTCACGGAACTTCCGGCCTGCGGCAATGCCGATGATCGTATGCGGGTCAGCGAGATACTGGCTCTTCTCGTGCATGGAACGGATCTGGGCTTCCGTTTCCTCGTCATCAAGGGCGATACCCGAGAAAAGCGTGTGAATCGATTCCCACACCTTTTCTGGCACATCCATCTTGCCAGTGGTCCGGAAGCCGGTCATCAGCTTCGCGCAGGCCTCGGCATCCCGGCCGAGATATTCGAACAGTAACCGTTCGAAGTTCGAGGATACCTGAATGTCCATCGACGGCGACAAGCTCGGCACAACCTTGCGCGTGCTCATGTCGTTGCTGTTGAGGAAGCGGGACAGGATGTCGTTACGGTTCGAGCCGACGCAGAGATGCCTGATGGGCAGCCCCATCTGCTTCGCCACCCACGCCGCGAGCACATTGCCGAAATTGCCGGTTGGCACCGCGAACGAGACCTCACGATCCGGCGCGCCGAGAGCCAGCGCGGAATAGACATAATAGGGCACCTGAGCCGCGATCCGCGCCCAGTTGATCGAATTGACGGCCGACAGCTTCATGTCCTGACGGAACGGCAGATCGGCGAACATCGCCTTCACCATGTCCTGACAGTCGTCGAACGTGCCCTTGATGGCGAGGTTGGTGATGTTGTTATCCAGCACCGTCGTCATCTGGCGGCGCTGCACGTCGGAGGTGCGGCCTTCGGGATGCAGGATCACCACCGTCAGGCGATCACGCCCACGACAGGCTTCGATGGCAGCGGAACCCGTATCGCCCGAAGTGGCGCCCACGATGGTGACGCGTTCATCGCGCTCGGTGAGAACGTGGTCGAACAGACGGCCGAGCAACTGGAGCGCCATGTCCTTGAAGGCCAGCGTCGGGCCGTGGAACAACTCCTGCACGAACAGCCCGTCCTCGACCTGCGTCAGTGGCACGATGGCCGCATGGTCGAAGCGGGAATAGGCGTCCCGACACAGCTCAAGCAGCGTGTCATGGTCGATCGATCCCGCCGTGAATGGCGCGATGACCTTCGCAGCCAGTTCCGGGTAGGGCAGACCGCGCATCGCCCGCCACTCATCGGCGGAAAACTGGGGCCATGTTTCCGGCATATAGAGGCCGCCATCCTCGGCGAGCCCGGCAAGCAGGATGTCGGAGAAGGAGCGAACCGGGGCCTGGCCACGGGTAGAGACGTATTTCATGCGGTGTGTATAGCCGTTCTGAAGCGAGGCGGGGAGGGGACTATTTGCGGAGAACGTCGGAAGTGGCGTCGTCTGGCACATGGAACGTATAGACCGTCACGGGCCACTGCACCGTCGCTTGTCCATTCTGAAAGCGCGCGGCCTGATCGAGTTGCGATGCAGGGACAAAAAGCGTGTTGCCTGAGAGCGACAGACCGCCCGGCCACTTCAGGCGTGGATCGGTGATCAGATGGTGCGGGATACGTCCCGGGGTATAGCTGTCGATGCTGCCCGTTGTGACGTCGGACCAGTAAAGCGTGCCGTCCGGACCGACGGTAAGGCCGCCCAGCGCATGCGTTCTGTACCAAAGCGTCGCGCTTTCCTGAAGCGCGGTGTTGGTCGAATTGGGATCATTGAACAGCGTCGTCGCAACCCGGAATAGAGGCCCGCAGTAAGGCATCACATACAGCCATTTCCCATCCGGACTGATGGCGATGAGGCTCGCATCAATCGCCAGCGGTCTTCCATCTCGTGCTTTGACAACACCCGCGGCCGCCATGATGGGCCGCTTGGCAGTGAGCCCTTCCACATGATCGAGGAAACGCTGGGCGACTCCGCTTTTCAGGTCGATCACGATTACGCCGGCCACGCCGGAATCCGCGACATAGGCCGTCTGCTCATGCACTGCGATGCCCGAGACGATGCTGCCCTGACGGAGCGCATCCGCAGAGATCGGTATGACCTTCGTCACCTTGTTCGTCGAAGGATCAATGCCAACCAGTTTGGCGGGCGCTTCCGGTTTCTGTTCCCGGTCGGGAACGCCGCTATCGACAATCCAGAGTGTACCATCCCCCGCGCGCGTCATGCCTGTGACAGCCACGAATCGCGTCTGCGGATCGCCTTCCGCAGCATTCCAGTCCGCATTCGGATAAGGGGTGGGTCTGCCTCCGGCCGTGCTGATACTGATCTGCGGCGCGATATTGCCCAGCCAGCGTGGTGCTTCCAACACAAGCCGGTTGTCCGGCAAAGCCACCACTGCATCCCATATCTGGGAAGAGGATTCGACGAAGGGATTCAGATCGGCTGCGGTCGCTTCGGGTTTCTCCGGCATTGGAACGGCATGGGCCGGCACGGAGAGGGAGAGGACGCCAAGAGGCAGGCACAGACAGGAAAGACGGGACAGCCAGTTCATGACGCGGAGTGTCACTCCGTTCCAGCGCGGCTGACAACTCCTTTTCAGCGAAATCCTGCCGCGCATCATCCGTCTGTCAGGCCGCCAGAGGTGTGGGCTCAGCGAGCGCCAGTCCTTCTGCCACGGACACGAACTCGCCGCCTTTTTCCACCTTTTCTTCACCAAAGCGACTGGTGAACAGGGCGCGGACGGCGGGCACGAAAGATGTGCCGCCGGTCAGGAAGACGCGGTCGATTCTGTCAGCGGACAGCCCGGCCTGAGCTACGGCCTGATCGATTCCTTCACCGAGTTGCTCGATATCCGGAGCTATCCAGCTTTCAAAATCAGCGCGGCTGACAGTTTCTTCAATGACCAGACCTTTCTGACGGAACGTCAGAGACGCCTGATCTTCCGTGGAAAGCGTCCGTTTGGTCGTGGACACCGCGTTGTAAAGCAACTGACCGTTCTGCTCGCGAATGAGCTCAATCAGATTCATCAGTCTTTCCGGTTCGGACGCCGTGCGCGCTACGTCAGCAATCTCATTGAGAATCCGGGGCGTGCGCATCAATGAAAGACGATGCCAGCGGGATAATGACGCATACCACTCGACAGGCACGGGCAAAGGCTCACCACCCATGATGCTGAAGGTGCAATCCCGTCCCAGATAAGGCGCGACCACATTGTCGATGATGCGTTTGTCGAACTGATCGCCCGCGAGGCCGACGCCAGCATAGCCGAGAGCTTCCGTCGCGCCATGCGAGGTCGGATCGAACCGCATCACCGAGAAGTCGCTGGTGCCACCGCCGAAATCGCCCACCAGCACCGTCGCCGGACGGTTCAGCCTTTGTGCGAAGGTCCAGCCAGCCGCTTCGGGTTCGAGCATCAGCGCTACATCGGCAAACCCGGCTTCGGCAAAGCTGGCGCGCAGACGTGCTTCGCCCAGATCATTATCAGCGTTGTCTCCAACGAATCGCACCGGGCGTCCGACCGTGACGGCACAGCGTTCCGGCTGGAGATGACCCGCGTCCATCAGGGCCCGAAGAAAGGTCGAGATCAGGGTTTCCAGTGTGACACGCTGACCGAAAAGCTGGGTCTCGCGAAAGCTGGCCTGCGCCAGATAGGACTTCATGGACATGATGAGGCGTGTTTCAGCCGGATCATCAAGATAGGCTTCGATGGCTTCCGCACCGATGGCGCGCTCGACATGCCTTCTGCCTCCAACCATCTCCTGCCAGAGAGCGAGGAGGGTTCGGCATGTCTCGCTTTCCGGTCCACTCGATGAGGGAAAACGGATCGTCCGGGTGCCGCCATCGGCATCCCGCAGGACAAGGACGCTGTTCGTCGTCCCGAAATCAATGCCAAGCCGGACAATCGGTGCGGAGGAGGAATGTGTCATGGCCGGGGGAATTACGAGGCTCCTGCCGCTCTGTCCATGTCAGAGAGGATGAAGGGATCTTTTCTTTGCCCTCAGGAAGGAAAGCGATCCAGAAAAGTTGAGACGGCCTGAGGTTCTCCCAGCACCGAGCCTCTCCCGGACTGGCAGCCGATTTCGGTCAGAAAGGCGAGGGTTTCTTCCGTATCGATTCCATCGGCCCGTGTATTGAGGCCGAAATCCCTTCCCAGACTAACCACGGCGCGGGCAATGCTCCGGTCCGCTTCAATCTGGGAAGAGTCGTCGTGAGCAAACAGGTGTCGATCAAGTTTCACATCGGTGATCAGCCCCGAAAAACTTCGGTCTCTCAACAGGGAAAGACTGGTGACACCCGTACCGAAACCCGCCAGAACAAGACCCGCTCCCGCATCGCGCAGGGCGGCAAGAGAATAGAACAGGCTGTCGCTGTCAGTGGTGAGGCTGGCTTCCGTGAATTCCAGATCGAGCCGGTAAGCCGGGAGTTTGTGGGCTGAAAGCGTATCGGCAATCTGGACGAGAAGATCATCGGGAAACGCATCTCCGGTCTCAACCGGAAGAGACAGACGCAATTCGGCAGGGAGAGCGCTGGCCAGCCGACATCCTTCCGCCAGAATGGAAATCCAGACCGGTTCCTTGTGACGCCGCCTGTTTGCGAATCGCCCCAGCGAAAGGGCGGGAGGAGGAATGAGTTCCGCACCGCAGAACGCGCGGGTTGGAAGCAGGCGACGTGGCGCAAGCGTATAGGCATCAACGCGGTCTTCCGGGCGAAGTCCTGCGAGACGCGATTTCAGACGGGTTGTGACGGCCGGGCGTTCTGACGGCAATGAGGTAGACAACGAGCTCTCCCGGTAGCAGATCCGGGATATCCTGAGGCCAGCAGGTAACTTTCCGGTAAATCGTGACCCAATTGCGGCGTTGATCTGGAAGAAAGCGGGAGGGTGCGAGAAAAGAAAAACCCCTCTTCCGGATGAAAGAGGGGTTTTTCAGGGACGCCATTGCTGACGTCCTCACCGCAATGGTGAAAGGATCAGACGAGAGCCTGCTTCAGCGCCGCCGTCAGTTCCTTCGTGCCAGCCGTGCCACCCATGTCGCGGGTGCGGACCTTGCCGCTGGTGATCAGGTTCTTGATCGCCGTGTCGATCCGGTCAGCCAGATCATCACGACGAACGTGACGCAGCATCATCACCGCAGCCAGCAGGAGAGCCAGCGGGTTGGCGAGGTTCTTGCCTGCGATGTCAGGAGCGGAGCCATGCACCGCCTCGAAGATCGCAGCTTTTTCACCGATGTTCGCACCCGGTGCGAGACCCAGACCACCGACAAGGCCAGCAGCCTGATCGGAGAGGATGTCACCAAACAGGTTGGTCGTGACGATCACGTCAAACTGCCATGGGTTGGTCACCAGCTGCATGGAACAGGCGTCGACGATACGCTCGTCACACTCGACCTTGCCCTTGTATTCCTCGGCAACCTTACGGCCAGCCTCAAGGAACATCCCGCACATCTGCTTGATGATGTTGGCCTTGTGGACCAGCGTCACCTTCTTGCGGCCGTTCTTCACGGCATAGTCGAACGCGAAGCGAACGATGCGCTCACATTCCTTGCGGGAAACATAACCACCCGAGAGAGCAATGCCCTTCGCGTCGCCATTGGCCGGGATCGTGTGTTCCATCGCGGCGTAATAGCCTTCGAGGTTCTCACGAACGATCACGAGATCGATATCCTCGTAACGGCCACCCGGAATGATCGTCTTTGTCGGACGGAGGTTTGCGTAAAGTTCGAATTCCTGACGCATCGTGACGTTGATGGACTTGAAGCCACCACCAACCGGTGTCGTTAGCGGGCCTTTGAGAGCCAGACCTGTCTTGCGGATGCTCTCAAGCGTGTCTTTCGGAAGAGGGTCGTTGACGGCGTCCACACCCGCCATGCCGGCGATGTGACGCTCCCAGATAAACGGAGCGCCAACGGCGTCCAGAATCTCGACCACTGATTCCATGATTTCAGGGCCGATGCCGTCACCGGGAATGAGAGTGGCGGGGATAGTCTTGCTATTCGTCATAATGAACTCCCTTTGCATCCGCCGCCACTTCTGCCTCGCATTGCGTGAAAGCGCGATGCGCAAATGCGTGTTTTCACTTCCTGTTGATGGGAGAGCAGGCATGCGCCAGCCATTTTCTGGCATCTTCCGGCAGCAGGGGACCGACTTTTTTCAGAACCTGCGCGTGATAGGAATCAAGGAATTCCGCCGCTTCCGGGCCGAGCAGCCGCACGTCGACAAGACGGCGGTCAAAAGGAGCGAGAGTCAGCGTTTCAAAGGCGAAAAAGTTTCGTCCGTCCTTGCCGACGTCGGTTGCCGTCACCAGCAGCAGAGTCTCCAGCCGGATGCCGAACGCGCCGGGACGGTAATAGCCGGGTTCGTTGGAGAGGATCATCCCCGGCTCCAGACTGACTCGATTGGGCACCTTGGAAATGCGCTGCGGCCCCTCATGCACCGAAAGATAGCTGCCGACTCCGTGTCCGGTGCCGTGATCGAAATCCAGACCGCCCTGCCAGAGCGCATAACGGGCGAGCGCATCCAGCGCGCTGCCGGAGGTTCCGGAAGGAAAGACCGTTCGGCCCAGCAGCAGATTGCCTTTCAGAACACGAGTGAAGGCGTCCGTCACCTCGGCCGGAGGCTCGCCGGGCCCGGTCCAGATCGTGCGGGTGATGTCCGTCGTGCCATCAGGATACTGCGCCCCACTGTCCACGAGATAGACAGTGTCGGTGCCAACTGAGCGATTTGTCTCGGGCGTCACGCGATAATGGATGATCGCGCCATTCGGGCCTGCGCCTGAAATGGTATCGAACGAATCTTCCCGATATTCCGGCGCTTCGGCCCGAAAGGCGCGGAGTTGTTCGACCAGATCAAGCTCCGTCGAAGTTGCGGCATTCTCATCCAGCCAGTGCAGGAACCGACAGACCGCCACCGCATCGCGGAGATGGGCCGCGCGCGCGCCTTCCTGCTCCACGTGGTTCTTGCGGGCCCGGGGCAACACGCACGGATCAGCGGCCTCCACCAGCGTTGCGCCTGCCGCTTCCAGAACCTGCGCAAACCATACTGGCGTCGCTGCCGGGTCGATGCGCACGGTTTTGCCGCCAAGGGCTTTCAGCGCGGATTCGAGGGCATCCGGAGCCTGCACCGTCACCGCAACGCCGAGCCACGCACGGACGTCCGGTGTGATTTTCTGAGGATTTACGAAAAGATCGACACGCCCATCAGCATGCAGAATGGCGTAGGAGAGAACGACGGGCGTGCAGGGCACATCCGTTCCACGAATATTGAGCAACCATGCGATGGACGTTGTGTCGGCGAGAATGGCCGCATCCTGCCCTGTTTCGGCCAGTTTGGCTGCAAGGGCAGTGCGTTTCGCTTCGCTGCTTTCGCCTGCAAATTCCAAAGGATGCACCTGTGCAGGTGCGGAGGGAGGCGCGGGACGATCCGTCCAGATTGCGTCAATAAGATCGAATCCGGTCGGGACCAGCATGATGCCGGGCGCATCCAATGCATCGAGCGCCGTCTGGCTGATAACCCGTGGATCGTAACCGATGCGGGCACCTTCGGGGGCATGGTCTGACAGCCATGCTTTTGGTGGCGTATCGCTGATATGCAGGCGATCCCACAGCGCTCCATCCACCTGATCGTCCATCTGGGTGATGTAGCGTCCATCGGAGAAGACTGCTGCCCGTTCGGCAAGAATGACGGCAAGACCTGCACTTCCCGTGAAGCCAGTGATCCACGCCAGCCTTTCGGCGCAGGGCGGCACATACTCCCCAAGATATTCATCGCTACGTGGAACGATCAGGCCGTCCAGCTCTTCCTTTTTCAGGAGCGCCCGCAATGCAGTCAGCGGGGCTGCCCTGTCTGTCTTCGGCATTGCTTGCGCTCCTTTATTTGCTGCCGGAATTGCCCGCCGGAGGAACCACGATCTCGTCTGGCGCATTCTCTTCTGTCGAAAGCGGTGGCAACGCATCCTCGGGCGGCGGCGGCGGCGGCACAGGGATGTAATGTTGCGGCGTCTTCGGCACGGCAGGCGTCGGGATCGCCGGAGCGGGGCGTGGGGGTGCTTCAACCGGCGCTTCGGGGATGACTTCTGCTGGAGGGGGCGGCGCCGGTTGAGGGGCGACAGGCGCAACCGCTTTCGGAGTTTCCTCAATGACAGGAGCCTGTTTCACGACAGGTGGTTTGACAGGTGGCGATACAGGCGGCCGTTGTGGCGCGACGACGGGTGCGGACGGCTGAACCACCGGCGATACCGTCGCTGGAGCAGGAATGGCGGCAGGCGGCGCAGTGTTTGGCTGAGGTGTAGCGGTAAGTAGCTTGGCTGGTACTGCGTGTGGTGTGGACTGAACGGGCACTGCGTGCCCCACGGTCTTGCGGTTGGCTGCCGCCCGTTCCTGATCGCCCTCCTGTCTGAGCTTGTCGATGACGGAAGGCAGGGTAGGCGAGGGCTTGGGAGCCGGATGAGAGGGACGCCACTGGTTGCCATCGAACCAGCCCTGCCAGTGACCACGCTGATCGAACCAGCCCGCATGACCCTGATGCATGCCGAACCGCCAGCCTTCCTGATAATCGGCAGGACGATAGTTATATTGCTCGTAACACCCCGTAAGCGCCAATGCGGTCAGCAGTCCCGCCGCTTTCTGTCCCGTTCGCGCCACGCTTTCCTCACTCCCCGGCAGACCTGAACGAAATTCCGCGCGCCGCGCTTTCTTCCGTACATGGCATCAGATTGCGTTGGACCAGAGACAGCCCTCCGGGGCAAGGGTCTTTCCCACCGAGAGGCCTTTTCCACGGTCGTCTAAATGGTCTAGAGCATCCCTCGATCACCTCCCCATCACGCGAAAGAGGAAACGCGCCCATGGTGCCTCGCTACACACGACCCGCAATGCTGGCTATCTGGGCCCCCGAAAACCGCTATCGGATCTGGTTCGAGATCGAAGCTCTGGCATGTGAGGCGATGGCCGAGCTGGGCGAGATCCCCAAGGACTCCGCTCGCACCATCCGCGAGAAGGGCGACGCCGCGATGGCCGCGTTCTCGCAGGCCGATCTCGACCGCATCGACGCGATCGAGGCCGAGACCCGTCACGACGTGATCGCCTTCCTTACATGGCTCGCGGAAAAGATCGGCCCCGACAGCCGCTTCGTGCATCTCGGCATGACGTCGTCCGACGTGCTCGACACCTGCCTCTCGGTCCAGCTTACGCAGGCGACCGACCTTCTGCTGGCTGACCTCGATACGGTTCTGGCTGCGCTGAAGAAGCAGGCTTTCGAGCACAAATACACGCTGACCATCGGCCGCAGCCACGGCATCCATGCCGAGCCGACCTCCTTCGGTCTGAAGATGGCGGGTCATTACGCTGAGTTCGACCGTAACAAGAAGCGTCTGGAAACGGCTCGCGCCGAGATCGCCACCTGCGCCATTTCCGGTGCTGTCGGCACGTTCGCGCATCTCGACCCGCGTGTTGAAGCCTATGTCTCCGACAAGCTGGGGCTGAAGCCGGAGCCGGTCTCCACCCAGGTCATTCCGCGCGATCGTCATGCTGCCTATTTCTGTGCGCTGGCTGTTATCGCTAGTGGCATCGAGCGTCTGGCCACGGAAGTACGTCATCTCCAGCGTTCGGAAGTGCGCGAGGCAGAAGAGTTCTTCCATAAAGGCCAGAAGGGTTCGTCCGCGATGCCGCACAAGCGGAATCCGGTCCTGTCCGAGAACCTGACAGGTCTGGCCCGTCTGGTGCGTGCCGCTGTCATCCCCGCGCTTGAGAACGTGGCGCTGTGGCATGAGCGCGACATCAGCCACTCCTCGGTTGAGCGGAACATCTGCCCGGATGCGACGATCGGTCTCGACTTCGCATTGGCCCGTCTGGCGGGCATGATGGACAAACTGATGGTCTATCCGGACCAGATGGCCGCGAACATCGAAAGCCTCGGCGGTGTTGTGCATTCCGGCGAAGTGCTGCTGGCTCTGGCCCGTGCGGGCGTGCTGCGTGAGGACGCGTACCGTATCGTGCAGCGCTGTGCGATGGAGACATGGACCAAACTCGGCAAGCCGGGCTTCAAGACCTTCCGCGAAAATCTGGACGCTGATCCGGAAATCGCCGGTCGGATCGCGCCGGAAGTGTTGGACGCCGCCATGGATAGCCGTTCTCACCTGAAGGCTGTTGATGATCGCTACAAGCTGATCTTCGGCGAAACTGGTCCGAAGGCCTGATATCCATCCTTTGCCGGGGACGTTCCGAGGGACGTCCTCCGCGCAAAGGGTGGCGTTGCGAAGGCAGGTGAGAGAGGCCAGATAAGGCTGGGCTGCTTGTGTTAAAGCGCCTTCGGAGCAACCCTGCTGTATCATCTGAAGCCGAAGGCTGCTAAGGGGCAGCCGCAGAGGCCCACTGCCCGGGCCGGACAACTGTGCGGGCAAGATGTCTTGCAGGACCGCCCGCAAGCCAAGAGTGAGCAAGAACGACCATGGCCCGCCGCCGCCAGCTGTATGAAGGTAAAGCCAAGATCCTGTTTGAAGGACCGGAACCCGGAACCCTCGTGCAGTATTTCAAGGACGATGCCACGGCCGGAAATGGCGCCAAGCATGGCATCATCACCGGCAAGGGTGTGCTGAACAACCGCATCAGCGAATATATCATGCTGCGCTTGCAGGAAATCGGCATCCCCACGCACTTCATCCGCCGGATCAACATGCGGGAGCAGTTGATTCGTGAGGTGGAGATCATCCCGCTGGAAATCGTGGTGCGCAATATCGCGGCTGGCAGCATCGCCAAGCGGCTTGGTATTCCGGAAGGCACGCGTCTGCCGCGCGCCATCGTCGAATATTATTACAAGAACGATGCGCTGGGCGATCCGATGGTTGCCGAGGAGCATATCACGGCATTCGGCTGGGCCTGTCCGCATGACATGGATGATATGGTCGCCATGTCCCTGCGGGTGAATGATTTCCTGACCGGCCTGTTTGCGGGCGTCGGAATCTCGCTTGTCGATTTCAAGCTGGAATTCGGGCGTGTGTGGGAAGGCGAGGAGATGCGCATCATCCTCGCGGATGAAATCTCTCCGGACAACTGCCGTCTGTGGGACGCCAAGACAAACGAGAAGCTCGACAAGGACCGTTTCCGCCGGGATATGGGGCAGGTCGAGGAAGCCTATCAGGAGGTCGCCCGTCGTCTCGGCATTCTGCCCGAGGCCGGAAACGGCGACCACAAGGGCTCCGACACGATGCAATGAGCCACGCCGTCAGGTCAGGCGTGAGTGGAAAGAGATAAAAAGCCAGGGGGCGATATGAAGGTTCGTGTGACGGTCTCGTTGAAGGAAGGCGTGCTCGACCCGCAGGGTAAAGCCATCGGTCATGCCCTTCATGTTCTGGACTTCCCGGAAGTGAAGGATGTGCGCGTCGGCAAGGTGATCGAACTGGATGTGGACGGCACCGATCCGGCGAAGGTCGAGGCGCGGGCAACCGAAATGGCGAAGCAGTTGCTCGCCAACGAGGTGATCGAGGACTTCTCCGTAGAGGTGATGAAATGAGCCACGCTTCCGTTTTCTCCACACTGCTTCTGCTGGCTGCTGGTCTCGTTTCCGCCGACGCCGCCATGGCGCAGCGTGTGTCCCCGATGACCGTCGGCAGCTTCGGACGCATCTGTTCGCGTCCCGCAGGCGCTTCTGTCTGTGACGCCTATATCTCCGGCATTTCCGATGCTGGCGTGCTGGCGAAGATCAATGACCGCAACGAAGGCGATCCGAACGCACCTGCCGGTTTCTGCGTCCCGCAGACGGAAACGGGCGTGTCCATGCGCGGCAAGGTCGTCTCATGGCTGAAGGCGCACAAGGATACATGGGACAAGCCGGTGGGCGAGGGCGTGTTCATGGCCCTGCATGATGCCTACCCCTGTGCTGCTTCTTCCTCCAAGCCTGCGGAACAGAAGAAATGAAAGCCGGTATCGTCGTTTTTCCGGGGACCAACCGGGAGCGCGACATGGCGATCGCCCTGAAGGCGGTTACCGGTCACGCTCCGAAAATCCTCTGGCACCGGGACACCGAGCTTCCCCAGCTTGATCTCGTCGTGCTGCCAGGTGGCTTCAGCTATGGCGATTATCTTCGCTGTGGCGCAATGGCTGCGCACTCCCCGATCATGCGGGAAATCCGTGCATTCGCTGAAAAGGGTGGTCACATCCTTGGTGTCTGCAACGGCTTCCAGATCCTGACGGAAACTGGCCTACTGCCGGGCGCGCTGTTGCGGAACGCTGGCCTGCGCTTCCTGTCGCAGGACTGCCATCTTCGCGTCGAGAATGCGGAAACACCGTTCACCCGCCGCTGGAAGAAGGGCGATGTGTTCCGCACGCCGCTCGCCCACGGTGACGGTAACTATGTCGCGGACGCCGAGACGCTGAAGACGCTTCAGGGCGAGAACCGCGTGGCGTTCCGTTACGCCGCGCCGAACGGCAAGGTTGACGCGGCTGACCGCGACAGCAACCCGAACGGCAGCCTCGACGCCATCGCTGGCATCCTGAGCGCCAACTCCCGCATCTGTGGCATGATGCCGCATCCGGAAGACCTCGTTGATCCGCTGATGGGCGGTGAAGACGGCAAGCCCCTGTTCGAAAGTCTGGTGGAGGCTCTGGTCCGATGAGCAGCAAGCAGAAAGCGGTCAACGCCGATCTGGCCCGCGAATTCGGCCTGTCTGCCGAGGAATATGATCGCGTCCTCGCCATTATGGGGCGCACGCCAAGCCTGACGGAACTGGGCGTGTTCTCGGTCATGTGGTCCGAGCACTGTTCCTACAAGTCATCCCGTAAGTGGCTGCGCACCCTGCCGACCACGGCACCGTGGGTCATCCACGGTCCCGGCGAGAATGCTGGTGTGGTCGATATCGGGCAGGGACTGGCCGCCATCTTCAAGATGGAGAGCCACAACCACCCGTCTTTCATCGAGCCCTATCAGGGCGCGGCAACGGGCGTCGGTGGCATCCTCCGCGACGTGTTCACGATGGGTGCGCGCCCGGTTGCCAACCTGAACGCCCTGCGTTTCGGTTCGCCGGAAACACCTCGCACACGTCAGATCGTGGACGGTGTGGTCCGTGGCATCGGTGGCTACGGCAACTGTGTCGGCGTGCCGACGGTCGGCGGGGAAGTAAACTTCCACCCGGCCTATGACGGCAATCCGCTGGTCAACGCCATGACGGTCGGCGTTGCCCGTCAGGACAAGATTTTTCTGTCGGCTGCTGCGGGTATCGGTAATCCGGTTGTGTATGTTGGCTCCAAGACGGGCCGCGACGGCATCCACGGCGCGACCATGTCTTCTGCTGAGTTCGACGAGAACGCGCTGGCCAAGCGCCCGACCGTTCAGGTCGGTGACCCGTTCGTCGAGAAGCTGCTGATCGAGGCGTGTCTCGAGCTGATGGCGACCGATGCGATTGTCGCCATTCAGGATATGGGCGCTGCTGGTCTGACCTCCTCGTCCGTCGAAATGGCGGGCAAGGGTGGTGTCGGCATCGACCTTGATCTCGACGCTGTTCCGCAGCGTGAGCCGAACATGACGGCTTATGAGATGATGCTCTCCGAGAGTCAGGAGCGCATGCTCATCGTCATCAAGCCGGAACGCACAGAAGTCGCCCGTGCGATCTTCGAGAAGTGGGAACTGGATTTCGCGGTCATCGGTCATCTGACCGACACCGGCAACATCGTCGTGCGCCACAAGGGGCAGGTCGAAGCCGACATTCCGCTGGACCCGCTGGCGGAGCAGGCCCCGATCTACGATCGTCCGACCGCACCACTGCCCGCGCCGGAGCCTGTTGGTGACATTCATGATCCGTTCGGTCTGGAGCAGACGCTTATCCGTTTAATCGGTTGCCCGGATGTCGCGTCCCGCGCATGGATCTGGAACCAGTATGACAGCACGGTCGGCGGACAGACCGTGCGTCGTCCGGGTGGCGCAGATGCGGCCATCGTCAAGGTCGAGGACACCTCCATCGGTCTGGCGCTGACCACGGACTGCACGCCGCGCTACTGCCGCGCCAACCCGAAGAAGGGTGGGGCGCAGGCGGTTGCCGAGGCATGGCGCAACATCACGGCGACAGGCGCGCGTCCGCTCGCCGTGACGGACAACCTGAACTTCGGCAATCCCGAGAAGCCCGAGATCATGGCGCAGTTCGTCGGCGCTATCGAAGGCATTGGTGAAGCCTGCCGTGCGCTCGACTTCCCGATCGTGAGCGGCAACGTCTCGCTCTATAACGAGACCCGCAATCCGGACGGCACCACGTCAGCCATCCTGCCGACCCCGGCTCTTGGTGGTCTGGGTGTGCTGGACGATGTTACGAAGAACGTTGGGCTCGGCATGCCTGAGAACGGCACGCTGATTCTCGTGGGCGAGACGAAAGGCCACCTAGGCCAGTCGCTTTGGCTGCGTGAAATCCTTGGACGCGAAACGGGTGATGCACCGGATGTGGATCTGGCCGCCGAGCGTCGCAATGGCGACTTCGTGCGCGAGCAGATCACGTCGGATGTGGTGAAAGCCTGCCATGACGTCTCCGATGGCGGTATTCTGATCGCCGCTGCCGAAATGGTTATGGCGACCGGCAATGGCTGCACGCTTGAGCCACCGCAGTCGGGTATGCGTCCGGAGGCGTTCTGGTTCGGTGAGGATCAGGGTCGCTATCTGGTCGCGGTCGAAGGTGACGGCAAGACGTTCCTTGCAGCGGCGGAAAAAGCTCGTGTTCCGGCCCGCGTGGCGGCAGCCATCGGTGGAGACTGTCTGGTTCTTCCAAGTGGGGCGCGAGTGTCTGCGGCGCGTATGAATGTAGCGCACGCTGCGTTCTTCCCCGCCCTGATGGATCGCTGAGCGACGTTTCGGACCGGATTCATCGGTTATCAAAGGAGAATGGTCATGGCCATGAGTGCGGCAGATATCGAGGCCTACATCCTCAAGGCGTTTCCTGACGCAAAAGTGAGCATCGACGATCTGGCAGGCGACGGCGATCATTACGCCTGCACTGTCGTCAGTGAAGCCTTTCGTGGATTGCCTCGGGTGAAACAGCACAAGCTGGTCTATAATGCGCTCGAAGGACACATGGGCGGAACGTTGCACGCGCTTGCGCTCAAGACGTCAGCCCCCTGATGTTCCCGATTTTCTGAATAAAACCGGACAGATTCCGTAGTTGAGGCGGGTCTCTCCGGAAACTGGAGTAAGCAGAGATGTCCACACCTGTTGGTCAGCGCATTCAGGCGCTTGTTGAAGAGAACCCCGTCATGCTGTTCATGAAGGGCACACCGGATTTCCCGCAGTGCGGGTTCTCCGCCCGTGTCGTTCAGGTGCTGAACCACCTCGGTGTGCCGTTCAAGGCCGAGAATGTTCTGGCTGATCCTGAAATGCGTGAAGGCATCAAGATCTTCTCTGACTGGCCCACCATTCCGCAGCTTTACGTCAAGGGCGAGTTCGTCGGTGGCTGCGATATTGTGATGGAAATGGCCCAGTCCGGCGAGCTGCAGACGCTGCTCAAGGAAAAGGGAATCGCCTGCGCCGCTGCGTAAGGTAATTTCCAAAACGGAGGCTGAAAGGTCTCCGTTTTCCATTTATTCCGGTTTTGTTCCGGCCAGCGGCAGTATTGTAAATCTCCTTTTAACGTAAATCCGGAAAAGAGCTGGTAATTTCCCACAATCTGGTGAGAACAGGGGTTGCCGCTGGGAAACGGTGACGTATACTTCTCCTCGAAATGAACAGATGAGGGTTGCAATAATGAGATCGATGGTGCGGAAGCTGACATTTATTACAGCCGGGCTTTCAGCCATTGTTGTCGCCTCATCTCACTCAGCACATGCTGAGCGTGTTCTCTCTGATTTCGAAGCAAGCAAGCTGACACTTGAGTCCCTGACGGCGGCGCCGGTCTACCATGCGCCTGTCCATCATTACCGGGTTGCGACTGCGGCTTCTTCTTCCCGGCATCATGTCGCTGTGGCCAGTCGGTCTTCGCGCCCCATGGTTCATCTGGTGTCATTTCATGTGGTGAAACCGTCTGTCAGCAAAGCGCACGCGCATCACCGCACCTGATCTGGTGCCCGGGATTTTCTCATCTTCAAAGACCGTCTGATATTTTCAGGCGGTTTTTTTTGTTTCTAGGCCTGCCAGAATGCATCCTTGATGCGGCGGACAGCGCCTCCTTCATCGACAATGATCACATCAAAGGCGATGGTCTCGTACTCCCACTCCGCATGGGTTGCGAGCAGCAGTTCAGCCGCGTTCATGATGCGCTGTCTCTGACGCTCGCTGACGGCATGAGCCGCGAGAGAATGCGTCACGCGCTTTTTGACTTCGATGAAGGTGAGGCGGCCTTCCTTGAGAGCCACCAGATCGATCTCGCCAAGAGGCGACCGGGCGCGGCGTAGAAGAATGTGCCAGTCTCTGGCAACAAGCGCCTGCTCCACAAGTAATTCAGCAGTCACGCCGTCTTTCCACGCAACATGACCGCGTTTCGTGCGATGAGTCTTTTCCGTGCGACTGTGCATTCCTTGAACAGTTGCAGGATAGAGTAATCATTTGATTAACAAGCCAAGGGGGATGTGCGCTGTTAACCGCCGGGAACCTTCTGATAAACACCCTTCTGGCCTGCCATATCCTGCTTGCCGCTCTTGCTACAGCGCACATTCTTCTCACAAAGCGGGATACCTCGGCGGCCATAGGGTGGATCGGCGCTGTCCTGCTTGCGCCCTATGTTGGCCTCTGCCTTTACCTGATGTTCGGCATCAATCGCGTGCGTCGTCGTGCACGGAAGCTGATCGAAACCCGCAGCCCTCAGGCAGAGAGCGCTCCTCTCATCCGGTGGAGCGAAACAGTCGATGAAGGACTCAGGCCTCTTGCAGAGATGGTTCGGAAAATCAGTGGTCGGCCCCTTTTGGGCGGCAACAGCATCGAACCATTGCTTGATGGCGAAGGGGCCTATCCCCAGATGCTCGCCGCGATTGGCGCGGCCAGCAAAAGCATCATGCTGTCTTCATACATCTTCCGCTACGACGCGACGGGCTCACTCTTCATTGCAGCGCTCATTGAGGCACACAGGCGGGGTGTTGCAGTCCGGGTTCTTCTTGATGGAGTGGGGGCGGGTTACTTTTTCTGTCCCACCGCACGCGTCCTGCAACGCGCGGGCGTGCCCTGTGCCCGTTTTCTTCACTCCTTTCTCCCGTGGAGCATGCCTTTCATCAATCTTCGCAATCATCGCAAGATTCTGGTGGTGGACGGCACTCTAGGATTTATCGGTGGTCTGAATATCGGTGAGGAAAACCGTAATCGCATGCGAGTGGATCACCGGGTCGCTGATGTGCATTTTCGGTTGCAGGGGCCAGTGGTACGCCAATTGGCTGAGGCTTTCGCGTGGGACTGGTCCTTCACCTGCGAGGAAGAACTGACAGGAGCCCTATGGTTTCCGCCGCTGGATGGAGCAGGAAACGATATTCTGCGGGTGGTCACGTCAGGGCCGGACACCGATCTGGAAAAGATTGAATACACAGCCCTTCAGGCCATCACTCTGGCTCGACACTCCGTCAGAATCATGACGCCCTACTTCCTGCCGGGGACACGGATGCTTTCGGAACTGGCGTTGGCAGCCTTGCGTGGTGTGCAGGTCGATCTCATCATTCCTGCGCGCAGTAATCACCGGATCATGGACTGGGCCTGCCGCGACGATCTTCAGGTTATTCTCGATGCCGGTTGCCGCATCTGGCTCAGTGGGCCGCCATTCAACCACGCAAAACTGATGGTGATGGACAGGCGATGGGCCTTCGTCGGCAGTGCCAATCTGGATGCTCGTAGCCTGCGACTCAATTTCGAGATCAATGTGGAAAGTTATGGTGTCACCTTTGCGGAAAAAATCGATGCGTTCATTGAAAGCCATCGTCGGAGACGTCTGACGCATCACGATCTGGATGAGCGCATTCTCCCCGTGAAATTCCGCGATGCGATCGCCCGGTTATTCTCACCCTACCTGTGAGAACCGCCCTGAACCATTTCATCAGACATTGAGCCTTCACGGTAAAAGGCGTAGGAAAACAGCCGTCTTTTCGTCTGTTCTGGAGTATGCGCCGTGACGACTTCCCATCCCCTGCGTGTCGGGATTGCCGGGCTTTCCGGACGCATGGGCCAGATGCTCGTGCTCAGTTCGCTGGACGCTGGCTGCCGCGTTGTTGGTGGCACCTGCCGTGACGTCGAGCACGATGAACAGCGCCTCGCCGCACTGACACGGAACGGCTCCATCACTCTGTGCGCGGACATGGGGGAACTGGCGGAGATGTCGGATGTGGTCATCGACTTCACGCATGTTTCGACGGTGATCCCTCATGCCGAAGCCCTCAAAAAGGCCGGAACGGCGTGGGTGCTGGGCACCACCGGCCTATCCGGAGCGGACCAGCAGGCCGTCGATGATGCGGCAAGAAATATTGGTGTCGTGCAGGCCGCCAACTTTTCTGCGGGCGTCACGCTTGTACTGCGTCTGGCGCGTGAAATGGGAACGGCACTTCCTGCTGACCGCTTCGATGCGGAAATTGTCGAGATGCATCATCGTCAGAAGGTCGATGCCCCGTCCGGCACGGCGCTGGCCATTGGCGAAGCGGTCGCTAAGGGACGTGGGGTGAAGTTCGCCGATGTGCGCACACCTGCGCGTGAAGGCCAGTGTGGCGCGCGCAAAACCGGCGAAATCGGGTTCGCGGCCCTGCGTGGCGGTCAGATCGTCGGAGAGCACACGCTCCTCTTCACGTCTGGCACGGAGCAGATCGCTCTCAGCCATCGCGCTTTTGATCGGCGTGTTTTTGCCGATGGCGCGGTGCAGGCCGCCGAATGGCTCGTGCGCCAGAAGGCTGGCCTTTATAATATGGAAAATGTGCTCGGTCTGGGCTGAAAAGCCCCCGACATGGGCGTAAATGACAGCTCTTCCGGTGATGCCGCTTGACCCCGAGATCATCCTCCGTCAAACGACATGCCTGATCATTCCGGGATTTTCGCGATTTCGCGTTAGTTCCACCTTACCAGATGAGGCGGTTGGCAAAATCATGCTCAAGCAAGGCGAGTTCCTGTTTACCTCGGAATCGGTGTCCGAAGGCCATCCCGACAAAGTGGCGGACCGGATCAGCGATACGGTTCTGGACGCTTATCTGACGGCGGATCCGGAAGCGCGCGTTGCCTGCGAAACGCTGGTGACGACCAACCGCGTTGTCCTCGCCGGTGAAGTCCGCGGCCCGTCCTCCATCACGTCGGATGGTCTGATCGAAGCCGCTCGTGAAGCGATCCGTGACATCGGTTACGATCAGGCAGGTTTCTCCTGGAAGAACGCTGAGATCAGCAACTACCTTCATGCGCAGTCCGCTGACATTGCTGTCGGCGTCGATAGCGCAGGCGAGAAGGACGAGGGTGCTGGCGATCAGGGCATCATGTTCGGTTTCGCGACCAACGAGACCGAGACGCTGATGCCTGCGCCGCTGTACTACTCCCACAAGATCCTCAAGACGATGCGTGACCTGCGTCGTGCTGGCGATCCGCGTGCGAAGGGCCTGCAGCCGGACGCCAAGAGCCAGGTGACCCTGCGTTACCTTAACGGCAAGCCAGTCGAAGCCACGTCTGTCGTCATCTCGACGCAGCATGACGAAGGCATGGACCAGAACGTCATCCGCAACGAGCTGCACAACATCGTCAAGGACGTGCTGCCGGAAGGCTGGATGCCGGCTGACAAGGAATTCTACGTCAATCCGACCGGCATCTTCGTGATCGGTGGTCCGGACGGCGACGCCGGACTGACAGGCCGCAAGATCATCGTCGACACCTACGGCGGCGCAGCGCCTCACGGCGGTGGCGCGTTCTCCGGCAAGGACCCGACAAAGGTCGACCGTTCCGCAGCCTACGCTGCTCGTTATCTGGCGAAGAACGTCGTGGCTGCGGGTCTTGCTGACCGTTGCACGCTTCAGCTGTCCTACGCCATCGGCGTGTCGCACCCGCTGTCGATCTATGTCGATTTCGACGGCACAGGCAAAGACATCGATGAAGCCAAGCTGGTGAAGGTCATGCGCGAGGTGATGAACCTCTCCCCGCGTGGCATCCGTCAGCACCTGCGCCTGAATCGTCCGATCTACACCGAGACGTCCGCTTACGGTCACTTCGGTCGCACGCCTGACGAAGCCCGTGACACGTTCCCGTGGGAGCGCACGGATCTCGTCGACGCGCTGCGTAACGCTTTCAACCGCTGAAGGCTGGATGATGGGTTCGGTGGGTGAAGAGAGTGGCGCGGTTACTCCGCATGAGAGTGAGGAGAAGACCGCTTCCACTCTGAAGCCACCGGCTCAGCGTCTTTACGGTCGTCAGCGGGGTCATCCGTTGCGCGACCGTCAGCAGCGCCTGATTGATGAGGCGCTGCCCCGGATCCGGTTTCCGGAAGATAAAGCCTCCGATCCGAAAGCGGCTTTCGATACCCGTCCTGAGCAGGTCTGGCTGGAAGTCGGTTTCGGTGGTGGAGAGCATGTTCTCTCCCAGATCGAGATGCATCCTTCCGTTGGCTACATTGCCTCGGAAGTGTTTGAGAACGGGCTCTGCTCGCTTCTCGCGCCGTTGTTCCCATCACGTGAGGAAGCAACGTCTCCCCTCCCGCCGCTTCTGCGTCTGTGGGACGATGATGCGCGTCTGCTGCTCCAGAATCTGCCGGAAGCGTCACTGGACCGGATGTTTCTGATGTTTCCGGACCCGTGGCCGAAAAAGCGTCATGCCAAGCGTCGCTTCGTCCATCCCGGCAATCTGCCATTTGTGGCCCGTGCGCTGAAGCCCGGTGCAATCTGGCGTGTGGCGAGTGACGATCCGACCTATCAGGCGTGGGTCGAAGAAGTCATGGGCAATCAGGATTTCTTCGAGACGGCCCCACCGGCACTTGAGCGTCCGGAAGGCTGGCCTCCTACGCGCTATGAGGCGAAGGCGATCCGGGCCGGGCGTCAGCCGATGTACTGGACGTTTGTTCGGAAGTAATTTTCTGAACAGTCTGATTTGGCGGAGCGTATGGCTCCGCCTTTCCCAAAAATCAGTGCGTTTCTGCTGACCGGATGATGTCATAACCCGGTGAGCCCGGTGGTGGGCCCGCCGGAGGCAGATCGTCCGCCGTAAGGGACACGACCTGCTGGGCGTCAGGTCCGATCTGATGGGCATTCAGGGCCGTTCCATAAACGCCCGAGACACCGGGGCCAGCCGCATACAGGGATGCACCCGGCTTGAGCCAAGCAGCAAGTTTTGACCCATCACGCACGGGCACCCGCACAACGCTTTTGTCCTTCAGAATGGCGCCGATCAGCGAGCCCTGTATGTTGTAGAGGGGGTACGCAATCACCCCATGCACCACGATGTCGGGGCCGGCGACCATTTCCGTCGAGTGCAGCGGCATGGTGATGCCGGTATCTTCAGTCCGATTGCCGCGCGGCCCGCTCAGGGAGAACGCATGCACGATCGGCAGGGTCTTGCCCTTCAGACCGGTGCCGGTGATCTTCTCTCCCGGCTTCACAACTTTCGGCAGGTCCCACGACAGATCCTGAGAGACGAGAACTTCAGTTCCGTCCGTCAGCAGCAGGCCGTTGATGCCGCCGCCAGCAGAGGGGATGTACTGGGCGACCGTGCCGCTGAAGGTCGGCAGGACCGAAAGATCATAAACGGACTGATTCGACGGCTGAGAAGAGGCAGCAAAGGAAGGCGATGCTGCCAGAAGAGAAACCGATCCGAGCGCAAGAACAGCGAGACGGGAGATGTGACGCATGATGGGTCCAGTCGTTCGCCTGTCCATGACGGACAGGCCGGTAGAACGAAATAGTTTAACCCTCTTGATAGGCCACGACTGACGCCGCTGGACAAGAGCCTCTCTGTGCGGATCAGTGCCGGAAATGGCGCATACCAGTCAGAACCATGCTGATACCCGCCTTGTCCGCCGCTGCGATGACTTCATCGTCACGGATGGAACCACCCGGCTGGATTACGGCTGTCGCGCCAGCTCCGATAATTGTTTCCAGACCGTCCGCGAACGGGAAGAACGCATCGGAGGCGGCCACGCTGCCTTTGGTCAGCGGTTCGGACAGGCCGATCGCTTTCGCTGCTTCAAGGCTTTTGCTGACGGCGATCCGGGCGGAATCGAGGCGGCTCATCTGACCAGCTCCCACTCCGACTGTTGCGCCGTCCTTGGCATAAACGATGGCGTTCGATTTGACGTGCTTCGCCACACGGAATGCGAAGATCAGATCGCGCATTTCTTCCGCCGTGGGTTGCCGCTTCGTCACGACCTTCAGGTCACTTTCTTCGATACGCCCATTGTCGCGGGTCTGCGCGAGGAAGCCTCCCGCCAGTGAACGCACGATCACACCACCAGCCAGCGGGTCGGGGAGGGCACCCGTCAGCAACAGGCGCAGATTCTTCTTGCGGGCAAGAACTGCCTGAGCCGCTTCGGTGGCCTCGGGCGCAACGATGACTTCAGTAAAGATCGAGGAAATCTTTGTCGCAGTCTCTTCGTCCAGCGTGCCGTTGAGAGCGACAATACCGCCAAAAGCGGACACAGGATCGCAGCGCAGAGCCATATCCCATGCGGCGCTGAGGGTGTCGGCCGTCGCCACACCGCACGGATTGGCGTGCTTGACGATAACCACGGCTGGCTTCTTGAACTCGGCAACGGCCTCGAATGCCGCATCCGTGTCATTGAGATTGTTGTAGGACAGAGCTTTGCCCTGCACCTGCCGGGCCGTGGCCACGCCCGGGCGTTTTGTGCCGTCCGTGTAGAACGCCGCCTGCTGATGGGGATTTTCACCGTAACGCAGCACTTCACGGCGTTCGCCGGACAGGGTGAAACGCTCGGGGAATGTATCGTGACGTTCTTTGGCGAACCATGCCGCAATGGCGGAATCGTAAGCTGCCGTGCGGGCATAGGCCGCGCCCGCCAGCGCGCGACGCGCTTCCAGTGTTGTTCCACCCGCCTGCAAGGCTTCGATAATGGCGCCATACTGCGCAGGATTGGTCAGAACCACGACATGGCCGTGATTCTTGGCGGCAGCGCGGATCAGGGCAGGGCCACCAATGTCGATGTTTTCAATGCAGTCGTCAGCGCCTGCACCGGAGGCGACCGTCGCCTCGAACGGATAGAGGTTGACGGCGACCAGATCGATCGGAGCAATCTTGTGCTCTTCCATCTGCGCCACATGCGCGGGCAGATCGCGACGACCAAGGATGCCGCCATGAATCTGCGGCACGAGCGTTTTCACACGTCCGTCAAGGATTTCAGGAAAGCCGGTGTGATCGGAAACCTCCACAACAGGAAGCCCCGCTTCGCGCAGGGCCTTGGCGGAACCGCCGGTGGAGAGAATTTCTGCGCCCTGAGCGGCAAGGGCGCGGCCAAGCTCTATCAGTCCCGTCTTGTCGGAAACGGAAAGAAGGGCGCGCTTTACGGGCAGCAGGGTCATCTGGCTCATTGAAGTCGAATCTTTCACGAAAAAAGTTCATGAAACGGCAGAAAAGCGCCGTTGGGGGCGTCCTTAGCCAAGGCAGGACACTGTGGCAACCAAAAGGGGCAAGGAAGCGTTGCCTCCTTGCCCCTTATCGGTATCGCTCACGCGAGCATTCACTTGCCGCGTGCGGTGAAGTTTTCCAGCCAGTGGATCGTATAATCACCCTTCTGGAATTCCGGGTCCGCCAGAATGCGGCGATGCAGCGGAACAACCGTCTTAACGCCTTCGACCACCAGTTCATCCAGAGCGCGGCTCATACGGGCAATTGCGGCCTCGCGGGTCGGCGCATGCACGATCAGCTTGGCGATCATGCTGTCATAGTAAGGCGGCACGCGGTAACCGGCATAAACGGCGCTGTCGATGCGCACCCCGAGGCCGCCGGGAGGATGATAGACCGTAACCGTGCCGGGACTCGGAATGAACGTATCCGGGTCTTCAGCGTTGATGCGGCATTCGATGGCATGGCCGGAGAAGGTAACGTCCTTCTGCGAGTAGCCAAGCGGCTCGCCTGCCGCGATGCGGATCTGCTCACGCACGAGATCCACGTCGCAGACCATTTCCGTCACCGGATGCTCGACCTGAAGACGGGTGTTCATCTCGATGAAGCAGAACTGACCGTCCTGATACAGGAACTCCAGCGTGCCCGCGTTGCGGTAGCCCATCTTGGCCAGAGCCGCTATCGAGGTTGCGCCAATGGCATCACGCTCTTCTGGCGTGAGGGCAGGAGAGCCCGCCTCTTCCAGCAGCTTCTGGTGACGGCGCTGGAGCGAGCAGTCACGCTCACCGAAATGCACGACATTGCCGTGCGTATCGCCGAGGATCTGCAACTCGATATGGCGCGGCTTATCGAGATATTTCTCGAGATAGACCGCGTCATTGCCGAAGGCAGCCAGCGCTTCCGTGCGGGCAACGCTCCATGCTTCCGCGAGGTCTTCCTTTGTCGGGGCAACCTTCATGCCACGACCACCACCACCCGCGGCAGCCTTGATCAGCACCGGATAGCCCACGCGCTCGGCGACTTCGTAAGCTTCCTCGATATTGGCGAGTTCACCGTCGGAGCCGGGAACCAGGGGAACGCCAAGTGCTTCCATCGTTGTCTTGGCGCTGATCTTGTCGCCCATCGTGCGGATATGCTCCGCCGTCGGGCCGATGAAGATCAGTCCATGGGCTTCGACCGTTTCCGCGAAATCCGCGTTCTCCGACAGGAAGCCGTAGCCGGGATGGATCGCTTCCGCGCCCGTGATGGTCGCGGCGGAAAGAATCGCCGCGACGTTCAGATAGGAGTCACGCGCGGCTGGCGGTCCGATGCAGACGGCTTCGTCGGCAAGGCGCACATGCATGGCGTCGGCGTCGGCTGTGGAATGAACCGCGACCGTGCGGATGCCCAGTTCACGGCAGGCGCGCAGAACACGAAGGGCGATTTCGCCACGATTGGCGATGAGGATCTTGGAAAACATCACTCAATGATGACAAGCGGCTGATCGAATTCGACGGGATCGCCGGAAGCGACGAGAATCTGCTTCACCGTTCCGGCCTTGGTCGCCTTGATCTGATTAAAGGTCTTCATCGCTTCGATCAGCAGAAGCGTCTGACCCACTGTCACCGTCTGACCTTCCGTGATGAAAGCCGGAGCTGAGGGATCAGGTGTCAGATACGCGACACCCACCATCGGGCTTTTGACGGCTCCCGGATGCTTGGAAAGGTCAGCGGGCGCTGCGGCCACCGGCATGACGGCGGGAGCCGCGGCGGCAGGGGCGGCGATGGTCTGGACCGGCGCGGCGACCGTGGAGACGGCACGGACAACGCGGATGCGGCTGTCCTTTTCCGCGATCTCGATCTCGGTCAGTCCCGTATCCGTCAGGATATCGGCCAGTGCCCGTATGGCATCTGCGTCTACGAGCAGTCGGCTCATTGCGTTTCCTCGTTCATGATGATGTCGGTCATGGCCTGAAGGGCAAGGGTATATCCCTGCACACCCAGTCCACAGATGACCCCTACCGCCGCTTTCGACACGTATGAAATGTGTCGGAATGCTTCCCGGCGATGGATGTTGGAAATGTGCACCTCGATCACAGGCAGATCGACGGCCAGCAGTGCGTCCAGCAGCGCAATGGATGTATGAGTGAAGGCTGCCGGATTGATGATGATGCCCCGCGCCATCTCACGGCACTCATGTATCCATGAGACCAGTTCGCCTTCAGCATTCGTCTGGCGAAAGTCGATGCCGACATCCAGCCTTTCCGCAGCCTGGGCGCAGAGCTGCTCGACGTCATCCAGCGTCGTCCGGCCGTATACTTCCGGTTGGCGCAGGCCGAGCATGTTGAGGTTGGGGCCATTGAAGATGGCAATGAGTGGACGTTCCATGATTCCGGGCCCGTTAGCACGCCCGCCAATCCGCTCCAAGTGTCTGCGTTGGGGGCTGTGTGTCATTGTAGCGCAACAGACTCTCTGTTCGCAGCGGTGTTACAGCAAAATGACAGAAAAAAGGCGGTGGGATATTTCATGGAGAAAGAAAAAGTGAACTTTTGTGAGGCATCGCATGGTTATACGAATTTTTAATTGAATCTCTGCATTAACCATTCCGATATAAAGTAGTCGGTGATGGTTTGGGGTTGTTTTCTCCGCTCTCATCAGTCTTTATTGAGACATAGTAGAAACAGCAGATGGATGAACTTGTGATTTTGTCGCGCACCAAGAAAAGTTCCGGATTGCTGGCGGTCGCTGCCCTGTTATGGGCTGGTGCTGCGGTTCCGGCCAAAGCTGCGGGACAACAGAAAGTCACGTTCTCCAGTGATGCCTCGTCTTCCACCTCATGGGCCGCTTCCGTGCGCGCTGCTCTAGCGCGTCGCGGATCCGAAGTCGCATCTGCGGCCCGTAACATGCAGCACGGTATGGCGAGCTGGTATGGTGGACGATTCGCGAAGCGCAAAACCTCCACAGGTGAGCGCTTCGATCCGCTGCAGCTGACGGCAGCGCATCCTTCCGCACCGTTAGGCTCCAAGCTTCTTGTGCGTTCCGAAGAAACCGGGCGCAGCGTCGTCGTGACGGTCAATGACCGTGGCCCCTATGCGCGCGGGCGGATCATCGATCTGTCACACGCGGCGGCCGAACGCCTGGGAATGCTGAACAGAGGCGTTGCCCATGTGACAGTCAGCCGTCTGAAGGAAGAAGAGGCCGTCGAAGTCGCGCAGGCACCGGAATAAAGTCTGTCTGCTGGCGGGAGGTAACGAAGGGAATTTTCTTTGCAGGCCTTCTCCATCTTATTTAACGATTATCACGTGAGTCTTTACTTGAGTGGGTCTGTCAGACCCGCATGACCACGCGCTTTTTGTTCTGAGCGTGAGCTTCCAATTCGGCATTGAATTCGGCGCCGAGAAGCACCACCCACGCACTCACGAAAAACCACATCATGATGGCCACGAAAGCCCCAAGGGGTCCGTAGGTGGAACCATAGCTGGCGATGTTGGCCACATAGTAGGAAAAACCTGCCGCAGCCAGCAACCAGATGAAGGTCGCAGCAATGGCGCCCGGCGCGACCCAACGCCATTTGGCGTGGTGACCGCTTGGGCCGACGCGATACAGAATCATGTAGGCCAGAATCATCAAGACGGCCATGAGGCTGATGCCTGCCAGCCGGACACTAAGCTCAATAGAGCCGGGGGGTGGTTCTATCCGCAGAATGAAAGGCAGCAGCCGGAAAAGAATGGGAATGGCGACCATGATGGCCATCCCAAGGCATATCTCCAGAATCGCCGACAGGGTGAGTGTCATTGCCAGCGCCTGGAAGGCGAAAAAGTTACGGCTCTCCGTTGCGCCATAGGCGATATTCAGAGCGGAAAGAATCGATTTGACGCCCGCCGAAGCCGACCAGAGGGCGATCGTTGTCGAGATGACCAGATTGAGGGTCAGCGAGCTATGCGGCACCGAGACGAGTTCGTTGACGCGATCCTGAATGATTTCGAAAGCGGCAGGCGGGATGAGATTGCGAAGAGTCTCGAGCTGGGTCGATACACTCTGCACATCAAAGGCAAGGCCATAGATCGAGATAAGCGTGCTGATTGCGGGGAAGAGGGCCAGCGTGGCGTAAAAGGCGCAGCCTGCTGCAACCAATGTTGTCGGCCCGGCCACAATGGCGCCAACGGTCGATTTGCAAACGCTCTTCCAGTCTTTTCGGGTCAGCTGTCGCGGAGAGTCCAGAACATATTTTCCGTCAAGCGGCGTGGCGGACGCCAGAGTCGGTTGCGTATGGGCTTCAGACAGGGGTCGGACTCCTCGTTATGGCTTGAGTTCGCAGTGCGCGTGTTTCAATCAAAGCCCGGAGCAACACCATCGGTTTCAAGAAAAAATGAAGCCGCTCTCAGATGATCGCGGCATCCTGAAACGCAAGACAAACGCGAGTGCCTGGCTGAATGTCCACGCAGGATATTTCTGTCAGGTAAAGACAAGTTAATCTGTCTTTAAAGGCTCCTGCGTGGTTTTTGCCAGTTTTTTTGATGATAAAAAAATTCTGTTGCATTCACGCATAAAACCCTTCATATGCGCTCCCCTACGCAGCAACGCACGTGCCACTGGCCCACTGAGGTTACGCAACGACGTCAAGCGTTCTGGCAACTGGGATCCCTCGGGATTCAGTCTTGGTCGCTGGTCCGTTCGACCGTTTCGCAACACAGCCTGCCACGGCATTCCATCTGGCAGGCCAGAGTAGGGATATGTGCGATGACTCCCAAGATCTCGCAATTTCTCGCGGAAAACAAACCCGCAACGCCTTGCCTCGTCGTCGATGTCGATGAGGTGGAAAACCGTTATCGCGCACTTCAGACGGCGCTTCCGCTCGCCCATATCTACTACGCTGTAAAAGCGAATCCGGCGCACCAGATTCTGGAGCGGCTGGTGTCGCTTGGCTCGTGTTTCGATGCGGCTTCATGGGAAGAGATTGATCTCTGCCTGACGGCAGGTGCCCGGGCGGACGACATCTCTTTCGGTAACACGGTGAAGAAGGTCAGCGCCATCAAGGCCGCTTATGCAGCAGGCGTTCGTCTGTTCGTCTTCGACTGTGCCGAAGAGCTGGAAAAGCTCGCCGAGCATGCGCCCGGCTCGAAAGTCTATTGCCGCCTTCTGGTGGATAATTACGGCGCTGAATGGCCGCTGTCCCGCAAGTTCGGCACGACTGTGGAGAGTGCAAGCGAGCTGATGCTGCGCGCGCGCGATCTCGGTCTGGACCCGTATGGCCTGTCCTTCCATGTCGGAAGCCAGCAGATCGAGACGGAAAGCTACGAGCTGGCGATCAGCCGTGTGGCGGCGCTCGTCTCGGACCTGTCCGAAGCCGGGCTTGATCTTCGTATGGTCAATCTCGGTGGCGGTTTCCCGATCCGCTATCGTGACGATGTGCCGCACATTGAGGATTTCGGTGAAGCCATCACGACGGCGATGAAAAAGCATTTCGGCAATGCTCTGCCGGAAATGCTGATCGAGCCGGGCCGCTTCATTGCTGGCGCTGCTGGTGTCGTGTCAGCAGAAGTCGTCCTCGTGAGCCAGCGTGGCCGTGAGGGTGGACCGCGTTGGGTTTACCTCGATATCGGTCGCTTTGGCGGTCTGGCCGAGACGGAAGGTGAAGCCATCCGTTATGCCATCCGCACGCCTTATGACGGCAGTCCAACGGGGGCGGTGGCTCTGGCCGGTCCGACCTGCGATGGTGCCGACATCATGTATGAGAAGACGCCGTATGAACTGCCGCTTTCCCTGACATCAGGGGATCGCGTGGAGCTTCTCGGCACGGGTGCTTATGTTTCGACCTACTGCGCGACCCGTTTCAACGGTTTCGCACCGCTGGCCGAACATTATATTTGAGGGATAAAGGCGGGGGCGTGTTGACGCGCCTCCGCTACCCGAGGATATGCTGCGTCCATGACGCGCATAGATCATTCCAGACCATTTCTGCCAGTTCGGATCGCCGTAATGACGGTTTCCGACTCGCGCACTCTTGAAACCGATACCTCCGGTCAGGCGTTAGTCGAACGGATAGAAAAAGCGGGCCATGAACTCGCTGATCGCAGGATTGTATCGGATAATGCAGACCTGATCACCGACGTGCTTCGGGGCTGGGTTGCCGATCCTCAGATCGATGTGGTGATCACCAATGGCGGGACGGGTGTCACAGGACGTGATGTCACGCCGGAGGCCTTTGAGCGCGTGCTTGAAAAACGCATCGAAGGGTTTGGCGAACTGTTTCGGATGCTGTCCTATCAGAAGATCGGCACCTCAACGATTCAATCTCGCGCGCTGGCGGGTGTGGCAGGCGGTACCTATCTGTTTGCGCTTCCGGGTTCCACGGGGGCCGTCAAGGATGGCTGGGATGACATTCTGGTGTTCCAGCTCGACAACCGGCATGTGCCCTGCAATTTCGTGGAGCTCATGCCGCGTCTGTGCGAAAAATAAGGAGATCCCGACATGGCTGACGACGATATCAAGTTGCTGATGCTCGCTGGTGATTACGTTGAAGATTACGAAATCATGGTTCCTTATCAGGCACTGACCATGGTGGGATATACGGTCGACGTCATTTCGCCGGGCAAGAAAAAAGGCGACAAGGTCATCACCGCCATTCATGATTTTGAAGGCGCGCAGACCTATAGTGAAAAGCCCGGCCATCATTTCGAACTGACGGCGGATTTTGATCAGATCGTGCTGGATGACTATATCGGACTTGTTGTGCCGGGTGGTCGTATGCCGGAATATCTCCGTCTCGATCAGAAAGTTATCGATATCGTCAAGGCGTTTTCAGATCGGCCAATCGCCTGCATCTGTCACGGCATTCAGATTCTGACTGCCGCCGGATTGGTGAAAGGCCGAAAAGTGTCGGCCTATCCGGCCTGTCGTCCCGAAGTGGAAATGGCAGGCGGCACTTATGTCGAGATTCCCGTCACTGAAGCCATTACCGATGGCGAACTGGTGACAGCGCCTGCATGGCCGGCGCATCCAGCATGGCTGTCCCAGTTTCTTAAAGTTCTGGGGGCAAGCGTTTCGCCCTGATCTATAGGGTCGCGCTGAAGAGAAAGAATGCAGAACGTATTCTTTCTCTTTACGCACAATATAAACTGTCTGGGATAATCAGAATAAATCTGAAACGTCCCCAAATGCCGCCGAGAAAAAACCTTCCTTCTATTTCCAGTAAATATCAGGAAAGCGCAGAAGCGCGAAAAAACGCTGCCTTTCCCTGACGCTTAGCAAAGCACCTTGCGGTGCCAGTATGCATCAGGAAAAAACACTTTATCGGTTCAGTGAGACAGAATGACAGTAGCGTGCACGTTCGCTGTTACAGTCTGGCTGTCTGGACGCATGGCGGGTGAGGGCGCAATTTCAGCGCGCGCCATGAGCGCCATGGGACGGATCAGCGGCTGTTCATTGACCGACAGGGAAGCGATCGAAGTGACTTTCATGCCGAGTGTGGCGGCAATTGCGTCTGCCCGTTCTTTCATATCCCTGACAGCCTGCTGCTCTGCCTGTTTCTGAAGTTGCTTCTGATGTTCCGGTGAAAGCGACCAGCTGACATTCTGCAGCAGAAGTCCCTTCTCCTGTAGTTTGCCAACAAGTTCCAGCAGACCAGAAGAGTCTTTCGCTGTCAGTGAAAGTGTCTGCTGCGCAGTCCATGAATGTGGCTGCTTATCGGGACGGTTTTCATACACGCTGTAAGATTCGCTGTGCACCACGACACCGGTCGCTTTTTCAGCCAGAGCGATGGCGGACTGCGCAAGGCCATTGGTTTTCCGCTGTGCATCGACAGCGTTGGAACCTTCGTTCTGCGCCAGCAGAGTTGCTGTTGCTTCATCGGGCGCAGCCTGCACCGAAGCGGTGCCGCCAATATTCAGCTTGGTGTCGTTCGGATGGGATGTGTCATCCGCTGCCTGAGCCGGATGAACCAACATACCGCCCAGACAGAGAATGGTTGTCGCTGCGGTAAAAGGTTTCAGCAATTTTCTGGAAATCATTTTTCGGTGGTCCGACCTTTTATGATGGCAAGGGCTTCCCGTAGCCGGGTTACACCCAGCCGGATATAGCCTTCCGCACATAATTGCTGTCCTTCGCTTCGCAATGTCGCGACATTTGAGGACATCATGTTGTCATGGCGGTCGATGGAACGGATCAGGCGGGCACAGTAGGCGCGACTATCGGACGTCACGCTCATGCCTGTCTCTCCCCCGGACGGAGGGCGCTCTGGCTCAGGTGTGGTTTCTTCCAGAAACGGTGCGGTGGAAGCCACGGACTGGGCCAGTTCCCTGGAGGGCTCACGCGAAAAAAGCGCTCGGGGGGAGGTGCTGGCAGTCTGGGCAAGGGCGGCTCCGCACAGACAGACGACAGCCACCGGTGCAGCGATCAGAAGGACGGCACGTTTCATGATTGAGACTATAACAGTTCTCATCTCTCTTGCGGATGGTAAGTCTGTGAAACCTCCGTCATATCTGCACCCCGTTTTTTGCCTTGATCCTGTGGCAGCGGCAGCCGCATCTGCACACACAGACCCGGCGCGCGCGGAAGGAAACGCAACACGCCGCCGTGCAGATGCACGATAGCCTGCACGAGAGAAAGACCAAGCCCCGACCCCGGCGTATTGCGGGCGGAATCGGCCCGGAAAAACCGTTCCGAGGCCCGTTCCATATCAGCGGCCGTCATGCCGATTCCCTGATCGCTGATATCAATGGTGACAACCCGATCAGTGGTTTTGTCCTCGGAAGAAGGCGCGAAGCCGGTGGCCACGGCGAGTGTGATGGTGCCTTCCGGAGGCGAAAATTTGATGGCGTTGTCAATCAGATTGGACACGGCCTGCTGGATCATGGATCGGTCGCCATAGAACTGAACGTGATCCGGAATGCGGAGGACAAGGCGGATATTCTGATCGTCAGCCAGCGGCTCATACAGTTCGGCAATATCCCGCAGAACGGGAATCAGGTCGAAACTGGCAAAAGCGGATCGGCGTGACCCCGCCTCGATCTGGGCAATGCGGAGAAGCGCCTCGAACACGGCGGTAATGTTGTCGAGATCCGCGACGCCTTCTTCAATGGCGCTGCGGAGCGTGTTCTCATCCTTTGCGTGCAGAGCCGCATATTCAAGCTGGGCGCGGGCGCGGGTGATGGGAGTGCGCAGGTCATGGGCGATGGCGTTCGAGACCTGCTTCACCCCGTCCATCAGCCGTTTAATGCGATCCAGCATCTCGTTGATGGCTTCCGCCACTTCGTCCAGTTCATCGCCGCGGCCAGACAGAGGCATACGCTGATCCAGATCGCCATGCGCGATGGCGGAAGTCGTGCGGGCGATGGAGGAGACCATGCGCCGGAACATGCTGCGGACGAGAAAAGCACCAATAAAGGTGAGAACGGTGATGATGCCCCACGCCCAGAAGAGTGTGTCGGTGAGTAGATTGCGTAGAACGGAGCGCCCCCGCACGTCCCGGCCCACCAGCAGCCGATAGCCTTTGGGAAGGTCAAAGGCTTGCACTTCGGCAATCCCGCGTGTGCCAGCCCGTCTTATGGTGAGCTGATACCAGACATTGCTCATGGCCACCGCTTCCGGCCATGCGGGCAGATTGCCGGCTATGCGTTCGCCGTTCTGATTGACCAGCAGATAGAGCGCGTCATCATCGACGTTGTCTTCCAGCCGGTCTTCGATCGTTAGCGCCAGAGCGGAAAGTCCGCCATCGGACCAGCGTTCTGAGAGGGCGCGGGCATCAGCCACAACCGAGGCTTCGACCTGCCGTTGCAGCAGGTTGGCCGTTCCCCACCAGATGACGGAAAGAAACAGCCCCGCGGAGACCCAGAACAGAATGGCGTAGCCAAGAGCGAAGCGGATGCCAGCGGAGCGCAGGCCGCCCAGATGATGCCGCAAGGCTCTCATCAGCACGCGGAGAAAGGGTTCTTTGGATTTCTTCGGTGGTGGTGGCGGAGGGGGGAGGAGTTCCTCCTGTGACGTCCCCTGCTGCTCCAAAATGGTCAGTCCTGTCATGGCATTATGATGTCTGGAGAGCAGAGCGACGCGGGGCAGAATATTCAGTCGGCACGAAGCATATAACCGGCGTTGCGAACCGTGTGGATCATCGGATGCTCGAACGGCTTATCCACCTTCTGGCGCAGGCGTGACACATGCACGTCGATGACGTTCGTCTGTGGGTCGAAGTGATAGTCCCACACGCCCTCAAGCAGCATGGTCCGGGTGACGACCTGTCCTGCGTGCCGCATGAGAAATTCCAGCAGACGGAACTCTCGTGGCTGAAGATCGATTTTCTGCCCTTCGCGCTTCACGGCCCGTGACAGCAGATCCATCTCCAGATTGCCGACTTCCAGCCGTGTTTGCGGCGTGGCCTCGTTGCGGCTGCGGCGACCGAGGGCATCCACGCGTGCCAGCAGCTCGGAGAAGGCAAATGGTTTGGTGAGATAATCATCCCCACCCGCCTTCAGTCCTGCCACACGATCATCGACGTCGGCCAGCGCCGACAGGATGAGAACAGGCGTGGCATTGGACTGGGCGCGGAGCGTTTCCAGAATGCGCAGACCATCGATCCCGCCGGGGAGCATGCGATCAAGGATGATGACGTCGAACTTTTCGCTGACGGCAAGAAAGAGTCCGTCCTTGCCGTTATCCGCCTGTTCGATGAGGTGACCGGTTTCCGCCAGTCCTTTCGTCACGAAACCTCGGACGGTCGGATCATCCTCCACAAGGAGTATGCGCATGAATTGTCTCTCCGAAGTTGCGATAAGTCGCATGCTGCATCAACGAACGAGTCTAAAGACGGATGCATGGTCTGTCATCTGCTCGCGAAAATATGCTCGAGAAACATTACCGGATTTTGGCGGACTTCGGCTGAAAGATGAGCCGTTATTCATGAACAGGTCAGATTCCTGTCACACGAATGTCTGGTGTGTTCAGCCGGAAGTGGCCTGATCAAGATCCCGCCACGCGCCGCGTGAGAGAATTTCAGCCGGACGGAAATTGGATTTGTAGGACATCTTGTGGCTCTGGGCGATCCAGTAGCCGAGATAGACATAAGGCAGATGCCGCTGTTTTGCCTGCTCGATAAGCCACATCACCGCAAAGCTGCCCAGTGATCGCTCGGGAAAGGTCGGGTCGTAAAAACTGTAGACCGCAGAGAGGCCGTCGCTCAGCATGTCCACCAGACTGACGATCATGAGCTGATTGTCCGCCGTCCGGAATTCGATCATGAACGTGTCGATGGGAGTGTCTTCAACCATTGAGCGGTAGTCGGCGAAGCTCATGCCCGCCATGTCGCCGTCGGCGTGTCTTGCAGTCTGATACTGGCGGAACAGAACGAACTGTTCGGCCGTCGCGCGGGCTGGAACTTCCAGACCTTCCAGCGCCGCATTGGCCTTCAGGACACGACGCTGTGTCCTGCTGGGAGTAAAGCGCGCAACCGGGATGCGGATGGGCACACAGGCATTGCAGCCATTGCAGACGGGGGCGTAGGCAATGCTGTGACTGCGTCGAAACCCTGCCCGTGAAAGCCGGTCATGCAGCATTTCCGCATCGGGCCCGGAAAGGTCGGTGACAACCTTCCGTTCCATCCTGTCAGGCAGATAGGGGCAGGTCTGTGGGCTGGTTGTATAGAAGAACTGCGGATGACGGGATGAGAAAGTCATCGCTGTTCTGCCTCCCGCGTTTCCGCGTTGATTTTCCGGACGGCAACATGCCGCTCCTGAACAACAGATAATGACGAAACAGGTTGCATCCCGTCAATCAAACAGAATGTGCTTTCAGAGTTGGTAGGCGATGCCCATCCTGAGTTGGACGGAGTTGCGCCATAATGTGTAATGGCCGTGCATGACGTTCATATTCTGAATGGTCCAGGGGCCCGAGCCTGAGGTGTATTCATTAGCAAAGCTAATGTTGGCTTTGCCATAGCTCAGATAAGTGTAACGCACGCCACCGGTCAGGTGCAGGCGTTTTGTCAGTCGATAATCAAGCCCGATATCGCCACTCCACTCTGGGCGGGAGCGACCGGCATAGCCCTTCATATTATCAAGAAAAGCTGCATGTGTGTTGAGGAACTGTGCCCATCCGCCCCGCCCACGAATGACCAAGCGATCCGTGATGGCATAATCGATGTGTAGTGCTAGCCCGACATAGCCTTTGCCATAACCGGTGAATGTATTGGAGGCTTCTGTCCGATAGCCGCCTTGTATCGTAGGCATGACAAGCAGGCGATCATTCAGGAGCAGGAAAGCCTTGCCGAACTCACCGGTAACATTGATGCCTGACCGGTTTACTCGTCGGTTTTGCTGATTGTGATTGGTTATCCCGTTGGGTGCGCCGGTCGTGGGGGAAAGCCATACGGCTTTGCTAGCGGTAGATGTGGTTTTGCTACCGTAATCGATGTCACCATTATCAAGTGTAAAGGTCGCGGAGGCGTAAAGATGCTTTATGTTGCCCGCATCGAACATATATTGTGCATCCGTTCGAAAACCTGGAGTCCATCCACTCGCGTGACTGCGGGTTGAAGTAAATGACGGAGCATTAAATTCAGGGACGACGTGGTTTAAGGGGAATATGCCTTGGTAACTACGAAAAATTCCTGTGTGATTGGTTGCGTTTTCGAAATTTCCTGTCACGGAAAGGCCGATTTCCCGGTTGACGGCCACAACAGCAGGAACGTTTGCGATAGGTGCGGCATCTGCTTGAGTTGGCAGTATGGCAGTGAGGAAAGTAAGGAGAGGTAATAAAATAAAGCTGCTGAGAAGGAAGCAACGGTTTTTATGAAACATGTCAGGCTGCCATTCTGCCAGAAGGTAAATACGAGGTGTTTGTTTCATAAAACCATACTTCGTTACACTTCCATATCTACGACAAAGTATGACGCTCTAAAAAATCGTTCTTTTTCAATGAGACGATGATTTATTGTTGCTTTTTATAATGCGAATGTTGCGATTTTGTCGCAAACAGTAGGGCGTCTTCGACGCTCATTACCTATGCCGAAGACGCCCTTTCCCAGAATTTCAGCCCTTCAGACGTTCTGCGGCCTCAATCGCGAAATAGGTCAGAATGCCGTTTGCACCAGCGCGCTTGAAGGCAAGCAGGCTTTCCATCACGGCGCGCTCGTGGTCCAGCCAGCCGTTCTGGATGGCGGCCATCAGCATCGCGTATTCGCCTGACACCTGATAGGCGAAGGTCGGCACCGCGAAACGGTCCTTCACGCGACGGATGATGTCGAGATAGGGCATGCCGGGTTTGACCATGACCATGTCCGCGCCTTCGAGCAGATCGCTCTCCACTTCGCGGAGGGCTTCGTCGGAGTTGGCCGGGTCCATCTGATAGGTCTTCTTGTCGCCCTTCAGCAGGCCACCCGAGCCAAGAGCATCACGGAAGGGGCCATAGAAGGCGCTGGCATATTTCGCGGCGTAGGACATGATCCGCGTGTTGATCAGCCCGTTTTCATCAAGATCGCGGCGGATCGCCTCGATGCGACCATCCATCATGTCTGATGGTGCGATGATGTCGATGCCGGCGGCGGCCTGATTGGTTGCCTGCACCTTGAGAACGTCGACGGATTCATCGTTGACGACATAGCCATCGCGGATGATGCCGTCATGACCATGGTCGGTATACGGATCGAGGGCTACGTCCCCGATCAGCGCCATGTCGGGAAATTCCTTCTTGAGCAGGCGGGCTGCCCGGCACATCAGGTTGTCGGGATTGAGGGCTTCCGAGCCTTTCTCGTTCCTTACTTCGGACGGAGTGATCGGGAAAAGCGCGAGAGCGGGAATGCCCAGCTTGGCGGCAGGTTCAACATGGGCGAGCAGTCTGTCGAGCGTGGCGCGCTGGACGCCGGGCATGGAATCCACATTCGTGACGGCATTCGTGCCTTCCATGACGAAGATCGGCCAGATCAGATCGTCGATGGACAGTGTGTTTTCGGCAACCAGTCGGCGAGTGGCGTTGTCTACTCGATTGCGTCTGAGGCGCGTGAACGGAAAACGACCGACGGTCATGACATCTCCTCTGATCCGTTTGTGCGGGGCGCAAGGCTACAGCGTCGTGCCGCAGGAAAGCGCCGGAACTATGCGCCCTGTTCACGTATTTGCAAAACCGTTCCCTAAGTGCCGGCGGGGCCACGAAAATGCCCAGCCGCTGCGAGAAGGGAAGAGGCTCTTCGCACTGTGGACGGGACTATTCCGCGATGTCGTAAACAAAGAAGAATATTCGTCTTGTGGAAAGATTTCTTGTCTGTAATATCAAGTTGTTGCGAAACCGATAGAAATGAGTCTCATGACGCTTCCGTGTAAACCGCAAGGCCATCCGGCTGCTTTTCTGCGTGCGCTTTTGGGCGGTGTAGCCCTGTTTGGCGCAATGACAGCAGGTGCAGCCCATGCGGATGAGCCTATTCCACAAACGGAACAAAGCGATATAGCAACACTTCCCGCCTGGTCCCCGCATATGATTCTCGTGGTCGATGCGGCCTACCAGCACAACAAGGATGGACGTGCCTATGTTGTCGATGCCGACAAGGGACGCCTCCTTGGCATGGTGCAGGCGGCATACAATGCGAATGTCGCACTTACTCCCGATGCAAACCGCTTTTATGTCGGTGAAACGACGTGGTCCCGCGGGAATCGTGGCGATCGGAACGACCTTCTGGTGGAATACGATTCTCACACGCTGAAGATTACATCCGACGAAAAGCTGCCTTCCCGCGCGCTCGTCACGCCGAAGCGGAACAATCTTGCGCTCAACGCCGATGCCTCGCGTGCTTATGTCTACCAGATGAGCCCCGGCAGCGCCGTCGAGGTCGTGGACACGAAAAAGCATGAAGTTTCCAGCACGGTCGATGTGCCGGGCTGCGCCCTGATCTATCCGTGGGGGAATGACGGCTTCTCGTCCCTTTGCGCGGACGGCACCCTTGCCAACGTGAGCCTTGGGGCCGATGGCAAGCCGTCCATGACCCACACGGCTGCGTTCTTCGAGCCCGACCACGATGGCATTTTCGAGCAGAGCCCGAGTGTCACGAAAGACGGGAAGGCGTGGTTCATCAGCTATACCGGTAAGGTCTATCCTACCACGCTGGGTGCCAACGCGACGATCGACAAGCCGTGGTCGTTGCAGGAAGGCGCGGGCGTGAAGGCCGCTTCCGATTCCACCAAACCGTTCGAGATCTCGTGGCGTCCGGGTGGCTGGCAGATGTCCGCTCTGCACAAGAGCGACCATCAGCTTTATGTGCTGATGCACAAAGGTACTTTCTGGACGCATAAGGATGGCGGAACAGAGGTGTGGGTCTATGACACCGAAAGCCACAAGCGCATTCGTCGTATCGCGCTGCCGACTCCAAGTCCGATGGTGGGTGTGACGCAGGACAGCAACCCGCTTCTGTTCACCACGGACGAGGACACAGGGGATTTCTACGTTCTGGATGCGAAGACCGGCAAGCAGCTTCACAAAATGAAGGCGCTTGGTGGCGCACTGATCTTCACGGCCGCACCCGGTGAAGGATGAATCCGTCATCCGTCATGATGATGGGTGGGCTTTCAGCGCTATGCGCCGGTAGTGTCGGTATCATGTTTCTCGTGGCTGGCTTCGCCAAGCTGCGGGAGCATGATCTTTTCCTCGGAACGCTCTCTTCCTATCGCCTGCTGCCTGCGGGTTCTCTCGAAGCCGCTGGCTGGGCACTGGCTTTTGCCGAGGTGATGACAGGAGCGATGCTGCTGTCGGGCTTTGGCCTTGCTGTGGGGAGCGTTCTGGCCGCTTGCATGTTGCTGCTCTTCGCGGGTGCGATGGGGGTGAATGTGGCGCGGGGCAGAACCGATCTGTCCTGTGGCTGCACACCGGGGCAGAAAGGGGAGACCCTTTCCTGGTCACTGGTTCTTCGCACTCTGGCATGTGCGGGCCTGGCATTACTTCCTGCGGTGGTAGGGCGTTCATCGTCCTGGGTCTTGCAGGTTGAAGGCGTGATGTGTGGTGTCGCGTGCTGGATGCTGTGGTTGGCATTCCGCAGTCTGCTACAGGCACAAACTGTCGCGAGCACGGGAGCGGAAGCATGATGCTTGTGCTTCTCCTGTGGCAGGGCGTGCTGACAGTGCTGCTTCTGGGCGTGGCCATCACGCTGCTTGCGCTGGCTCGTCAGATCGGCGTGCTCCATGAGCGTATTGCGCCAATCGGCCATCAGGAAGCCAGGCCCGGTCTCGATGTCGGGCAGATCGTGCCGCGTCTGGTGATGCACGATCTCAACGACAGGCCCGTGGTGATCGGGGAAGAACTGCCGGCGGGGCAGTATCAGATGCTGCTGTTCGTGGCGTCAGAATGTCCGGTCTGCAAAAGGGTCATTCCCATTGCGCGGGACATCGCCGCAGCCCGCGGGTTCGAACTGCTGTTTGTCGGGGATGGTCCTGTTCCCGAACTCAAGAATATGGCGATCAGCCGCCCTGAAATGCAGGGCATCCCGCTTCTGACCGGAGTGGAACTTGGGCTGGTCCTTCAGATCAACCGTCTGCCCGCTCTGGTGCTGCTCGATGAGCGCGGCACCATCCGGGTCAAGGATATTGTAAATACGCGTCGTCAGATCGAGGAACTGCTGGACACCGTGCCTGCTGCATCCCGACCAGAACGCGCGGAGACAGGAGTGATTTCTCATGCTGCCGTCTGACAACAAACAGGGGTCTCTGTTCGACCGCCTGACGGAAGGTGTTCTGCGTCGGATTGCGGGGCGTACATCGCGTCGTGACGTGCTGACGAAAATGGGTGGGGCCGTTGCGGCCGCGCCTGCGTTCATGCTGCTGCCTGTCAGCCGCGCCGATGCCGCCGCCACGGCCAAACCGAAGGCCCAGACGCCGTTTGGCGCGAAGGCGCAGGCAAAGGACGATCAGGCGTGCGATTACTGGCGTTACTGCGCCATCGACGGCAATCTCTGCACCTCCTGCGGCGGTGGCACGCACACCTGTCCGCCGGGAACGGCGCCGTCGCCCACATCGTGGATTGGTAGCTGCTACAATCCGCAGGACGGCAATTCTTATATGATCGCATACCGCGACTGCTGTGGTCAGGATTCCTGTAATGAGGTGACGTGCCTCAATACAGATGGTGATCAGCCGTCCTATCGTCCCATGGCCAATAACGACATCATCTGGTGTTTCGGCACAGGAACTTCGGAGATGTACAATTGCTCCACTGCGGCAGTCGTGGGCAAAGCGTCTTGAAATCTTCAAAAACCGGAATGCGAAAAGTGATTATGAAGGAAACAATGAAAAAGACTCTTCTTTCAGCGGTGACAGGTCTTGCTCTTGCTGGCGGTCTGGCTCTTTCCGCTTCAGCACATGCCGCTGACGGGCAGCAGCTTTATACGGCCAACTGCAGCCTTTGCCATCAGGTCAGCGCCGCAGGTGTGCCCGGACAGTTTCCACCGCTGAAAGGACGTGTTTCCAGCATTGCTTCCACGCCGGAAGGCAAGACCTATCTCATGCATGTGCTGCTCAACGGTCTGACCGGCACGATCAAGGCTGGCGGCGGCTCCTACACCGGCTACATGCCGTCATTCGGCACGCAGACGGATGAGAATATCGCCGCCATTCTGACCTATGTGGCCTCGCTGGGCGACGTCAAACCGGCCCCCGTGTTCACGGCTGACGATGTGAAAGCTGCCCGTGGCGCAGCGCTGCCGCCCACCGCAATCCTCGACGAGCGGAACAAGCTGAACGCCGCTCACCCTGTTCCGTAAGACAGGAAAGCGAAGACTTTTGCAGAATGGTCGTTTACGCATCGCGTCTGGCTTTGTCGCAGGCGCGATGCTGGCTGGTGGCTGCTGGGTGGGAACGCGGGCAGCCACGGCTGCCGAAGCGCTTTCTCACCCCACGACACTGGATCACACACAGTCGGTCTATCTTTCGCATTGTGGCGGATGCCACGGCGTAGAGGGTATTTCCGGCGACAGTTTCGTCCCCACACTCCGCAATGCTGTCGGGCGGTTCGCCTGCACGGATGAGGGGAGGGCTTATCTCATCCGGGTGCCGGGCGTTTCGATGTCACTGATCCGCAGTGATCAGGAACTGGCGGATGTGATGAATTTCATCATGCTCAGGGTGGCGGGGACAAGTTTGCCGCAGGGGTTTCACCCCTATACCGCCGCCGAGATCCATGAATGGCGTCAGAAACCGCTTTCTGTTCCAGATTTCTCCATGCTTCGCGGGAAAGTTCTTGAGCGTGCCCTTGCGGCCTGCGCCAGACGCGACAGTGAAAAACCGTAAAGCCGGATAATGGATTCTGTCGGCATGATTGCCCACCACACAAGGAACGCTCGCAGTATGAGGCTTCGCCGTTATTTTTCCGTCGGCACATATTTTGTGTTGCAGATGGCTTCGCTACCGGCTTTCGCGCAGGAAAGACTGACACCGGAAGAAGGCGGACGGCCGCTGGTGAGTGAAGAAACCGCTGCGGAAAAAGCGGATGCAGCGAAGGTGGACGTCAATCTCAAGCCGCCCGGGGCGTCTCATAGCTGGTTTGATGACCTCGAAGGTCACGTCGTGGTTGAGGCGGGCGTCAACGGCAACCCATGGACGCATACGGGTCGCAACTGGGCGCAGTCCTATGTCGATCGCGCCAATACCGCGACCCTGAACCAGATTACCGGCACGCTTTCGCATCCGGTGACGGATATCGGCTCATCCCATTATGGCTTCGGCTTTGTTTTCGAAGTGCTTTACGGTTCGGATGCCCGCTTCAATCCGACCATTGGTATGGCCGACGGTGCGATCACCGGGATGTATCAGTTTGCGCCCACACAGGCGCATCTCGATTTCCATATGCCTTGGTTCACCAAGGACGGCGTCGATCTCCAAATCGGGCAGATGTATGGCATGCAGGGCGTGGAAGGCACGGATGCGCTGGAACGTCCCTTCTACAGCTATAACTATTCTTCCGATTTCATCGTGCCGTTCGAAGTGGTGGGTGTCACGGCAACCGTTCATCTCGCCCAGCATTTCGACTGGATTCTGGGTGTGAACGCCGGCAACTCGACGACCTTCGGCGGAGCCAAGAACAATAGCCGACCGAAGGGCTATTTCGGCTTTCAGTTCAACGGTCTGCTGGATGGCAAGCTGGATGTCTCCGCTCTGTCCTATCTCGGCCCTCAGCAGAGCGTCTATGCGATTGGTTCAGAGGCCAATCATGCGATGCAATATGTCGGGGACATTGTCGCATCCTATAAAATTGATGATGCGACAACGGTCACTCTCAACGGCACCTATTTTCACGATGACTATCTGCGCGACGATGTCTATGGCGTGACCACCTATTTCGCGCATGATTTCTTCCCTTGGCTGACGTTCAATCTGCGCGGAGAGATCTTTCGTGACAACAATGGTGGGGTAGTGGGAAACAACACCTCCACCATGTCCTACATCAACGAGTTGCGCGGTCGCCCTTATCCTTATGATTATGCGGCAGGCACAACCTACGGCGAACTCACCGCAGGCGTTTCCTATCGTCCCCAGTTCCTCAATCTGCCCAAAGGCAGCTTGACCATCCGACCGGAACTGCGTCTCGACAAGGCATTGAATGGCACGCGTCCGTTCAACCGCGTTTCTCCCACGGGAGACCCGACCATCAATTACGCCAACAATGGCAACAGCAACATGTTCTGGTTCAGTTGTGACGCCATCTGGGCGTTCTGAGCGGGCGGGTGATGATGAGCGTTCTGATCAGCGTCAATCTGCTTCTGACAGGCGTGCTGCTGGCAGCACTTTTTGTGACATGGAAGCTGACTGTGCAGGTCAGGCAGCTTTTTCGTGAGGTTGCGCCCATCGGTGCGCTGACCAACTCAAAAGGGCCGCAGCCGGGCGATGCCTGTCCAGAGCAGCCTTTCCGGCTTCTTGATGGAACGCTCATGTCTCTAGGCCACAGTGACGCCACGCGGTTGCTTCTGTTCGTGTCTGCCACCTGTCCCGTTTCGAGAAAAATCATTCCGCTGGCTCAGGATTTCTGTCGCCGAGAGCATGTCGATCTGATGTTTGCCGGTGACGATGCGGTGGAAACGCAGGAGCGCTTCGTGCGGGAGGCGGGGATGACATCTGCCCGCTTCATCAACGATCCGGCGCTCGGGCGGGCGCTGGAGGTGGACAAGCTTCCAGCCGCCTTCCTGCTTTCACAGGAAGGGGTGATCCTGTCTCGCGGTCTGGTCAACAGCCGCGAGCATCTGGAAAGTTTGCTGAACGCCTGGGAAAGCGGCTTCAGCACTGTGCAGGACTATATCACGCACACGAAACGTCAGCGTTCCGCAGCAGCCTGAGCGTCATGGTCCCTTGGCAGCGGCGTTAAGCGCTTCAGTCGATGGCTTTGCCTCCGTGAAATGCGTCATGACGAAAGCGGCAATGTCGTTCAGATCCTGCTGGCTCAGGTTGCCTCCCGCAAAACCCGGCATGACCTGATCGCCGTCTGCTGTGGCCAGCGTTGAGCCGCTCATGATGATGCGGATCAGGTTACGCCCACCATCCGCGCTCAGTGTGCGTGCACCTGCAATGTTGGCGTAAGGCGACTGACGACCACTGCCGTTCGGAAGATGGCATCCGGCGCAGACGGAAGCGAAAAGGCGCGCCCCTTTCGTGGTCTGTGGAAGCGTGGCGTCTCCGTTTGTAAGCTGGCGTGAAGGAGCGGGAGCATCCTTGGACGTCTGCGGCTTGAGATCGCGCAGATAGACGATCATGGCGTGAATATCGTCTGGCGTCAGGTGGCGCAGACTGTAGGTGACGACTTCCGCCATGTCAGCCGAAGCAGTGCCGTGGCCATCTGCGTGGCCAGTGGAGAGATATTGAGCCAGCGCCTCATCCGTCCAGCTGCCGATGCCGTCTTTTGGATCAGGAGAGATGTTGTAGGCCCGCAGACCATTGATCAGTTCGCCCGCGAAAGCACGGTCCTTGGACAGGCCGAATGTCATGGTGCGGGGAGAGTGACAGTCAGCACAGTGGCCCGGCCCCTCGACCAGATAGCGTCCCCGGTTCCACTCGGCCGATTTGTTTGGATCATCAGGGTAGGACGATGAAGGGCCGTTCAGCAGGTTCCATCCGATCATCAGGGCGCGAACGGAGAAGGGGAATTTCAGTTCGTTGGCAGGTGGTGTGTTCTGTGAAGCAGGCACCTTGGCCAGCCAGGCGCGGAGGTCTTTCACCTCATCAGAACTCATGCGGGAGTAAGCCGGATAGGGCATGGCGGGATAGAGATGTTTCCAGCCCGGAGAAACACCTTCCCGAACGGCGCGAACGAAGTCTTCGTCGCTCCATCTGCCGATGCCGTGCTCCGGATCGGGTGTGATGTTGGTGGAATAGACCACGCCAATGCCCGGCATCTTGAAGGCGCGGCCACCCGCGAAAGGTGTGCCGCCCGGTGCCGTATGGCAGGCTTCGCAGTCAGCGGCCCGGGCGAGATATTCGCCTTTTTCAACCGGAGAGGCTGCGGAGGCGGGTAGGGCGCAAACGGTTGCGAGAAGAGCTACGACAAAAGAAGCGCGGGGGGCAATGCAACGTGTCATCGTGCGGCCTCCTTCTCCAGATTGCGGGGAGAGAGCAGGGGAAGCGTGCGGTAACGGTGCCCCTGTGCTGCCGCCATGGCGTTGGCAAGAGCGGGGGCCGCAGCCGCCGTGCCCACCTCGCCAATGCCGCCCGGCTCTTTCTTGCTGTCCATCAGATGCACGTCGATCCGGCGTGGCGCCTCGTTCATGCGCATGACGCGCCATGTGTTGAAATTGCTTTCCTGCACGCGACCGTTTTCCAACGTGATCTCGTTATAAAGCGCGGCGCTGAAACCGAAGATCAGGCCGCCTTCAATCTGCGATATGACCTGATCCGGGTTGATCACCTGTCCACAATCCACGACCGCCGTCACACGATGAATGATGACCGTGTCCGGTGAGGGCATCTCGATTTCCGCTACGGTCGCCATGAAGGAACCGAAAGCGAACTGGAGTGCGACCCCACGTGCGCGCCCTTGTGGAACAGGTGTGTCCCAGCCTGCTTCTTTCGCGACACGATCCAGAACAACCACTGCGCGGGTGTTCCCTGCCGCCAGTTCGCGTCGGTAGGCCACCTTGTCCGTGCCTGCGCGCTCAGCGAGTTCGTCGATAAAGCCTTCCACCACGAACAGACCGCGTGTGCCACCGACGCCACGCCACCATGCCGTCACCACGCCCGGCGCTTCCCGGCGCGCGAATTCCAGACGATAGGCATCATAACTGTAAGGCGTGATCAGCGTGGCGACAGACAGATCCTCATCGTAGCCTTCCTTTGTCAGTTCCGGCGGGTCCCACCGCGCCACGACGGCGGGACCGACGATGCGATGCTTCATGGCGGTGACACGACCTTTCTCGTCGAGGCCAGCCGTCACCTCATCGACATAGGCAGGGCGATATCGGTCCTTCGTGATGTCTTCTTCGCGGCTCCAGACGATTTTCAGCGGATAACGCACCTGTTTGGCGAACTGCACGCTCTGCGTCACATATTCATGCTCAAGCCGACGACCGAAACCACCGCCGATATACTGGCTGTGTATCGTGATCTTTTCTTTCGGCAGGCCGGTAATGTCGGCGGCGGTTTCCTGCGCGCGATCGGCAACCTGCGTTCCCGTCCAGACGTCGCACCCATCGGGACGTACATGCACGGTGCAGTTGATCGGTTCCATTGTCGCATGCGCCAGAAGAGGCTGCTGATAAACGGCGCTGTAATGGGAATGGGATTTCGCGATCACGGCTTCCGCATCGCCCTTTGGGCTCGGCACGATCGCCGGACCTTTCAGCCCTTCATGCAATTGATCGTAGATGGTCTGGGTACTGACGTCCGCATTTGCACCCGTCGTCCAGACAGGACGGAGCGCCTGAAGCCCCTTGTGGGCTGCCCAGTAATGCTCGCCTACAACACACACGGCATCTTTCGTATCCGTCACCAGAACGGCCAGCACACCACGCACCGCCATGGCGGCATCGTGGTCAAAAGCGCGGAGGGTTCCACCTACAACCGGACAGGCGGCGACCGTGCCGATCTTCTGTCCCGGCACATGCACGTCGATGCCGAACACGGCTTTGCCCGTCACCTTGATCTGGCTGTCGAGCCTGTGCTGCGCCTTGCCGATAAGGCGGTAATCCGCAGCGGATTTGAGGGGTGGTTCCTTGGGGATCGGAAGTTTGGCCGCCGCTGCAGCAACATCGCCAAATGTCAGGGTGCGTCCGGATGGTCCGTGCGTGATGATGGCTGATCCGACGGCACAGTCTTCCGGCTTCACCCCCCAGCGCTGTGCAGCAGCCTGCACCAGCACGGTTCGGGCCGCCGCGCCTGCCTGACGAAGCGGCATCCATTCTGTCATGATGGAGGTGGAGCCACCGGTAATCTGGGCCGTGCCGGGTGGGGCTGCTTCCATTTCTACCTGAGCGAGATCGACGCCCAGTTCTTCGGCAATGAGCATGACCGAGGATGTGTAAATGCCCTGACCCATTTCGATATTGGGGAGGATCAGCGTAATGCGGTTGTCAGGCGTGATACGAATGAAGGCGTTTGGCGCGAACGGGGCCGTTGCATCCTCGACCAACATGCCTTCATCCGCACGTGGTGATGCGGACGGCCAGAGCGTGGCGAGCAGCAGTCCACCACCCCCGAGAAGCACATTGCGCCGTCCCGTGCGGAAGCCGCTTTTTGTCGCGCTCATGCTGCTTCTCCGGCGGCCTGATGAATGGCCTTGCGGATGCGCATATAGGTGCCGCAGCGGCACATATTGCCGGACATGGCGCTGTCGATCTGCTCGTCTGTCGGGTTCGGCACTGTTTTCAGAAGTCCAACCGCAGCCATGATCTGTCCTGGCTGGCAGTAACCGCACTGCACGACATCCAGATCGATCCATGCTTTTTGCACTGCGCGAACAACGGGGTCTATCTCATCGACACCTTCGATCGTGGTGATGACGGCGTTCTGTTTGATCTGTCCGATCTGCAGAACGCATGAACGAACCGGCGTGCCGTCGAGATGGACGGTGCAGACGCCACACTGCGCCATGCCGCAGCCGAACTTTGTGCCGTTCAGCCCGATGATATCACGCAGCACCCACAGCAAAGGCGTGTCCGGATCTACATCCACCGGATATGTCTGCCCATTCACGCGTAACGTCTGCATGGGGGTTCCCCAGTATTCTTGTTGCTTTCCAGAAAGTCATAACACGAGGAAAACGGCTGGGTAGGGAGTTGGATGCAATAAATGAAGAGAAATTGCATTTATTTATCTATATTTGTTGAAATATAGATGTGGCCTAAAGATGAAATGGCTGGTGTTTTATATGGAAATTCTTGTCAGGATGCAGTCCGGGAAGAAAGATGGAGGCGTTCCAGACAGGAAAGGCACTTCAGTCAGAAAGACGGCTCAAAGACCTATCCCTCTGTGACGCACGATCTCGCATCACGACTAAAGGAGTGAGGTTGGTGACACGTCAAAGGGCGACGTTATACCTCACCCTGATTTCGTTTCAGATCTGCACAATACTGGAAAAATCAAAACTCTCGCCTTTGGGGCTTTCCCCCAGACGCAAGGTTGTGGCGTTCACCAAGACATGCGGCGGAACCGGCAGATTATAGGGAGCTGGAACACTCTTTCGCACACGTCCCGCGAGATCGAATTTCGAGCCATGGCACGGGCAGTTGTAACGACCGTTCTTTGCTCCACCAGTCGCACTTTCATAGACGGGAACGCAGCCAAGATGGGTGCACACGCCGACATACACGCCATATTCCGGCACCAGTGAGCGGTGCCAGTTCTTTGCGTAAGACGGCTGCTGAAGCACGGCGGATTCAGGGTCGCGCAGATCGGCGATCAGGGCCGCTTCCTGAAGCTGTTTCAGGTCTTCCGGGGTGCGGCGAAGGATGAAAACCGGCTTTCCCTGCCACACTGCCGTCATCTGCTGGCCGGGTGCGAGCTTGGAAATGTCAACATCGACAGGCAGATGCGCGGAGGCGCTGTCCTGTGGCGCAAGACTCTGCACGAAAGGCACGGCACAGGCACAGGCGCCCGCCGCGACGCCAGCCGTCGTGACCATGCCAAGAAAGTCGCGGCGTCCAGGTTCTGTGCTTTCACTCATGTCAGATGGTTCGGTCATTGTTCAGCACACCCTTATTGCGTTTTCACGCGCTTCCAGATCTTTGTTTTCCACGCAACGGCCAATAACAGAAGCCCCACAAGATAGAGCGCCGTCCATATGCCGATCGAATGGCGAGAGTTCCGATGCGGATCGGAGGCCCAGACCAGAAAGGTCGTAACGTCGCGGGCCTGCTGCTCAACTGTCGCCGGGGTGCCGTCCGGATACTGGATGACACCATTCATCAGTGGTGGTGGCATGCCGATCAGGTGGCCACTTACCCAGTCATTATAGAATTTTCCCGGCACCACGGGGGCGTCGGGAGGAGGCGGCATCCTGTAGCCTGTGAGAAAGGCGTAAAGCCAGTCTGCACCATGCGGCTGAATGACTGCCAGCCTCGACTGATCTGGTGGCGCAACGCCGCCCATCATCGCGGCTGCGGCTTCGTCACTGGGGAAGGGCGAGCGGAAGTGGTCGTCCGGCAGGCCTGGGCGCATCGTCGGTTGGCCGGAGGCGTCCGGCGGCCCGGCAATCATCTTGCCATGAGCCAGATCGATAATGGCCTGCTCGCTCAGACCTATGCCGCTCAGATCGTTGTAGGTCAGGCTTTTCATGCCATGACAGGTGGAGCAGACGCGGTCGTAAACGATAAAGCCGCGCTGGAGGCTTTTCTGGTCGAATTGACCGAAGGGCCCTTCAAACGCCCATGTCTGATGCGGTGGGACCACGGGTTCCGGGATGCCTGCAGACGCCACGTATGGGAAAGCGGCCACGCCGACGATCAGCGCAAGCGCCGGGAAACGATGATGCCATTTCATCAGGCGTCTCCCTGTGCCGCTGAAATGGAGGCAGGCAACGGCCGTGTCTTTTCAATGCGCGATGCCAGAGGCAGAAGCACAAGGAAATAGGCGAAATAATAAAGCCCGGCGAGCCGTGCGATCAGCATCCACACGCCTTCCGCGTGATGCTTACCCGCGATGGCCAGCAATACGAATGCAATGACCAGCCCGAACAGGCCTGCGCGGCACATCGGTCGGAAGCGGGCCGAGCGGATCGGTGAGCGATCCAGCCACGGTAGGAAGAACAGCACGGCAATGGACCCGGCTGACGCGACCAGTCCACCAAACTTGGAAGGCACGGACTGGAGCAGGCCGTAGAACGGAAGGAAATACCATTCAGGCTCGATGTCCGCCGGTGTGTGCATCGGATCGGCTGGCGCATAATTGGCGGGTTCGGCCAACAGTCCGGGCCAGAAGAACATCAGCGCCGTGAAAATCAGTGCAAACACGATCAGCCCGACGAGATCCTTGCTTGTGTAGTAAGGATGGAACGTAACCGTGTCTTTCTTCGTCTTTGGCTCGACACCAACCGGATTGTTCGATCCCGTGATGTGCAGCGCTGCCACATGCAGCCCCACAACGGCCAGCACCAGAAACGCCATCAGAAAATGCAGCACGAAGAAACGGTGCAGAAACACATCGCCCAGATGGTCGCTGCCTGTCATGACATGCTCCAGCGTCCCGCCGATAAGAGGGACAGCGCCGACCGCCTTGGTGATGACGTCTGCGCCCCAGTAGGACATCTGTCCCCATGGCAGCATGTAGCCGGCAAAGGCCGTGCCCATCACCATGACAAGGAGCACGAGGCCCGTCAGCCACAGGATTTCGCGGGGCGCCTTGTAAGAGCCGTAATAAAGACCACGAAAAAGATGGATATAGAGCGCGGCGAGGAACAGGTTGGCCCCGGTCATGTGCATGGCCCGGAGCAGCCACCCACCCGACAACTGCCGGTCGATCGCTTCGACGGACAGGAACGCCCCCGCGCTGGTGGGTGTATAGTTCAGGGCGAGGAACGTGCCGGACGCAAGCATCAGCAACAGCACGACAGTCAGGATCGCGCCGAAGTTCCACAACCAGTTCAGATTTCGAGGAAGACGAAAATCCACATATTCGGCACGAAAGGCTGAGACAACAGGCAGCCGACGATTGAGCCATCCTGCAACTCCCGTGAGTTCGGGGGTGTTTTCTGGCGTCATGATGGTAATCCAGCGAGCACGTATGGCTCCGTCTCAGTTTCGCTTCAGGGTTCCTTTATCATGTTATTACAAAAAAGAAATATCATGTCGCTCGAAACGAAATATGTGTCGCCCACGGCAATTTACGCCAAGCGTAACGCCATCACAGACGCGAATAGTCTTTGAGATGAAGAAAAGACTGTCCGCGTCTTTCAGTGTTTGCTTCTGAAAGTCTGCTGGCGTCAGTTCATCATGCCGTTGGGTTCGACCCAGCCGATATTCCCATCGTCGCGGCGATAGATGATGTTGATCTCCCGCGTAACGCTATTGCGGAAGACAAGGAGGTTTCTGTCCGCAAGATCCAGTCGCATCACAGCCTCGCTCACGCTCAGGAAAGCGATTTCGGTAGGCTGTTCCGCGATGATCGTGGCGAAGGTCTCATTGTCAGCCGTCTGTATTTCTCTGCCATTATGCGTTTCATGCATGTCGGTGGGCTGGAGAATATAGCTGCGACCGATTTCAGGAACAGGCGCGCGGGCGGTCTGACGGGAATGGGTCTGCATGCGGCGGCGATAACGGCGCAGGCGGCGGGCAATATGCTCGGCGGCATCATCGAAGGCGGCGTGCGCGTCGCCCGCTTCGCCTTCTCCGCGCAGCGTCAAGCCGCGCCCTGCATGCACATTGATATCACATGTGAAAAATGATCGCGCCTTGCTGAAAGTCACATTGGCTTCCATGGCCGTTTCAAAATATCGATCGGCAATCGTGCCGAGATGGGAAGTAACGCGTGCTTTCAGTGCGTCAGACAGGTCAATCTGTTTACCGGAAACGTGAATATCCATCTTTGACAGGTTCCTTTTATTTGAGGACACCGGTCGCCAGCTTATCTGACAGTGCCACGCACCATCAGAAGGAGGCGGCTTTCTCTCGTTTCCTCTGCATCGAATTTGCGATGTGCAGAGCATCACGATATTTGGCCACGGTTCTGCGGGCGATGTCTATTCCTTCTTTGCGAAGAGTTTGCACGATATCGTCATCCGACAGAACGGCGTCCGGTCGTTCAGAGGTGATGAGTTTTCGTATTTTGTATCGTACGGCCTCTGAACTCGTGTTTTCTCGTCCGTATGTAGAGTTGATGCTGGCGGTAAAAAAATATTTCAATTCATGAAGACCCCATGGCGTCATCACATATTTGCCTGATGTGATTCGGCTGATGGTACTTTCGTGCATGCCGGTGGCATCTGCGATGATGCGCATCGTGAGAGGTTTCAGCATTGCTGCACCGGAATCCAGAAAACCTTTCTGCTGTTTCATTATTTCCGATGTGACGCGGAGAAGCGTCTGACTGCGCTGTTCCATCGCACGAATCAGCCATGACGCATGCGATATCTGGTTTCTGATAAAGACCCGGTCATCTGAATCGCTCAGTCGTCTGGTTTTCTGGCGCAGTCCCTGATCAATCTGCAGGCGAGGGAGCGTTTCTTCATTCAGTCGCACCACCCATTCTCCGTCAGGTGCGCGTTGCACGCTCACGTCAGGCACACGGGTTATGGCGGCGAGGGCGGTGTCATCGAAACCGGGTTTCGGATCGAGCCGCCGCAGTTCAGCCAACAGTGTCGCAAAAGTCATTTCATCGACGCCGCACAGGCTGCGAAGCGCGGCATGGTTTCGTCGACCCACCATATCGAGATTATCGAGCACAATGCCCATTTCCCGGGTCAGGCGACCTTGGGCCGAGAGTTGGGCAGAGAGGCACTCGCGCAAAGAGCATGCAAACAGCCCGGTTGGCTCAAATGTCATCATTACGTGGCGAACGGTTTCCACTTCTTCGATGGAGAGGCCAATCTGCCGGGAAACATCAGCAGGTGCGCAACCCAGCCAGCCGGTGAGATCTAGATTTTCGATCAATGTATGGCCGATAAGCCGTTGTGTGGGGGTGAACTGCCTTGTCAGGCGAAGCTGCTCCTCCAGCCGTTCATACAAGGAAGGCTCGGCTGACGGCGTCATCTCTTCCGCAGAGGCCATTCTTGCATGGCGGTGCGTGCGCCAGTCCTGAGGGGAGCCTTCTTCCGTATAGGTATCATCGAAACCTGCGCCGGAAGCTTCCTCTAGAGGCTGGATATCCAGCCGGGACTCGGTTGACGACGAGAAAGCTTTTTCAGGCTCGTGCGGCGTGTTCTCTTCGCCGATAACCGGAAAAGAGGTGTCTTCCACGCGCGTGAGATACGGATTGCTCTGCAGTTCCTCCTCGACCATGACGCCCAGCTCGTTCGCCGTCATCTGCAGAAGGCGGATCGCCAGTTGCAGCTGCGGCGTTACGAGAAGGTTCTGGGTCTGTCGAAGGTGGAGTCCCGGTGCTGTGGCCATACGGCGAGTTTAGAGGGAGAAACTTTCTCCAAGGTACACGCGGCGTACATCTTCGTTGGCGACGATTTCTTCCGGAATGCCCTGCATGAGCACCTGACCGCTGTGCATGATGTAAGCCCGGTCAATGACTTCCAGTGTTTCACGCACGTTGTGATCGGTGATGAGAACCCCGATTCCACGATCCTTCAGATGTGAAACCAGATCACGGATTTCACCGACCGCGATCGGGTCGATGCCCGCCAGCGGTTCGTCCAGCAGAATGTAATGCGGCTGGCTGGCAAGGGCGCGGGCAATCTCCAGACGCCGCCGCTCACCACCCGAAAGGGCCAGCGAAGGGGAGCGTCGCAGATGTGAGATGCCGAATTCGCCCAGCAGACCGTCCAGCATGGCGTCGCGCTTGTCGGGGTCGGGTTCAACCACTTCCAGCGCCGCCATGATGTTCTGTTCGACATTCAGGCCGCGAAAAATACTGGCTTCCTGCGGAAGGTAACCAATGCCGAGGCGGGCGCGACGATACATCGGCAGCCGCGTGATATCCGCGCCATCAAGGGTGATGTTGCCTGTATCCGGCTGGACCAACCCGACAATCATGTAAAAGCTGGTGGTCTTGCCCGCGCCATTGGGCCCGAGCAGTCCTACGGCTTCGCCACGATGGACTTCGATGGAGACATCCCGGACGACTTCGCGCTTTTTGTAGGATTTGCCGATTCCATCCGCGAAAAGCCCGTGCTGCCTGTCCCGCAGCACCGTGCCGTTCGGTCCCATGCCCGGCTGCGTGGCGACGAACTCCACGGCAAAATCTTCTGTCTCCATGTCAGTGGCCACCATTGCTGTTGCCGTCACTGTTGGGCACGACCAGCCCACTGACCCGTTCGCCGGGCCGCTCTGTCATTGTCGCCACGCCGGTATGCATGTTGATGATGGCCGCTGATCCCTGAAGCTGATTCTGCCCGCGCGTGATGTGAACATTGCCGACAATCCGGGCGATGCCCGTGTCAGGCACGTAAACACCGCGGTCTCCGGTAATGGTCTCGGTCTGTGTCCTCACCCATACATGCCCGAAAGCATTTACTTTTTCCAGCTTTCCGGAACCGTTGGCAATGGGGTCGCCGCCCTGCTTCTTGGCGTCGGCAGCCTGATTGGGGGGAGCGTTGTTGTCCGGTGGCGCACTATAGCCCACGAGGACATCGGCCTTGATCTGCTTGCCTTCGTTCGTGGTGACAGTCGCGTCGCCGCGTCCGATGGAGATGCGCGGCTGCGAGTAATATTCCATCGTGTCCCGGGACGTCAGGACATCCTGTGGCGTGGTCAGTTTCATGGCGTGGCCGGTCATGACCAGCGTGGCCTGATCGATGTCATAAACGGCCTTGTCACCCCAGCCCTGATCGGTCTGCGTAAAGATGTGAACATGCCCGATCGCCTCAAGGCGATAGATTTCGTTCGCTCCCGAATCGTCCGTCCCACCCGGAGAGGCGGCATCAGCAGGCTTCTGATC
>NZ_JBDNXK010000004.1:0-72411 GCF_047721705.1 Acetobacter sp. | reverse complement strand
CCGTTCGCCTGCACGGTCGGCACATTTTCGCGCCACCAGTCGAGGGAATGAATCGAGTGTTCGGTCACTTCCGGTGGCGCAGATTCGGCCTCGCACCAAGGCGCGAGCATCCCTCCCGCCATCCATGAGGCGCCCGATCCCACCTTCGGGCCAGCCTCGGCCAAAGTGACCCGTGCGCCATGTTTGGCCAGCATCACGGCTGACACAAGCCCGGCGATGCCTGCTCCGCGGACCAGAATGCTGGGAGCGGATGTGTTGTTGACGGTTTCGGGCATGAGGCGCTCCGGCAGGATGGAACAAAACGAGCCGCACGATGCCGCGTCGAGGCTCTTTTGTTAAGGGCACGTCAGTATCGCGTCTTTCTGGCGCAAATACCGGGAATGAGGTTGTCACCGAGTTGTGTTGAACACAGGATTTGATAAGAAGTGCAATGATCTATCGCCACTCGGAGAGAATGAATGACTGAACCGGCAACGCAGGCTCCGCAACTGACTCCCTCCGATCTGGCAAATAATGAGCGGGCCATTGCGTATTACAACGAGCATGGCTGCGACACGGTCGACAAAGCCTTCGTTCTTGCCAATATCCTGCATACCGACCGGTGCGTGGCCGAGGCGGCACGCGTCTATCACATCGGGTATGAGCTGCATTCGAAGTCGCCGCACCAGCAGCCCGGACGACATATCCTGCTGCATGTCAGTCTGCTGTGCCAGCTGAAAGCCGGACAGCAGCCAAGTCAGGAAGACATGGATGCGCTGAAGGAACTGTCGCTCCCGCTGTATAACTACATCCTCGGTATCCAGACGGCATGGGTCTCCGGTGATCTGGTCAAGGCAGCCCGAATCATGGGCAACTGCTATGACGAGTTCCACACGGGGGAAGAGTGCGATCGCCTGTATCTGGAGGTGATGAACCGCCTCTATCGCGAGCAGATGAGCAATGGCGTGGCCGATCCCCGGCTGCCAAACGCTCTTATTCCACGCAAGGTCTACCTGTACTGGGATAAAGAGACCCCTGACGAAGTCGAGCGCAACTTCGAGTATCACCGCAATCTGCCGGGCATCGAGGTCAAGACATTCAATCAGGCTGAAGCGGCCGAATGGCTGTATGATGTCTACGGCGTGGAAGCGAGAAATCTGTTCCTTTCCATGCGCCACCCCGCCGAGGCTGCGGACTTCCTACGTGCGCATGTGATTCAGAAGCTTGGCGGCTGGTGGCTGGATGCGGATATCCGCATCCGCTCGGAAGACGTGTTTTTCAACCGTCTGTCACAGCATCATTCCCACGTATTCCTGCTCACGCATGACAGCGTGGTTCACAATGATTTCTTCGGATCCGTAGCGAACAGTCCGATTCTGGAAGACGTGCTGCTGTCGCTCTATCGCAACTGCTATCTGTTTGAAGGTCTCTATATTCCTTACAAGACAGGTCCGGGCGTATTCGAGCGGGCGCTGAACCGGACTTTCCATGCTGATTTCACGCGTGTGCGGCCCATTCCTTCCATGATGATCTACGATCACACGGTGTTTGCCGATGTGATTGAGGAACTGCATGTTGACTACAAGTTTCAGGGCAAGTCCTGGCACGCGGTCAGCAACTGAACCCCGTGTTCAGAGGTCTGCGGAAGGCGTGTAGCCGCAGGCCCTGAGTGCCGCCATCATGTGTGGCGGCGGCGGTGCGACAGCCGAAACCGTCTGTTCGGGCAGCGGCAGAACTAGCTTGCGACTCAGCAGATGCAAGGATGTATCTGCTCCGGGCGGCGCATAAACCGGATCTCCAAGAATGGGGAAGCCCGCTTCGGCGCAATGCACTCTCGCCTGATGGGTGCGTCCGCTGTGCAGCGTCAGTTCAACCCACGCAAAACCGCCGTGCGATCCCATTACCCGTAAAGATGTGCGGGCTGGCAAACCGTCAGCGGCGGCGTGCATATGCCAGCCAGATGCGGCACTGCTGACCTTTTTCAAAGGTTGGTCGATTTCCAGCGTGTCAGGGGGGGCACCCCGAACGATGGCCCAGTAAATCTTGGTCGCTTTTCCTGCCGCGAAACAGTTCTGCGCTTCAAGAAGCGCCTGTTTGCGGAGCGCAATGGCCAGACATCCGGCCGTATCCGCATCAAGCCGGTGCGCCAGCCACGGGCCATCTTTTCGGCGTGTCATGAGCGGGAACCAGTCTTCCACGCTCGGGCCCCCGCGGGGGCCGGGATGCACGGCCAACCCTGCTGGCTTGTTGATGACAAGAAGCCGGTTGCTTTCGTAAAGCGTCTCAAAGGGAAGGGGAGGCACCTCAGTCGTCCGAGGCGCCACGCCCGATCAGCACCTTGCGGCGACCGACATGATCGGCAGCCGTGACAATGCCGTTCTTTTCCATCTGCTCGATCAGTTTCGCAGCGCGGTTGTAACCAATCGAGAGATGACGCTGCACGAAGGATGTGGAGGCTTTGCCTTCGCGGATCACGATGGAAACCGCCTTGTCGTAAAGACTGTTGTCTCCACCATCGCCGCCACTGTCGAAAGCACCTGCCGTCGGCGCTTCATCCTCCCGATCCGAGATGACATCTTCGTCGTAAATCGGTTCGCCCTGTTCGCGCAGGAATTCGGTGACGGCTTCGACTTCGCTGTCCGCCACGAAGGGGCCGTGCACGCGGGTGATCCGGCCACCGCCCTGCATGAACAGCATGTCGCCCTGACCGAGCAGCTGTTCCGCGCCCTGCTCGCCAAGGATGGTGCGACTGTCGAACTTACTGATGACCTGAAAGGAAATACGGGTCGGGAAGTTCGCCTTGATGGTGCCGGTGATGACATCCACGGAAGGCCGCTGCGTGGCCATGATCACATGGATGCCAGCGGCACGCGCCTTCTGGGCAAGACGCTGCACGGCGGCATCGATTTCCTTGCCCGCCATCATCATCAGGTCGGCCATCTCGTCAATGATCACGACGATATAGGGAAGGGAATCCAGTGCGAGCGACTGTTCCTCGAAGGTGGGATTGCCGGTCTCGGGGTCGTAACCGGTCTGAACCCGGCGCGTCACTTCCTCGCCGCGCTCGCGCACCTGAGCGGCCCGCTCGTTGTAGCCGATGATGTTACGCACCTGCAGGTGCGCCATCGCCCGGTAGCGACGATCCATCTCGCGCACCACCCATTTGAGAGCAGTGACAGCCTTGTTCGGCTCGGTGACGACAGGGGTCAGCAGATGCGGGATGCCATCATAAATCGACAGTTCCAGCACTTTCGGATCGATCATGATGAGACGGCATTCGTCCGGCGAGTGACGGAACAGCAGCGACAGAATCATCGCGTTAATGCCGACCGATTTACCGGAACCGGTGGTGCCCGCGACCAGAAGATGCGGCATTTTCGCCAGATCGCTGAACACGGGAAGACCGGCGATATCCTTGCCGAGCGCCAGTTCCAGCTTGCCGGAATTGTTTTGCCAGTCGGGACACGTGAACAGTTCGGAGAGGTAAACCGTCTCTTTCACGGCGTTAGGCACTTCGATGCCGATCACGTTGCGTCCCGGCACGGTGGCGATGCGGACGCTCAGCACGGAGAGCGAGCGCGCGATGTCATCGGCCAGACCGATCACACGCGCTGAACGGATGCCCGGTGCGGGCTCCAGTTCATACAGCGTAACCACTGGACCCGGATGCAGGTCCACGATCTGTCCCTGCACGCCGAAATCAGCGAGCACGGTTTCCAGCAGACGCGCGTTGCCTTCCAGCATTTCGCGTGTGGGCGCCATCGCGGCGCGGGAAGCGGGCGGAGCTTTCAGCAGCGAGACGGGAGGAAGCGTCCAGCCCTGAGTTTTCGTAGCGTCACGGGTGTTCCGGTTTTTCCCCGGTGTGGCGGCATCCTCGCCTTCAGCACGGCCGCCGAAGAGACGGGAGAGGATGGATTTCTTGCCATCATCTGCTGGAGGTGTGGTGCCCGCCGATGACTGTACGGAGGCCGCCGGACGTGGAGCCGGTGGATCCTGCCGCGGCTCAATGGCCTGCGCGGAAGGGGCGTAGGAACTCTCAGGCAACGCGGCCGTTGGCTGCGCCACGGAGTCTTCGGCCTGCTGTGTGTCCGCCATTTCACGCGGCGCACGGTCCTGCGACGGGCCGGGCAGGGAAAAGACGGGTTCGTCTTCGTTGATCGTGTTGGTGGGGCGACGACCCGTTGGGCGATTGGCCGGAGGTGATTCCGGAGAAGGGGCGTAGAGCGCGAGATCCTTGCCAGCTTCCTCGCCCGTATAGCGGCTTGGAGCAGGCTGGCGGGCTGTTTCCTCTCGCGGCGGCGGGGGAGCGAAGCGGGTTTCGCGTGCCGCCGTGGCTGCAAGATATTTTCCTGCCGATGCGCGGGAAGCCTCGGCGCGGCGGGGAATCCATGACCGTTTGCGGGCCGGGTTCTGGTCAGCATAGCCGTCATCATCCGGCACACTGGACACTGGCTCATCCGCATAGGTGTCACGACGCTGGCGGGCAATGATCATCCGTGCGGCGCGACCCGGCTGACGCGCTGCCAGCGCCAGAAAGGAGCCTGTCACACGGGCGATGGCGTTCCATTCGTTCCGGTCGAGCCCGAATGCCAGTGCGCCGAGAAGAACGGCCAGAATCAGACCGAGCACCCAGAGAATCACGCCGCCTGCGGGGCCAATGGCCGCCATGCCAGCCGCGATGGAGGCGCTGGCGATGCTGAAGCCCATTCCACCGCCGATTCCCGCATCCGAAGGCCATGCGGGTGCGTGCAATGCCGTGATGAGAATAGGAACCGCCGCAAACAGGGAGGCAGAGACCAGCATGAGACAGATGAGCGCAATGGCGCGCAGCACAAAGACGCTCAGTCCCCTGTGGCGGAAAATACGCCATCCCCAAGCAATGAGGGCGAAGACCAGCAGAGACGTGCCAAGCCCCACGCTCTGGATCAGGATATCGGCGACGAACGCGCCCGGTTTACCCAGCAGATTTGTTGCGGCGCGGTCGGTCGAGACGTCCGGTGACGGATCGAGCGGATCGTAACTCCAGAAGCAGGCCGCAAGCACGGCAGCAAGAACCCACAGCACGATGCCGCCGAGCTGATCTCCTGTCCGTTTGAGCGACGTTTTCGTCGAGGGAGAGGAAAGGCCTGAAGGGATAAAACGGCTTAGACGCGCCAAGTCACCGGTCCTGACGTTGCGGGTTCGTGGGCAGGGATGCTCCTCGCGCGGCAATGCGCGCGTGGCACGCAGCATACCGTGAGCGAAGCGCATCCTGAAGATGAAGAAACGCTCTTAAAGCCCGGATATGTCCAAAAAGCGAAGATTTTTTGCACGTCCGTGACAGGATGATGGACGGATTTCAGTCTGAGAGACTTTCCCGCGTGCCGAGAGCGTCCGCCATCAGATCGATTTCGGCCAGTTTGCGGTCAAGCGCCTGCCAGTCGTTCCTGTCGTTCAGAGAGGTCCAGAGATCCTCAACGGTGGTGATGAGCATGTTGCAGGGAACGCCTCCGGCGAAATAGGGATGATCGAGCGAGAGGCCCGGCAGAGGGCGCCGTGCTTCGAGGGCCTTGCGAGCGTCGCTGAAAGACGGATCGTTGTAAAAATGCGCGCGGTCGCTCGCCAACGCGCGTTGGGCGCTGATGCCGCCGCCATACCAGTCAAAAGGCAGGCAATGGAATGGAATGCCGGACGTTTCCATGAACAGCGTGACGGCATGACGGAACGCACGGTCGGCTTCCGGATTTTCCTGCATTACACCCAGCCTGCGGCACCACGCCGCATCCAGCGCCGTTTCATAAAGCTCTGGAAAATCGGATAACGCACCTGTCAGCGCTTCATGGGAGCAGAATTCCAGCAGGCATTCCGCGAGGCGCGCGAGATTCCAGAGCAGTGCACCGGGCTGGCGGCCATAAGAATAAAGGCCGGTCTGGTCGAAATAGGCTGCGGTGAAGTTCTGATCAAAGCGCGGCAGGAAACGCCACGGACCATAATCGAAGCTTTCGCCTGTAATGGCGATGTTGTCCGTGTTCAGGACGCCATGCACGAAACCGGCCGCCATCCATTGTGCTCCCACACGCGCCACGTTTTGGCATACGGCTTTGAACAGGGTGAGAGCAGCTTCACCCTCGGCGGGAACGCCAAGCTGGGGGTAATATGTTTCCAATACATAGGCGACGAGCTGGCCGATTGCGTCTGTTTCCGCATTGGCCGCGAGGCGCTGGAAGGTGCCGATGCGAATGTGGGAGTGGCTGAGGCGGACGAGAACAGCGGAGCGCGTTGGCGAAGGTTCATCGTGACGCTCCAGATTCTCTCCCGTTTCAATCAGGCTGAGTGCTCGCGAAGTTTCCACACCGAGAGCCTCCAGCATGGAGGCTGCGAGGATTTCCCGGACACCACCCTTGAGGGTGAGGCGCCCGTCGCCGCCCCGGGACCATGGTGTCCGACCGCTCCCTTTGGTGCCAAGATCGAGAAGGCGTCCCTTGTCGTCCCGCAGCTGTGCAAACAAGAAGCCGCGCCCATCACCGAGATCAGGATTGTACTGCCGGAACTGATGCCCGTGATATCGCAGCGCCAGAGGGTGCGGCAGGGAGCCGGGGAGCGGTGTGAAACGGCCGAAATGATCGATCCACTCCTCGTCGGTCAGCGTGTCCATCCCAACCGTCGCGGCTGCCCGATTGTTCCGGTAACGGAGGATATGTGCCGGAAAAGAAGCGGGTTCCACGGCGTCGTAAAACAGCTTCCCGAGGCGGGTGTGATCCGTGGCTGGATGAAAAGCGTGTGAGAAGGGCATGTTCCAAAGCTTCCAGACGGAAAGTCATTGACTTCCCGACGTTCATTTTTCACTGTCAACGAATCCGCAACCAAAAATCAAACACAAGCGGTCGTTAAATGAAAATCTTCAATGTCTTGCTGCTGGCGCCCTTCATAGGGCTCCTGTGGGTCCCGTTCTACAACTTTCAGGGACCGGCGCTCTTCGGCTTCCCGTTCTTCTACTGGTACCAGTTCGCCTGGGTGCCGGTCACCTCTGTTCTTATCTGGCTTGCGTGGAAGAAGGGAGCCCAGTCATGAATGGTGTTCCTGCAGCAGATACACTCGCGCTTGGTGTCTTTATCTTCTTCTTCGCCATGACCATCGTGGCAGGCAGTACCGTTTCCCACTGGAAGGGCTGGCTGCCCGGTGGCAAGAAAGCGCCGCCTGCTCCGTCTGGTGATGCGCATGGCGGTCATGGCACCGAAGACTGGGGGCTGGGAGGCCGTCAGTTCGGCGCGTGGGTCACATGGTTCCTTGTCGGTGGTGATTTCTACACTGCCTACACGGTCATTGCTGTTCCCGCGCTGGTTTACGCCGTCGGAGCCTACGGCTTCTTCGCGTTGCCTTACACGATCATCGTCTATCCGTTCATTTTCGTGGTCATGCCCAAGCTGTGGAAGATCGCCCATGATGGCGGTCATGGAACGGCGGCTGACATCATCCGCGCGCGCTTTGATAGCCGTGCGCTCGAACTGGCCGTGGCTTTCTCCGGCCTGATCGCGGTGATGCCTTACATCGCGTTGCAGCTCATCGGCATCCGCACGGTTGTGGAGGCGCTTGGGTTCTCCGGTGAACTGCCGCTGATCGTCGCTTTCGTGTCGCTTGCGGCTTACACGTGGCTCGGTGGGCTGCATGCCCCGGCGCTAACGGCCTTCATCAAGGATATCATGATCTACATCGCGGTCATCGCGGCCGTGACGCTGATTCCGATCAAGCTTGGCGGCTATGGGCATATGTTCGACGTAATGAACACGGTTGTGACCCCGCCTGACGGCACGCATGTGATGTCGTCCGCGCAACTTATGCCATACGCCACGCTGGCGCTGTCCTCCGCGCTTGCCGCGTTCCTCTATCCGCACACGCTGACCGGCATTCTTGCCGCAAAATCTGCTGATACGGTGAAGCAGAACGCTGTCTATCTGCCGATCTACACCATTGTGCTCGGCCTTATCGCGCTGCTCGGCATGATGGCGCATGTTGCGGGGATCGACACGAAGGTCAGTTCGATGGTCGTGCCTTACCTGTTCCTGAAACTGTTTCCGGACTGGTTCGCAGGCTTTGCGTTCGCCGCCATCGCTGTCGGCGCGCTTGTGCCAGCCGCTGTCATGGCCATCGGTGCGGCGAACCTGCTGACGCACAACATCCTGCCCAAGCAGTACGACACGATGACCACATCGCGTGTCGCGGCCTTTGGCGTGAAGCTCGGCGCTCTGGTGTGCGTGTTGTTTCTGAACGCAAAGTTCGCCATCGACCTTCAGCTGCTGGGTGGCGTGATCATTCTTCAGACGTTCCCCGCGCTGATCTTTGGTCTGACCAAGCTTCGGTTTTCATCAACCGGCATGCTGGCAGGCTGGGTTGTCGGCACGGTCGTTGGTCTGGGAATCTGCTGGTCCGATGGTCTGAAGCCGGTTCACACGCTCGCCATTGGTGGCTGGTCCGAACTGGTTTCCACGGGGCTGATCGCTCTGGTGGTCAACATCATCGTGGCTGGTGTGGTCTCGGTCATTGTTCCGAACCGAAGGGTGGCGGTGGCTGCTGAATAAGTGCGGTCGCCTGCTTAGAGATAGTGAAAAGCCTGCCTCTGCTTTCGCGGAGGCAGGCTTTTTGTTTGGTGATCTTCTAATGCGTTCATCCCAAATCGAAACGCCAGACTTGTGGATCAGCCTTCCTCGACCGGCGTACCGGGCTTGATTTCATAAGCCTTCTTTACGAGAGGCGCCTGCTGGCCCAGCCCATCCGCAACCTTCTGCGTCCAGACAGCATTGAGCTGTTGGCGTTGTTCGGGGATGATCTCCTTGGGTTCGACATTGCGATAGGTCTGGATTTCACCGCTCAGAACGCCAACGGTCGTTTCAAAGACCGGCTCCGGGTCGTACTGCTCATGCGGGAAAGCGATCTTGCTGTAGTCGAAGAGACGCTCTGAAGGGTCATCTTCCCAACTTTCCCACGTCTCGAACATACGGTCATTGAAACCGGTCAGGAACGGGCCGGGATTGACCGTCGCCACTTCGATCCCGAATTCCTTGACCTCCTGACTGAGAGCCGACGCAATCGCCTCGATAGCGTGTTTGGAGGAAGAATAGGCTCCGGCGAACGGGTCCGTGGTCAGACCGGCCACAGACGACATGAAGACAATCTTCCCTTTCTTTTTCTTCACCATGTTCCGCAGCACGATCTGAGTCAGTGCGATCGGCCCAACGATATTGACCTCATACTGCCAGCGGAGATTGTCCGCCGGGATGTCGGCGACGGAACCGCCTTCGGAAATGCCGGCATTGTTCAGCAGGATATCCACGTCCCAGTCAGCCGCTTTCTGCCGGTCTCCATCGCAGGTCACGTCGAGTTTCTCGACGCGCAGGGAAACGCCGCGTTTTTTCGCTTCTTCAGAAAGCGTGAAAACCTGTGCTGCAATTTCTACGCCAGCGATGACATCAAATCCTTTTTCCGCCATGCGCAGCGACACTTCATGGCCAAAACCAGTGCCGGCACCCGTTATCAATACGGTCGTCATGGTATTTCCTTTTCGAATCCCAGTATTTCACTGAGTCGAAAACGCGACTGCTCGCTGATATGTTCCGTGAAAAATTATCCTTCTGTTTTTGTTTTTTGCAGAAAGCGTAATGAAATTATCGGAAAGTCAGTATTCTCTGAGTAATATCGGGGTAGTCTGGAAAAGTGACCCCTCTTGCCCACAGCCCATGATTGCTCCCCGATCTGCATGAATGTTGGCTCCTGCCAGCCAATATGTGGTCAGGAACGGGTGAGTGCTGTCAGACCCGGTCCGATTGTCCGTTCCCCGTCAGAATGCCCGACTTTTCTTGACTGGACGTTTTTCGTCTATGACGTCCCCATTCTGGAATGACGGCAACAGACGAGGCGAAGGGAAAATCGTATGTTTCTCCGGCAGTTGAGTTATCTGGTCGCGCTCGATCACTTCCGGCATTTCTCCCGCGCCGCGGCCCATTGCGGCGTGTCCCAGCCCGCTCTTTCCACAGCCATCCGGCAGCTTGAGCATGAGCTCGGCGTTTCCATCGTCCGCCGCCGTCATCGCGTTCTGGGCCTGACGCCGGAAGGCGAGCGGGTAGTGGCGTGGGCGCGGCAAAGTCTGGCGGCGCTGGAGGGGCTGAAACAGGAGGCGGGCTTCGCCCATGATGTGGCAGGCGGTTCGCTGTCCATCGGTATCATGCCGCCAGCCATTCAGATTGCGCCCTTGCTGGCGGAAAGCCTTCGCGCCGCGATTCCGGCCCTTCATCTGGATATGACTGTCGTTTCCTCTGCCGAGGTGATGCAGGGGCTGGTTGAGGAGCGTTTCAATCTGGGGCTCGTTTATCTCGATCAGCAGACGACAGCGGCCAATCTGGAAGAACACACGCTTTATAAGGAACGGCATGTTCTGGCGGCAGGCCCCGGCGTGACCCTGCCGGGACGTGTGCGCTGCACTTGGTCCGAGGCTGCCGAACTGCCGCTTTGTCTTTTTGATCGGTCGATGAAAAGCCGCCAGATCGTGGACGAGTCTTTCGCGGTCGCGGGTGTAAAGCCGGATGTCCAGTTTGAGACCAATGCGCTCGAACTGCTGCATGCCGAACTCAAGGCAGGACGGCTGGCGTCCATTCTGCCGATTGCCGCACTGCCACCCGCCACAGCCGGGCTTGGGCTGAAAATCCGCCAGATGCAGCCGTCTCCGGAATTGCCGGTGGGGCTTGTCAGGATACGGAGACCGCTGACGAGCGCGCTCATGCAATGTGCATGGAGCACGGTCGCCAAGCTGGATATGACAAGTGCGCTCATGCTCTGAAAATGCATTATAAATGCCATTTATGACTTTATCATAAGAAAGACTTGGACTTTCCCCGCGCTATCGTCTGCTTGCAACGCCACGGGCTACTAATGCGTAGGGAACAGGGCAGACGTGACAGCGGCGGCAGAGCGGAACTGGAGTTGGCTTTTCGCGCCGTCACTTGCGAATCTTGGGTTCGCTGTGCGCACGTCCTGTGCTGCGATTTTCTCATTGCTGATCGCCATGTGGATGGAACTGGGCAGTCCGCAATGGGCGCCCCTGACAGTGTGGGTGGTCGCCACAGCTTCTCGCGGTGAGTCGATTTCCAAGGCTCGGTGGCGCTTGGTGGGAACAGTCACAGGTTGTTCCGTCGGCGTCGCGCTGATCGCCTCCTTTCCCCAGCAGGCTGCCATTTTCTTTGTTGGCCTCGCTGTGTGGATTGGCCTGTGCTGCGGCTGCGCCACTTTTTTCGATGGTTTCAGAAGCTACGGCTTTCTGGTGGCCGGTTTCACGACGGCCATTGTCGCGGTGGACGCCATCTCCAATCCGGACGCCGCCTTTTCCGTGGCTATGGCGCGCGGCACTTACATCATTCTTGGTATCGTCTGCGAAGGCGTGGCGACGATGATGTTCATGCCGGACATGGAGGGAAACGCGCGGCGGAATCTCGTGAAGCGTCTGAAGACTGTCGCGGATCATGTCGGTCGGGTGCTTGAGGGAAACGATTTCTCACGCCCGGTTCAGCAGGCGTTGCTGGCAGACATCATGGCGGCGGCGGGCCGTATCGAATACGACGTGCTGGAAATGGGACCGGCAGCCGGGCGGGCGGCGGATCACGCGCGTGCCGCCCTGGCGTCCTTGCTGGCGGCGTTCGCGCGGCGGCGCGCGGATGCTGGCTGGCCCACTATTCAGCGCAGTCTTGCCAGTGCCGATGAGCATGTCGGGATGATCGTCCAGCCGCAACGGGGTGACCGGTTCCGCTTTGCTTCCCGATCCGTGCGGCAGGGTGTGGAAGGGTTACGCAACGGGGGACGCGCAGCCGCCGGGATCATGGGGGCCTGGTTGCTCTGGGAAGTCACGGGGTGGCCCGCAGGCATTACCTTCGTTTCCTATGTCGCCCTCGTCTACGGGCTGCTGGCCACGCGGGAAACACCGACACTGGCGACCGGTGGTTTTGTCCGGGGCGCGATGTGGTGTGCGTTTGTGGCAGCCATTTTCGTCGTGCTGGTGGTCCCCGCCGTGACAGCTCCTGAACTTCTGGCTGGTGCGCTGATGGTGCCAATGGTGGTGGGTGGTCTGGCTGCCCGAACGCCACGACTGATCAATCATGCCTTTTCGTTCAACATGTTTCTACCGGTTCTGATCGGTCCTGCGAACACCGGACGCTATGACGAGATTTCGTTCCTGAACGGCACTTTAGCCTTCCTCGGCGCGGTGTTTTTCTCCGCCGTCATGTTTCGCTTTGTGCTGACGTTTCGCCCGGATGATCATCTGCGTCGGACTATTGTTTGGGCGCAGCGGCGTTTGCTTGATCTGACTTCTCCTGCCAACCGGATGTCCGAAAGGGCCTGGTTGATCGTGAATGCGGACAGTATGGTCCGCACGGTGCGAACCGCCCGGAATGTGCCGGAGGACGTGGTTTTCGCCCGTTTTTCACAACATATGGCGATCATGACAGTCGGCATGTATGTCATCGAAGTGCGGGATGTGGCTCAGAGTAAATCCTGTTCCCCGTGGCTTTCGCGCCGATTGCAGGTCTTTCTGCGTCTGTGGCGGGAGGATCGGGAACGGGCGACAGCCGTAATGCCTGTTCTGTTGCGGTTCATCGACCGGCTGCCGGGTGATCAGACCGACCTGCGTTTCGCTCTTCTGGAAATGGTGCGGCTGCGGAACGCCATCCAGTAAACAGTCCACAAAAATGGGACACGGCAAATGCGTTTCGCACGGTAAGGCATTTCCGAAATCTCCATAGCCGTCCCTCCGGCTCCGTGATATGCACCCGATCATGACCGTTCGTACGCGCTTTGCCCCATCCCCGACCGGGTTGCTGCATATCGGCAACGCCCGCGCCGCCCTCTTCAATTTCCTCTATGCCCGCCATTGCGGTGGCCAGTTCGTGCTCCGCATTGAGGACACCGACAAGGAACGCTCCACGCAAAAAGCCGTGGACGTGATTTTCGATGGCCTGAAATGGATGGGCCTCACATGGGACGGTGAACCGGTGTTCCAGTCCGCGCGGGAGGAGCGCCACAAAGAGGTCGCTCTCCAGCTTCTGGCGGAAGGCAAGGCCTACAAGTGCTTCTGCACGCCGGAAGAGCTGAAGGAAATGCGCGAGACCGCGGTGGCCGAGGGCAAGCCGCCCCGCTACAACGGCATGTGGCGCGACCGCGACCCGTCCGAAGCGCCTGCCGGTGCGCCTTACGCCATCCGCATCAAGGCCCCGCGTGAGGGCGAGAACGTGATCGAGGATCTCGTGCAGGGTGAGGTCCGCGTGGCCAATGCCGAGCTGGACGACATGATCATCCTTCGCTCCGACGGCACGCCAACCTATCAGCACGCCGTGGTGGTGGACGACCACGACATGGAGATCACCCATGTCATCCGTGGCGATGACCACCTGACCAACACGTTCCGTCAGCTGATGATCTATCGCGCGATGGGCTGGGAAGCACCGCGTTTCGCGCATCTGCCGCTGATTCACGGCCCCGATGGTGCGAAGCTGTCCAAGCGTCACGGCGCGCAGTCGGTCGTCGAATTCCGCGAGATGGGCTACCTGCCGGAAGCCCTCTGCAACTACCTGCTGCGCCTCGGCTGGGGTCACGGTGATGCGGAAATCCTGTCCCGTGACGAGCAGATCCGTCTGTTCGATCTGTCCGGCGTAGGCCGTTCGGCCTCGCGGATGGACTACACCAAGCTGGAGCACGTCAACGCCGTCTATCTGCGTGAAGCCGATGACGAGCGACTGACCAATGACGTCATGGAGCGTCTGGCTGGCCGAGAGGGCGTGGAAACAGGACCGGAAGTGCGCAAGCGCGTGCTGGAACTGATGCCCGGCCTCAAGGAGCGCGCCCGCACACTGGTCGAACTGACTGATAGCGCTGCGTTCCTTGGTCGTCAGGTGCCGCTGTCCTTCGACGCCAAGGCCGAGAAGCAGTTGACCCCGGAAAACCGTCAGATGCTTGGCGAACTGGCCCGCGATCTGGCCGTGGTCGAGCCTTTCACGGCGGAACCGGTGCATGAAGCGCTCAAGCTGTTTGCTGAAAAGCACGAACTGAAACTGGGCAAGGTCGCCCAGCCGTTGCGTGCCGCTCTGTGTGGCACGACAGTCTCGCCAGGCATCGACGCCACAGCGGCGGCGCTGGGGCGTGATGAAGTTCTTGCAAGGATAGGGGCCGTTCAGAATGGCTGAGACGTCGTCCGGGGGCTCCCGTTTTTTCGGTCCCTCGGGCCGTCATCTGCTGGGGATTCAGGGGATGCACCCGTCCCAGATCGAACCGATTCTCGATCTGGCCGAAAGCTATGTGCTCCTGAGTCGCTCCCGTAAGACACCGCGCGATCTGCTGCGTGGGCGCACGCTCATCAACCTGTTCTTCGAGGACAGCACGCGCACGCGTACGTCCTTCGAGTTGGCGGGCAAGCGTCTTGGCGCTGACGTGGTGAACATGTCGGTCGCGCAGTCTTCCGTGAACAAGGGCGAGACCCTGCTGGACACGGCGGCGACGCTGAACGCCATGCGCACCGATCTGCTGGTGGTGCGTCATTCGCAGTCCGGCGCACCGGCGTTGCTGGCGCAGAAGGTTGATGCCGCCGTCATCAATGCAGGCGATGGCACGCATGAGCACCCGACGCAGGCGCTGCTGGATGCACTGACTATCCGTCGCCATCTGGGGCGTCTGGAAGGGCTGACCGTCGCCATTTGTGGAGACATCGCCCATTCCCGTGTGGCGCGGTCCAACATCCATTTGCTGACCTCCATGGCCAACAAGGTCCGTCTGGTCGGTCCTCCGACGCTAGTGCCGCGTTCCATGGCGAGCCTTGGTGTTGAAGTACATCATTCCATGGAAACCGGTTTGCGTGACGCCGATGTGGTGATGATGCTGCGTCTTCAGAAGGAGCGCATGTCCGGCGGTCTGATCCCCAGCGCCCGTGAGTATTTCCGTTATTACGGCTTGGATCAGCGGCGGCTCGATCTGGCGAAACCCGGCGCGCTGGTCATGCATCCCGGCCCGATGAACCGTGGCGTGGAGATCGCCAGCCAGATTGCGGATTCCGATCAGAGCGTGATTCGTGAACAGGTGGAGATGGGAGTCGCCGTGCGCATGGCCGTGCTTGATCGTCTGTCCCGTGGAGGTCGGTCATGAGCACCTGCACCGTTTTCGAGAATGTCCGTCTGATCGATCCGGCTGCGGGACTGGACCAGCCCGGTCGTCTGCTGGTGCGGGATGGCGTGATTGTCGGTCATGACCTGCCGGGAGCAGAAGGCAAGCCGGAAGGCGCGGAGGTTGTGGACGGGCAGGGTGCTGTTCTGTGCCCCGGTCTTGTCGACATGCGTGTCGAGATTGGCGAGCCGGGGCATGAATATCGTGAGACGGTCAAATCCGCTTCACGTGCTGCCTTTGCCGGTGGTGTGACGACCGTCGCCGTACTGCCAACGGGGTCGCCTCCTATCGACGATCCCGCGATGGTGCGGATGCTCCGTTTTCGTGGGGAAGAGCCTGACTATGTGTCCATCCTCCCATACGGTGCGCTGACCAAAGGCTGCCGTGGTGAAGAACTGGCCGAGATGGGTCTGCTTTCAGAAGCTGGTGCGGTGGCGTTCACCGATGGCTGTCGGGCCATTTCCTCAGCGCGTCAGATGAAACTGGCGTTGACCTACGCGCAGGCATTCGACGCGCTGGTGGTGCAGCACCCCGAGGAGCCGACGCTTGCCGGGTCAGGTTGCGCCACGGAGGGTGAGCTTGCCCTGCGTCTCGGCCTGCCGGGAATTCCGACGGCGGCAGAAGCGATCATGATCGCCCGCGATATCCGTCTGGTGGAAATGACGGGAGGTAGGCTGCATTTCGGGCATGTCTCGACGGGGGAAGGCGTTGAACTGATTCGTCAGGCCAAGGCGCGCGGTATCCGTGTCACCTGCGATACGGCGCCACAGTATTTCGACCTGAACGAGAACGCTATCGGCGACTTCCGGACATACGCGAAGTTTTCACCGCCATTGCGTCGTGAAGAGGATCGTCTGGCCATCTGCGCCGCGTTGGCGGACGGCACGATCGACGTCATCGCTTCCGATCACGCGCCTCGGGATGCCGATGACAAGCGGCTACCGTTCGCGCAGGCTTCAGCAGGGGGAACGGGGCTCGCGACGCTGCTGGGCGTCACACTGACCCGTTATCATGACGGCACACTCTCTCTCATGGATGCGCTGTCGCTTCTGACCAACAAGCCAGCTGCTCTTCTGGGCGTGTCCGGTCCAGCGGCACGTCACCATGCGCGGCCTGTCGGCACATTGGGGAAGGGCGTCCCTGCTGATCTATGCCTGTTCGACCCGGATCGGGCCTGGCGTGTGGTGGCGGGAGAACTGCCGGGACACGCACAGAACACGCCGTTTGACGGGCGCGCGCTCGAAGGTCGGGTGCTTTCCACGTGGAAGAACGGTCGGCGTGTGTTCGGAGGCGCGGCGTGAACTTTTTCGAGTCTCCCGTCACGCTGCTCGTCGGGGTGATGCTGCTGTCCTACATGCTGGGAAGCATTCCTTTCGGGCTGCTGCTGACGGCGGCCTCCGGGCAGGGCGATATTCGCAAGATCGGGTCGGGCAATATCGGCGCGACCAACGTTCTGCGCACCGGCAACAAGAAGATCGCCGCAGCCACGCTCCTTTGCGACGGGCTGAAAGGCGCGCTGGCCGTTCTCATCGCGTGGGTGATGACACCGCCGGAACTCGGGGATCGTGCTGCGGCGCTGGCGGCCATTTTCGCCGTGCTGGGCCACTGTTTCCCGCTGTGGCTGGGGTTCAAGGGCGGAAAAGGCGTTGCGACCGGGCTTGGCGTGGTGCTGGCCATGTCGCCGCTGGCGGGACTGGCCTGCTGCCTGATCTGGCTTATCGGCGCGAAGGTGACTCGTATTTCCTCGGCAGGAGCGCTGCTCGCTTTTGCCTGTATGCCGGTCATCCTGTTTTTCCTGAATGGTCATTCCTTTACGCAGTCAGAAAAGCCACTGGCAGGCGTCATGGTCGCGCTCATCATTTTCATGCGCCATCGTGACAATATCTCCCGGCTGATACAGGGCACCGAGCCAAAGATCGGCCAATCCTCGAAGTGAGCGTGACGGGGGAAATCAATCCCGAACTACCGGCGCTGATGCGACTGGCCCGGACAGAAAACGTCGGACCGATTACATGGCGCAGGCTGATGAACGAGCATCAGTCCGCAGAGGACGCGTTGAATGCCCTGCCTGAAAAGGCGCGACGAGGCGGCCGCAAAGGTCCGCTGAAAATCCCGGAAATGGGTGAGGTGGAACGCGAGATCGAAGGCGTTCTGGCCTTGGGTGGTCGCATTCTCACCCTCTTCGATCCTGATTATCCTCCCTTGCTGGCCGAAGTGCCGGACTCGCCGCCGATTCTCTCAGTGTTGGGCAATGTGGTCTGCCTCAATGCCCCGCGCAGTGTGGGAATCGTTGGGGCAAGGAACGCGTCGGCAGCCGGAATGCGGGTCGCGGAAAGCCTTGCGACTGAGCTTTCTCATGCCGGGATTACCGTGGTTTCGGGGCTGGCGCGGGGGATCGACGCGGCGGCCCATCGTGGCGCGCTGCATGGCGTATTTCCCGAATGGGGCGGGACGGTCGCGGCCATAGCGGGTGGGCTGGATGTGAGCTATCCCGCCGAGAACGCCCAGCTTCAGGCGCAGATTGCGGAAAAAGGGGCCGTGGTGACGGAAGCGCCGCTTGGCACGCAGCCTCAGGCCCGTCATTTTCCCCGTCGCAACCGGTTGATAGCTGGGCTTTCGCTTGGCACCGTCGTGGTGGAGGCGGCCATGCACTCGGGCAGTCTGATCACCGCGCAACTGGCGGATCGCTACAGCCGCGCGGTGTTCGCCGTTCCGGGCTCGCCGCTTGATCCGCGCTGTCGTGGCAGTAACGACCTTTTGCGCCGTCACAATCATCTGGTTGAAACCATCAAGGATATACTGCCTTATCTTCGCCATCCTGATCGGGCAGCCGGAACTCTGTTTGCCGGGCTCGCTGAAACGCGGGATGCTTGGGGCGCTCCGCCCCTGAAGCAGGAAAAGGACCTTGAGGAAGCGAGGAGAATGATTTGTTCACTTCTCTCCTTCACACCGGTCCCGGTTGACGATCTGGTGCGGCGCTGTCAGTTCTCGGTCTCGGCGGTTCTGGCGGTGCTCACCGAACTTGAGCTTGCCGGTCGGGCAGAGATGCTGCCCGGTGGAGCCGTTGTCCAGTTGGCGCCAGACGGAACCGGGTGAATCATACGCTCCGGTCCGGACTGGCACGGAGAGAGCATGACTGACGTTGTCGTGGTTGAGTCGCCTGCCAAGGCAAAGACCATCAACAAATACCTTGGTGACGGTTACACCGTTCTCGCCTCTTTTGGGCATGTGCGCGATCTGCCGCCCAAGGACGGGTCCGTTCTGCCGGATGAAGATTTCGCCATGAAGTGGCAGTCCGACGAGCGCGGACAGAAACAGGTGGCGGCGATCGTCAAGGCGCTGAAGGGCGCGCACACGCTTTATCTCGCCACTGACCCGGATCGCGAAGGCGAGGCGATCTCGTGGCATGTGCGTGCCATGCTGGAAGAGAAGAAGGCGCTGAAGGGCGTCGAGGTCCGGCGTGTCACCTTCAACGAGATCACCAAGGGCGCGATCCGCGAGGCGATGGCGCATCCGCGCGATCTCGATATGCCGCTGATCGAGGCTTACCTTGCCCGCCGTGCGCTGGACTATCTCGTGGGGTTCACGCTCTCTCCGGTGCTGTGGCGCAAGCTACCCGGCTCGAAAAGCGCCGGGCGCGTGCAGTCGGTGGCGCTCCGGCTGATCTGTGAGCGCGAAGCCGAGATCGAGGTCTTCAAGCCGCGTGAATACTGGAGTGTCACCGCGACATTCCTCACGCCCGCCGGAGCGCCTTTCACCGCGCGTCTGACGCATTTCAACGGCAAGAAGCTCGATCAGTTCGATCTGGGGAATGAAGAGCAGGCGCATGCCGCACGTGACGCCGTGCTGGCGGGTACGTTCTCGGTCGGTTCGGTTGAGCGCAAGAAGGTCAAGCGGAATCCACCGCCGCCGTTCACCACCTCCACCATGCAGCAGGAAGCCTCCCGCAAGCTGGGCATGGGGGCGCAGAACACCATGCGCACGGCTCAGCAACTTTACGAAGGTATTGATCTTGGCGGTGAGACGGTCGGTCTCATCACCTATATGCGAACCGACGGCGTGACGATGGCGGGTGAGGCGATTGCCGATATCCGTCGTCATATCGGCAAGGATTTCGGTCCCAATTATGTGCCGCCGCAGCCACGCGTCTATGCGACAAAGGCCAAGAATGCGCAGGAAGCGCATGAAGCCGTCCGTCCGACCGATGTGAGCCGCACCCCTGCCTCCGTCGCGCGTTACCTGACGGAAGATCAGCGGCGTCTTTATGAGCTGGTCTGGAAGCGTGCCGTCGCCAGTCAGATGCAGTCCGCGGAACTTGATCAGGTGGCGGTTGATATCGCCGACCAGCCCGGAAAAACCGTGCTGCGTGCTAATGGTTCGATCATCGCTTTTGACGGCTTCCTGAAGCTGTATTCGGAAGGTCGGGACGATACGGACAAGGCAGCGGACGATGAGAGCCGCATGTTGCCGCCCATGAGCGAGCGTGATCCGGTCAAACGCGAAAAGGTGGAAGCGGAGCAGCATTTCACGCAGCCGCCGCCGCGTTATTCGGAAGCGTCTCTGGTCAAGAAGATGGAAGAGATCGGCATCGGCCGTCCTTCCACCTATGCGTCCATTCTCACCGTGTTGCGGGACCGCAATTATGTGCGGCTGGAAAATCGCCGTTTTGTGCCGGAGGATCGCGGTCGTCTGGTGACGGCTTTCCTCGTATCCTTCTTCGAACGCTACGTGGACACGCAGTTCACGGCAGGGCTTGAAGAGCAGCTCGACGACATCTCCGGTGGGCGTGCCGACTGGCGTGCTGTGATGAGCGCTTTCTGGCAGGCGTTTTCCGCAGCCGTGGCGCAGACGAAAGACCTCACCATCACCGAGGTGATCGACGCGCTCGATCAGGATCTGGGATCGCACTTCTTTCCACCGCACGCGGATGGTTCCGATCCACGTCACTGCACGGCCTGCGGCACGGGGCGTCTCGGTCTGAAACTTGGTCGTTTCGGTGCCTTTATCGGCTGTTCGAATTATCCTGAGTGTCAGTACACCCGGAAACTCGCGATCGATGGTGGCGAGAGTGAAGGCGAAGACGGGCTGAAGGACGGGGTCAAGGTTCTTGGTCAGCATCCGGTCACGGGCGAGGATATCACCCTCAAGCGTGGTCCGTGGGGGCTTTATGTCCAGCAGGGCGAGCCCAACCCCGAAGACAAAAAAGCCAAGCCGAAGCGTGCATCGTTGCCGCGCGGTCTGACGGCCGAAAATCTGACACTGGAGCAGGCTGTCGGTCTGCTTAGTCTGCCGCGTATTATCGGCATTCATCCCGAGTTCAATGAACCGATCGAGGCCGGTCTCGGCCGTTTCGGACCCTACGTCAAAATGGGCGCCATATACGGCTCGCTGGACAAGGACGATGACGTTCTTACGGTCGGGCTGAACAGGGCGGTTGATGCGCTGGCTAAGAAGATGGCGTCGATCCGCAATCTGGGGCCGCATCCCAAGGATGGCGAGCCGGTAATGGTCCGCAAGGGCCGTTTCGGGCCGTATGTCCAGCATGGGCAGGTGGTCGCCAATCTCCCGCGCGGCGAGAATATGGACGATGTCACTCTGGACGGTGCGCTGGAGCTTCTTGCCGAAAAGGGCAAGCCGCTGAAGCCAAAAGGGAAGGCCGGGGCGAAGAAGACGACCAAAACTGCCGCGAAGACAACAAAGAGCAAGGCGAAGGCCGAAGGCGACGCGGAGAAAAAGCCCGCCAAGAAGGCGACGAAGACCAAAGCCAAGACCACAACTGCAACCCGCGCCAAAAAGACGACAAAGGCGAAGGACGACGCCTCTGCCGACTGATGGCTGACGGGGCGCGTCGTCTGGCGGCTCTGCCCGATCCGGAGGTGGCTCTCGATGCGCTCCGTGAGAGCCTCAAGCCGCTGACGGTCGGCCAGTTGCTGCGGCGTCTTGGTCTGCCGCCGAATCTGAAGATCAGACTGCGCAAACTTTTGCATGAGCAGGCGGCATCGGGCGCTTTTCGCGATGCCGCCTTGCTGGGAAAGCTGCGTGGCGAGCCTGATCTACCGTTGCTGGCTGATATCATCGTGACAGGTCGAGACATACACGGTGCGCCGGTGGGACGGATAGCGCCCAGCGAGCCGTTGGGGCTATGGGCAGCGGAAGCTGGCGCTTTGCCGATCGTTTTCCTTCATAAAGAACAGCCGCATGAACCCTTGCAGTTGGCTGGTCAGTCGGTACTGGCGCGCCTGCGCTCGGTTGGCAGATATCGTTATGAAGGACGGATTCTTCAACGAAAAAGCACGGAAGCCGATGTGCTGAACTCGGCCTGTCAGGATGACCCGGTCGCAGTAATTGATGCGTTGCTGGCACGCTATGGCCTGTCAGACTCTTTTCCCGATGATGTCATGCGGGAGGCTGCGTGTCTTTCTGCTCCCGTCGATGACGGTACGCGACTGGATGTGCGGGATATTCCATTCGTCACGATAGACGGTGCGAATGCGCGGGATTTCGATGATGCAATCTGGGCTGCACCGGAGAGGGATGGTTTCCGTCTACTTGTGGCGATTGCGGATGTGGCGCACTACGTCCCCCCCGGTTCGGCGCTGAACCGCGAAGCGCGACGGCGCGGAAACTCGATTTACCTGCCGGATCGCGTCATCCCGATGCTGCCGCCCTTCCTGTCGGAAGAGCTGTGTTCGCTCAAACCCAATGCAGACCGTTACTGCGTTCTGTTTGATCTGCGCATCAACCACCATGGGCAGCTGACAGGTTCACCAAACATTTGTCGCGCCCTGATGAGAAGCCGTGCCCGACTGACATACGAGCAGGTGCAGGCGATGCGGGATGGAGAGAGGGTTCTCCCTGCTGGGTTTGATGAAGAATGGCTGGACGGTCTTTATGCGGCCCATCGGCTTCTGTCCGCTGAGCGCGTGCGACGGGGCTGTCTACCGGCTGGCGAAGAGGGGGTGACACAGGAAATTCACTGTGATCCCGACACGAAAACAGTCCAGATCGTCGAAGCGAGACCTCATGAAAGCCAGAAACTGATCGAATCCTTCATGATTGCGGCTGGAGAAGCCGCATCACGGACATTGCTGGAGCGGGGCGCTCGCGCTCTGTTTCGTCGTCACGATTCTGTTGATGGCAGCAGCGCGACGCTCCGTGTTCCTGCTGTGTACAGCGTGTTGGCTGGTCGTCATGCGGGGTTGGGGCTGGATGTTTATGCCCATGTCACCAGTCCGATCCGGCGCTATGCTGATCTGATCTGCCATCGCGCTCTTTTGGAAGAAAAGGCGGAAACCTCCCTGTCATTGGCGGAACTTCCCTCCCATCTGTCTGTGACGGACGCTGTGGCGACCGAAATATCGGCGACGGCACGGGAGCGCCTGCTGTTACTGTGGCTGAATAGTCACCGGACGAAGGTGTTCGAAGGCCATGTGGCAGCCGTGACCCGGTTCGGCGTGCAGGTCACATTGACGGATACCGGGACAACCGGTCTGCTATCATTTACGGAACCCGCAGAGCGGAAACCGCACGTGGATTCGAGCAGAGGGGATGAGGCGTGTTCAGGCGCAGAAGCGTCCTCAGAGACTATACCGGCGGATTTCTTTCCCAGAAAAGGGTCTCGCGTGCACGTGCGGGTTATCGGTTTTCAGGCCGACGGATCAGGGTGCCTCTTTCGGTTGGCCGCTGGTCCCGCTTGACCGCGCGCTGCTGTTCTCTGCCGACGATGCGATATCGTTCGCACATGAGCGGTGTGCGGGCGTTTGCGCTCCTGTCGGCTGTTGTCGTGTGGTTGCTGGCTGCGACTGTGAGCGCACAGGCCGCTGCTACGGTCGATAACGGCACGGATACCCCCACACGCGTTCCGACGCCTTCCTCATCCGTGGAACAGGAGAGCGCCATAGTTAGTGAGTCCGGCGATTCTCACGGCGTGTTCAATGTCTCTCTTCTGCGCTCCGTCATCCAGACAGCCCTCGAATTTCTGGAACCGCGCACTTTGCAGGCGCATACGCCACGTCAGTTCTGTCTGTGGGGACTGGGGGGCATCAGCGCGCTCAATCCGGCGCTCCGGGTCGTGGAAGTGCCCGAGGGCATTAGGCTCATGCAGGGACAGGATATCGTCCTGCAAAAAGTGGCGCCGCCCGAAGGCAGTGTGAAGGAGTGGGCTGACCTCACCACCGATTTTCTCGACGCGGCGTCCAATGTTTCGTCAGTGCTGAAAGCAGCGGGTGAAGCAGGGGTGACGCAGAGCTTCTTCGACGAACTCTTCAATCACCTCGATCCCTATTCCCGTTATATCGGCCCTCAGCCTGCCGACACCGATCGCACGGCCCGGAGTGGGGGAGCCGCAGGGATCGGTATTTCGATCGAAGAAGAAGTTTCCGACTCTGCGGGGCGAGGACGCAAAAACGCCGGGCGGCGGCATCTGGTTGTGAGCGCCGTCAACACGAATGGTCCCGCATGGCCGGCGGGGGTGGATGTTGGAGAACGGATCGTTTCGATCAATGGGCAGAGTGTGGTCGACAAGTCCGTAGCGCAGGTGAATGCCCTGCTGTCCGGTGAGCCGGGGAGCGAAGTCTTCATCAAATTCTATTCACCTGCCACGCGCCGCACACGTGTCATTTCCATGAGGCGGGCCAGTGTGCCGCCGGAGACGGTCTTCGCGTTCAACGCGGGTCCCGTGGTCATTATCCGGATTACCTCCTTCTCTTCGGAAACCGCCGAGGAAATGAGCCAGTATCTCGATCAGGCGACGCAGGACCGGCAGTTGCGTGGTCTGATCATTGATGTGCGCGGCAACAGGGGCGGCGTCCTGCAACAGGCTGTGACGGCTGCGGCGCTTCTGCTCGATAATGGTGTCGCCGCCATCACCAAAGGGCGTGATTCTCAGGCCAACCATGTCTGGGCAGTGCAGGGCGGCGACATGGCGCAGCATTTGCCGGTGGTGATACTGGTGGATGGCCGGACGGCCAGCGCGGCCGAGATTCTCGCTGCCGCTCTTGCCGATCATCGCCGGGCCGTGGTGATCGGGAGCGCGACACTGGGGAAGGGACTGGTGCAGACGGTTGCTCAGCTTCCAGATCGTGGTGAACTTTTCGTGACCTGGAGCCGGGTCATTGCTCCGCTTGGCTGGCCGTTGCAGGGGCTGGGCGTCATGCCGCAGATCTGCACAAGCAAAGGTGCGGCTGACACGCGTCGTCAGTTCGATGCCCTGAGTGCGGGGCTTGAGCCTGACGGTAGCGCTGTGAAAGCCTCCCGTTCGGTGCGCCTGCCTGTGCCCGTGTCGAGAATACTGGAGATTCGCAAGACCTGTCCTGCGGCGCTTGGTGGCGATCTGGATCTGGAAGTGGCCAGCAATCTCATCACGAACAGCAAGGCCTACAAGGCGGCTCTGTCGATGATTCCGGATGATGTGGGAACAATGGTGGCGGAGGGACCGGAATGAGAGATGAGGCGCGGCTGAAAACAGGGCTTTGGGTTTCCGCTGTACTAAGACAGGCCAATAATTCCGGTTGTCCGGCGTTTCGCCGTCATCGCGGGGACGAAGACGCGGGCGGCGTACTGGTGGTGCTCACTAACCGCGACAGACGTGCGGTTGTGCTGACCCAGACCCGCACTCCGGAAGGGGCTCGCGCCTGGATGAGAGGGAGTGGTGCCGACCCTGTTTCCGAAGCGGATGCGGACGCGTATGTCTCCCGGCAGATTGGGCGGGACCCGGATCTCTGGGTGCTCGAATTCGAAACGGATGCGTTGGAACCGCCATTTGAGGCGCTTGTAATTGGTTAACAGAACGTTGCAGGAAGGTCACACTACCGAGGGAACCCGGAAGGAAAAGGAACTCCCGTCACGGTAAGGGTTTTCTGAAGATGACCGTGATCAGCCGCCGATATAGTCTGGTTTTTTGATTTCAATCTGCTGTGCCACGTCAGGTTGCGAGTTGCACGTTGGCCGCGTTTCGGCAAAAGAAGGCCGTGTGATATTGCTGTGACACTATGTCTGATGGATTTGTCAGGTTTGGCGGGGCGGGCATGAGGAGAATAGGATGAAGCTGCGTTTTGGGTTTCTTGCAGGATCAGTCCTGTCAGCGCCGCTCGTCTTCAGCGCAGTGCCCTCCGCCGCATTCGCCCAGCCTGTGCAGGGAGTTTATGTTCAGGGACTGGGTGGAGCGACCTTCAATCAGGATCAGCAGGTCCGCCTGAGCCGTAACCTTCCCAGTGGGCGCGATCGCTGGAAAACCGGCGCTGTCGGCATCGGTTCGGTCGGGTATGGTCTTGGCAACGGCTTTCGTGTCGAGGTCGAAGGCAACTACCGGAACATGGATTACAATCGTCTGGTGACCAATACGGTCTCGACGAAGGGTGACGGGCGCCGCCAGACTTCCGGCCTCATGGTGAATGCCCTGTTCGATCTCGATATCGGTAAAAGCTGGCTTTTTCCCTATTTCGGTGCGGGAATTGGCTACGGCTGGACCTCCACGCGCGCTTCCATCACGGGTCTGGACCGCTCCCTGAACCAGCAGATCCGCGGTACGTTTGGTGGGTTCACCTATCAGGGTATCTTCGGTCTTTCGTTCCCGGTGCCTTGGGTGGTCGGGCTGTCAGCGATAGCGGAATATCGTTTCTGGACCATGCTTGGCCCGCAGTCCCATTACACCACGGCGCTAGGCACTGTTGGTGGAGGGGACAACCTTCCCAAGTCTTATGGTGTTGAGAGCGGTAATCACGATACGAAAACCGACTTCAATCACTCGCTGATGCTTGGGCTGCGTTACGAGTTCAATCCAGCACCGCCTCCACCGCCACCTGCCGCACCCGTGCTGGCTCCGGCGCCTGCTGCCGCCCGGACATATCTCGTGTTTTTCGACTGGGATGTCGCGTCTCTGACCGATCGTGCGCGGTCTATCGTGGCGGTCGCGGCACAGGCCTCTGGCCACACCGCAGTCACGCGCATTCAGGTCTCAGGCTATACGGATACATCGGCAGCGCATCCGGGGGCGCGTGGCGAGCATTACAATATGGAACTGTCGCTTCGCCGGGCCGACGCCATCAAGGCGGAACTGATTCGTGATGGTGTCGCTGGATCGATCATCGACGTGAAGGGTTTCGGACAGGAAAATCCACTTGTGCCGACGGGGCCGAATGTGCGGGAAGCACAGAATCGGCGCGTGGAAATCGTTCTGCACTAAGATATTCACGCGTCAGGGTTTATGAAAAAAGGGGGGCTTAAAGCCCCCTTTTTTGTGCGCATCTTGAAGAAAATCAGAGACCGCTGAAAAGCGATGTCGAGAGATAGCGCTCGGCAAAGGACGGTGCGATGGCCACGATGGTCTTGCCATGATTCTCGTTGCGGAGCGCGAGCGTTACGGCAGCATGCAGCGCCGCACCGGAAGATATGCCGATGGGAACGCCATCCATGCGGGCACAACGGCGGGCAGCGGCAATGGCTTCGCGTTCAGAGATGGGGAGCACTTCCGTGAGGGCTTTTGTGTCCAGCGTACGCGGGCAGAAGCCGGGGCCAATTCCCTGAATGCCGTGCGGTCCGGGTTCATCACCATTCAGAATGGCGCTTTCCCTCGGCTCCACACCGTAGATTTCAATGTTCGGCTTTTTCTTTTTCAGAGCATGGGCAATGCCGGAGGCGGTGCCTCCCGTGCCTAGCCCGGCGACGACGATATCCACCTCGCCAGCCGTGTCATGCCAGATTTCTTCGGCAGTTGTCTGCTCATGGACGAGCGGGTTCGCCGGATTTTCAAACTGGGCCGGCATCCATGCGTTGGGCGTCGTCTTGAGAATTTCCTGCGCCCGCGTGATGGCGCCGGCCATGCCTAGCCGTGAAGGCGTTAACTCCACCTGTGCATCCATAAGGCGCAGCATTTTGCGACGCTCGATGGATGCGCCTTCGGGCATGGTCACGATAAGCCGGTAACCACGTGAAGCCGCGACAAAAGCAAGAGAGATGCCGGTATTGCCGGAGGTCGGCTCGACGAGCACGCTTTTGCCTGGTGTGATCAGTCCCGCTTCCTCGGCAGCAATGACCATCGCCGCGCCGATACGATCCTTTACGGAGCCGAGCGGGTTAAAGAATTCCAGCTTCAGGAGAATACGCGCTTTCAGATTGTCTTCTTCCGTCATGCGCGGCAGTCCGACGAGCGGTGTGCCCCCAACGACATCGACGATGGAATCGAAAACACGCCCACGCGGTGGGGCAAATTTGAAATCGATATGCTCGGGAAGTTTACGGGAACCCATGCGAACCGTACCTCTTGCCGGTTGTTATCCGAAATGTTTCGTGAAAATAACACGAAAGGTTAATGTGAATAGGGGCGTGGTCTGGATTTTTCCACTTTTCCCGTCATGATATGTCGCAACGACGATGTGAGTGAGGTATTTAATTGGACAGAAAGTCAATATCTTCGGGGACAAGAGCATGCTGCTGAGGCGGGACAGGGCCATGACCGGCGTGATGATCATGCTTGACGTTGCTTTTTATGCAGGTCGCACAGGCACTGTGAATGCCGCTGATATTGCGCAGCGTGCGGGGCTGGCGCGGCGCGGGATCGAGCCTTTGTTGCAGACTCTTTCGCGCTCTTCCCTGCTGGAAAGCGTGCGCGGGCCGCGCGGGGGATATCGTCTCGGGAGGCCACGTCGCGATATTTCCATTACGGATATCGTTTCGACCGTTGTGAGCATGGACCCGACGTTGGACGATGGCCCGGTCGGGGAACTGTTCCAGAAAGTCCTCGACCCGTTCTGGCGGGAAGAAGACCAGATGATTGGTGAGAAGCTGAAAGCCGTCACACTGGATGATCTGGTGCGGCGCGCGGAAGACGCTGGACTGCGGCGTCCTCTTTCAGAACCGATTTCTTTTTCGATCTGAAGAACTGACTTTGCCGGCGCCCCTGATAGGGACGCCGGTTACGTGTCAGCGACGTTTCTTGGCTGTCGTCGTGGTACGACGTGCTTTTGAAGTCGTACGCGTAGCTTCTTTGCGTTCCGTGCTGGGAGCCGTGACGGCCGGACGCGGGATGAGCACGCCTGTGGCATCTACCGTCGCAGTCACCGTAAGGCGATCACGCTTTGCGCCGGGGCTGCGAACGAGAATGGCGGTAAACGTATCGTTACCGGCATAGCCCATCGTCGGCGTATAGGTGATCTGCGTGTAGCCGTTTAGCGTGTAAAGAAACGCTTTACCGTGCTCTGGAGCCGGAGAGACGCCGAACGAAGCGTAGGACCCACCCTCAGGTGGTTTTACGGACAGAACGCATCGTCCATCATCGCTGCGCACTGTCATCTGGCTGACGAGATTGCCATTGGCCCCGGCAACCGGGGTCGTTGTCTTACAGACAGCCGACGTTTTCATGTAACCGAAAGGATCGGGAGAGCCGAGGGGGCCGCTCGTAAGCGGGCCATGATTGCATCCGGCCAGGAAGCTGGTGGCCAGCAAAGGCACGGCGAGGACTTTTATTCGCACGTAAAGGCTCCGCGAAGCTGTGAAGAACGATGCGGGCTGGCGGCGAATCCGCCGTCCGCGGAAAATCTTCCCCGCTCTAGAACATCCGGCTTCCGGTTGAAAGCCATGCTCTGACATGACTGGCGCAAGGTGTTTCCACTTGCCGCCGAAAGGCCACATTTGGGCTGTCCATTAGCTTCATGGCAGATATGTTACGCAAGGAGCGTATCAGCATATACTCGTTAAAACGGTAGCTTGTACCGTAACCTTCAGAAATAAGGTTTAGAAAGCACTCGCCAGAGCGTCATCGGCGGTGCATATGTCTGTCGGCGCATTCCTTCATCTGGAGAGACCCTTCATGTCGTCTGGTCCGTTTCGTCTTGCGATTGCTGGTGTGGTTTTCCTCGGCCTATCATGTGGATCTGTTGCTTCAGCGGCCAGCTGCGGCGGTTCGTCAGCCCGCGAGGCGTTCGACGTGCAGGGGCTCAAAAGCGAGCTGATGGTCACGGCGCTCTCCTGCAAGGCGCAGGAGCGGTATAATGGCTTCGTCGCCAAGTTTCGCAGCGCGCTTCTGCGGGAAGAAGAGCGGCTGAACACCTATTTCCGGACGACCTACGGACGGCGTGCGCAGGTCGAGCATGATGATTACATCACCCAGCTCGCCAATGCGCAGTCGGAAAAAGGGCTCCAGTCCGGCACCATCTTCTGCAATCAGCGGATGGCGATGTTTGATGAAGTCGCCGCCCTCGACAACGAGCAGGATCTTTCGAACTACGCTCAGGCCAAGGATATTACCCAGCCTGCAACCTTCGAAACCTGTGCGGCTCCCGGCGTTGAGAAAAGCACCCAGACCCGCAGCCGGAGTCGGAGCACAAAGCGCGCGGCTCATCGGGCCTGAGAACGACTCACCATCGTTCTTGACGAATCGGCCAGAGAAGGGGACAGACACCGGGCATGAGCGATCTCTTCTCAAGCACTGGTTCTTCTCCTGAAAAGCCTGACACGGCCAAGGCTAAAGCAGCGCCGACGCCTGCCGGGCAGCAGCAATACGATGCGAGCTCCATTGAGGTGCTCGAAGGCCTTGAGCCTGTCCGTCGTCGTCCCGGCATGTATATCGGCGGCACGGACGAGGCGGCGCTGCATCATCTCGCAGCCGAAATTCTCGATAACTCGATGGATGAGGCGGTCGCGGGCCATGCCACCACCATCGAGGTTTCGCTCGAACCTAGTAACTGGCTGACTGTCCGGGATAACGGTCGCGGCATTCCGGTTGATCCTCATCCGCGTTTCCCTGAAAAATCAGCTCTCGAAGTCATTCTCACCACGCTGCATGCGGGTGGAAAATTCTCCGGGAAATCCTATGCCACTTCCGGCGGTCTGCACGGTGTCGGCTCGTCCGTGGTGAATGCGCTCGCTGCGGAAATGGAAGTCGAGGTCGCGCGCGACAGGACGTTGTGGCGGCAGCTTTACGCCCGAGGCCTGCCGCAGAGCGCATTGGAGAAGGTAGGAGCTGCGCCGAATCGCCGTGGCACCCAGATCCGCTTCCGTCCTGACCCGGAAATTTTCGGGACACATATCTTTCAGCCTGCGCGCCTTTACCGTCTCTGCCGCTCGAAGGCATTTCTGTTCCGGGGAGTGACGATTCGCTGGAATTGTGACCCGACACTGATCAAAGCTGGTGACGAGACACCCACCGAAGCCGTTCTGCACTTTCCCGGTGGACTGGCTGATAGTCTGGCCGACGAACTCGGCAAAAATCCGCCATTGCTGGCCCCGATCTGGGCGGGAGAGGCGGACCTTCCCGAAACCGACGGCGTGGCCAATGGGCGGGTCGAATGGGCGATCGCTTTTCTGGAATCCGGTTCGGCCAGCTTTGTTTCGTTCTGCAATACGATCCCGACTCCGCAAGGCGGCACTCATGAAGCCGGGTGCCGCGCCGCGCTGGTGAAGGGATTCCGTGCGTGGGGTGAGCAGCGCTCCAACAAACGCGCGAGCATTGTCACGGCCGAGGACATTCTTGGCTGTGTCGCGGGCCAGCTGTCTGCATTTATTCGTGATCCGCAATTTCAGGGGCAGACGAAAGAGAAGCTTACGAACAGCGAGGCTTCAAAACTTATTGAAACAGCTTTGCGCGACCGGTTCGATCACTGGCTGTCTGGTAATCCCGCGCAGGCTGATTCCCTGCTGGCTTTTGTGGTTGAGAGGGCGGAAGACCGCCTGCGTCGGCGGGAGCAGAAAGATACGCCCCGCAAGAGCGCGACGCGGCGTCTTCGTCTGCCCGGCAAACTGACAGACTGCACCCGCGAACGGGCCGAAGAGACGGAAATCTTCCTCGTCGAAGGTGACTCCGCAGGTGGGTCAGCAAAACAGGCGCGTAACCGCGAAACGCAGGCTGTGCTGCCATTGCGCGGCAAGATTCTCAACGTGGCGAGCGCCTCGACGGAAAAGCTCAGAGGCAATCAGGAACTGAGCGATCTGGTTGAGGCACTTGGCTGTGGCGTGGGGGATCGGTTCGATCTTGCGAAACTGCGTTATGGTCGCGTCATCATCATGACGGACGCTGACGTAGATGGCGCGCACATCGCATCGCTGCTGATGACGTTCTTCTATCGTGAGTTGCCTGAACTTATCAGGAACGGACATCTCTATCTCGCCCAGCCGCCACTTTACCGTCTGACGCATGGTGCGAAGACGGTCTACGCGATGGACGATGCGGACAAGGACCGGAAAATCCGGAAGGACTTCAAGCCGAACGCAAAAGTGGAAGTGTCACGCTTCAAAGGTCTTGGCGAAATGCCGCCGAAAGATCTGAAAGAGACGACCATGGACCCGTCACGGCGCACGCTGCTGCGGGTTGTGACGCTACCGGAAGACCGGATCGAAACGAAGGACCGGGTGGAAAGCCTGATGGGCCGGAAACCGGAATTGCGGTTTGCGTTCATTCAGGAACATGCCCAGTCCGTGGAAATGCTCGATATCTGAGAGAAGGGGTCAGGCCGTGGTCAGCGCGGCCGCTCTGTCATGGTGGTGTGCATCGAACGTCCGAAGATCGGTGCAAACCCGCGCGATCGGTCCGGACCAGTCGAGAGGTTTGTCCTGCTGATAAAGGCGCACGCTGTCATACCACGGCGAATCCATTCTGCCTGACAGCCAGCGCCAGCACTGATCGAAGCGTGAGAGCAGCCATACAGGCTTTCCAAGTCCGGCCGCGACATGAGCTGTCGATGTGTCGACGGCGATCACCAGATCAAGATTGGCGATCAGGGCAGCCGTATCCTCAAAGTTCTTCAACCTGTCTGTGTGATCGATCAGTCGCATGCCTGCCGGAGGAGATTTGGCCTGAAAGGCCTGGTCGCCGACCTGTAGACTATAGAACACGGCATCCGGGGCTGCCGCGGCGAGAGGCGCAAGTGTGGCAAGCGTAGTGGAGCGGCGGCGGTCCGCGATTTCCGCTTCTCGGATTTCGCTATGCGGTGCTCCCGCCCAGACAAGGCCGATCCGTAACGGATTGTGGTGGTCCGGATCATCCTGTCGCAGAGCCACAGCCCAATGGCGCACTTTATTCGGGTCCGGATGCAGGAAACCTTCGGGAGAAGGGAGAGTGGCGAGCGTAGATCCCAGCGCCAGAGGGAGGCTCAGAATCGGGCACTGAAGATCATGCGGAGGTGCTGGTTCGTTTTCTGACACGAACGCAATCTGCGGAAAGGAGTGGGAAAGCAGCGTCAGAAGCTCTGGCCTCACACGCACGATCACATGGCCGTCGAACTGAGTGAGGGCAGGGAGGAACCGGGAGAACTGAAGCATGTCTCCGAAGCCCCCCTCCGTATGCACCAGTAAGGTTTTGCCGGGAAATTTCTCGCCCTTCCACAAGGGGGCGGAAAACCCATGTGCTCCGGTTGTGCGTGTCTTCCAGCGCCATTCATATTCGGCGAAACCATCGGGGTAGTTACCCTGCGCCAGAAGGGAGAGCGCGTAATTGGTATGGCTCTCGGCGTTTTCCGGATTGAGTTTCACTGCGGTACGATGGAAGTTCTGTGCTTGCGCATGCTGGCCGATGCAATCCAGCGCGACACCGAGATTGCTGAGAGCAAACTTCTGGTTCGGATTGAGCCGGAGACACTGTGAATAAGCGCCAATCGCTTCGCCGTAACATTGAAGGGATTGAAATGCGTTCCCAAGATTGGACCATGCGTCGGCCAGATCCGGGGCAAGCTGGACGGCGCGACTGAGTAATTCCAATGCTGGCTCGAAAGCGCAGAGTGTACAGAGAAGACCGCCGTAATTGCTGAGCGTGCGCGCGTCATCTGGCGTTTTGGCCAGTTGCTGTTTGTAGGCTGCTTCGGCTTCGGCAAAGCGGCCTGCGAGTTGCAGGGCTTCTCCGCTGTGAGGAGAATGGTCAGCGGTGTTTTCGGGAGCGGAAGGCATGGATGTCATGCCTTCACGTTCGCGCGGTCGGTTTAAGAAAAAGTTACGTGATCAAGCCGAGAGTTCGCCGATATTCGGACGATTCAACATGGACATCAGTTCACGGCGGGTATCGGAGTTATCGCGGAACACGCCAAGCATCCGGCTGGTCACCATGGAAACGCCGGGGCGGTGGACGCCGCGGGTGGTCATGCACTGGTGCCCGGCTTCAATGATGACCGCCACGCCATGCGGTTCCAGCACCTTGTCGATGGTGTTGGCGATCTGCGCCGTCAGCCGTTCCTGAATCTGGAAGCGCCGCGCATAGGCGTCCACCACGCGCGCCAGCTTGGAAATGCCGACCACGCGCTTGCGGGGCAGGTAGGCCACATGCGCCCGTCCGATGATCGGCACCATGTGGTGCTCGCAATGGCTCTCCAGCCGGATGTCGCGCAGCAGAACGATCTCGTCGTAGTCATCGACTTCAGAGAACGTCCGCTCCAGCAGTTCTTCCGGATTGATCGCATAGCCTTCGTAGAACTCTTCATAGGACCGCGCGACACGGGAAGGCGTGTCCAGCAGTCCCTCGCGGTTCGGGTCTTCACCAGCCCAGCGCAACAGAACCTTGATGGCCTCCTCGGCTTCCTCGCGGGAAGGGCGGAGCGGGGCGGCGGTTTTGGTCATATGGTTCATGTCTCGGATGCTGGTAGGAGGAGTGAGAGTATTAGTGGATGATGCCGGGCTGATAAGGACTATCGAGACTGAACGCCGGGATACGCACCTCGAAATGCCGCCCGGTCGTCTCATTGATCATGTGATAAAAGCCGCGCATAATGCCGCTGGGCGTATCGAGGGAAGCGCCGGACGTATACTGAAATCCACCGTCCGGTTTGAGCACGGGCTGTTCGCCCACGACCCCATCGCCGCGAACACGGTCGATGTGACCGTTCGCGTCGATGATCTCCCACGACCGTTCGAGAAGCTGAACCGTGTGGTCGCCGTGATTCTCGATGCTGATCCTGTAACCCCAGCAGTAGGAATGATCTTCCGGCTGTGACTGGTCTTCCAGCCAGAATGCGCGGACGACGACCCGCACGTTCTCCGTGGTTTCCTCATAGGCCGGCAGGGACGCAATCGCTTCATCCAGAGCCGCTTCCGGATCTTCGAACAGCTTTGGCGGCATCGGCGGCCTTGGAGACATGGTGGGTCGTCGCTCCTGCTATCAGTTGGCCGTGAAGCCGCGCTCTTTCAGAGCCGCAACACCACGGGCGAGATCCTCGATGAGGTCCGCAGGGTCTTCCAATCCCACGGACAGGCGGATGGCGCCATCGGAAATACCGAGTTTTGCGCGCTCTTCCGCACCGATCTTCATGTGTGTCGTCGTTGCCGGGTGGGTGGCAAGCGAGCGGGCATCCCCCAGATTGTTGGAGATCAGGATCACGCGCAGGGCGTTGAGGAACGCGAAGGCTCCCTCCTTGCCGCCCGCAACCTCGAAGGCCACCAGCGAGCCGAAACCGCTCATCTGACGTGCCGCCAGTTCGTGCTGCGGATGGTCCTTGCGGCCCGGATAACGCACGCTGACGATACCCGGCGCTTCCGCCAGCCAGTCGGCAACGGCGGCGGCATTGCGGGTCATGGCGTCCACGCGGAGGTTCAGCGTTTCCAGCCCCTTGAGCATGACCCACGCATTGAAGGGGGACAGCGCGTTGCCGGTGTTGCGCGTGAAGGGCAGAACCGTGTCGTTGATCCAGTCCTTGCGGCCGAGGATCGCGCCACCCAGCACGCGGCCCTGACCGTCAATATGCTTGGTGCAGGAATAGACCACCACGTCCGCGCCGAGTTCCAGTGGCTTCTGATACACCGGCGAGGCGAACACATTGTCCACGATCACGATCGCACCGGCCTTGTGGGCGCGTTCACTGATGGCGCTGATGTCCAGAACGTCGAGCATCGGGTTGGATGGGCTTTCCAGCAGGACGGCAGCTGTGGGCTTGCTGAGCGCCTCGCTCCATGCGTTGAGGTCGTCACCGTCCACGAACACTGTCTCCACACCATATTGCGGGAGAAGGTTGGCGACGATCCAATGACAGGAACCGAACAGCGCGCGGGAAGCAACGACACGGTCGCCTGTCTTCACATGCGCCAGAAGCGCGGAGGAAACAGCGCCCATGCCGGTCGCCGTGCAGATGCAGGCTTCCGCGCCTTCGAGGTCCGCGAGGCGGCGCTGAAGCGCATCGACCGTCGGGTTGCCGAAGCGGGAATACTGGTAATGCGAGACTTCGCCGGTGAAGGTGGCGGCTGCCTGCTCGGCGCTATCATAGGCAAAGCCGGAGGTGAGGAAGAGGGCTTCGCTCGTCTCGCCATAGGGGGTGCGCTCGACCTCGCCATGAATCAGGCGTGTCGCCGTGCGCCATTTGGCAGCGACTTCGGGAGCGGTGGTGCGGAGAGAATTATCAGTCATGATCGGTCTCGGTTCCGTTCTGTCCGTGGCAGAGTGGGATTGCCATCCTCCGCGCGGGACGTCGACCGTGGAAACCTGGCGGCATGATCCCGCCAGAGCCTCTTTAGCGCGTTTCTTTAACCTCGCCGCAAGCCGGCCATACAAATCACGAGGTCCCGAAAAGGGAGTGGTGGTTATCGCCAGAGATGACCTGTCTAGTCAACCGTTCCCGGTAATGGATAGGCCTGCCAGTCTAGCCGGGAGGCATTGAAACCGCAGTCTCCCGTGTCATGGTTTTCTGGAGGGGATACAGCATAAGCTTATCCACGGTCGCCGCCGCTCCACTCACTTCCAGCCGCAGAAAATCGAGCGGATTGCTGGGGAAAATCAGGGCTGTTCCCACCGACAGGCCACCATTGGCGAAAATTTCCAGTGAGCAGGCATCCAGCACGATACGGATATCGAAATGACGGTCATCCGGATTGAGCACCGTAGAGAATTGCCCTGTGAAGAAAGGCTGTTCAAATCCGTGCAGATCGTTTCGGTCCAGCCAGAGTTGGCCCGAAAATGCGTCGAACCCGATGGTCAGCGATTCCCCCTGTTCGTTACCGAACACGATGACGAAGCGGCCTGTCCGCCCTTTGTCGCCAAGGGGAAGATCATGGGGGCGCTCATCGACAGTCACACTCATGAACAGTTCGAGCGCTGTCCCGACTGGCAGAGCGATCTGCGCGCTGGAGCCAGCGGCGATACGTTTGACCGGGAAGGGGATGGCGGTTCCACGCAGGGCTTCGATCCCCCGCGGCATCTGCGCCAGTCGTATCCATCCTGCGAAGTCGCGCCGGAGAATCATGGTCCGGGGCAGCGTCATGACCCCACGCCAGCTTTGTGTCGGTAGTTCCTGACAGTATTGCCAGTTGCCCAGCCACGCGATGGAGACAGCCTCCCCCTGCGGCATGTTGCTGTAGACCTGAAGAGCATAGGCGTCTTTGGCGAAGTCTGTCAGGCCGATCACCGTGTCGTCCGGGATAAAGCGCGTTCCGTCGAACTCACCGACAAAATACTGCGTGATGCTTCCGCCCGTGGGGCCACCGGGATTGACGGACACGAACAGCACCCACCGTGAGCCGCCACCTTCCAGCGGCACCTGAATCAGGTTGGGACATTCGTAATCGACACCGAAAAGACCGGATGGGCCGAAATCGCTGAGATGCACCCAGTGGATCAGATCTATGGACGCATAGAAGGCAATCTGGTGCAGCCGCGATTTCGCCACCACCATGACCCACTGGCCGCTGGGCTGGTGAAAGATCACCTGCGGATCACGGAACGAGTTGCTGCCGATGTCCAGAATGGGATTGTGGGTATATTCTGTGAAGGTCAGGCCGCCATCATGGCTGGCTGCGAGATACTGTGCCTGTCGGGTCGGGCTGGCGCGCGTGTAAAGCGCAAGGATTCCGCCTTTTTCGCCTTCGAACAGTCCGGATGCATTTTTCGTATCCAGCACCGCGCAGCCGCTATAGGCCTCACCATCCTTCGTCTCGGGAATGGCGATGGGCTGGTCTTTCCAATGCAGCAGATCGGTGCTGGTTGCGTGGCCCCAGTGAACCCGCCCCGCGTAAGGCGCGAACGGATCATACTGATAATAGAGATGATACTGCGTGCCGTCGAAAAGCAGCCCATTGGGATCGTTCATGAACCCGGTGACAGGCGAGAAATGCAGGGTAGGGCGATAGAAGATGTCGCTCTGGGTCTTCACGACTGGCCTTGAAGCCACGCCGGGCTGATCGGCAGGCGACGGATGGGAGGCATTGGGTTCGTTCGTCCGGTTGGTATCCGGTGCGCGCGCCTTGACCGTATCAGCCTGAGCCGCGGCGCTGAAACCAAGGGTTCCCAAGGCGGCAATGGAGGAAAGGGCAAGGCGGCGGTCCGGGTTTTCTGGGTGCTCTTCCGTCATGTCCGGCATTATACACGCTCACGCGGAGTTGAGGTATCCGCTCATCTCTCAATGAGGTGTTTTCAGGCAGGCGCTCCCCACGGAAAAAGAGGAAATCGTTGGTGGAAGGCTGTTTGTCGCACGTGCTCCTTTCAGCAAGGCACGCCCGCGTGCCGACCATCCTGCCAGTCCGATGGAAGGGTTGCTGAACGGACCGCTGACTCTAATGGGAATGTCCAGTGCCAGCATACCCGGAGCCTCACTCTGGAAAGCCAGTTCGAACCAGCGGCGGTCGAGATTGAACATTGCCTCGCCAATGATGGAGCCTGCTGGTGTGACGATGCGGAGCGGCACGACCGTTCCCATGCCCTGATGCAGTGTGAGCGCGCCGAGAAGGCAGGTGATGGGGGTGGTGCCGGTATTCTTGTGAAATAGGAGCCCGACATTGGTTGAGGCGATATCGATCACCTGCCGGTTGATCGTGCCGCTGTTCATTCCGACGACAGCTTCCAGATCGGCCTTGCGTGAGGCTTCATTGAGAGTGTGCGCCCCCGTGGCGCTGGCGCGGACCCGAAAGGAAAGGGCGCCATTGACCGGCACTGGAGCCAGCCCGGCCTGTTTTCGGAAACGGTCAATGTCCGCGCCGGTCACGTCGATGGCGGCAGTAAGGCTGGAGCCTTGCGGATGGGCGGTGAGATTTCCCGAAGCCTGAAGAGACGCACCAAGCCAGCCGAGATGGAAGGAGGGGACGTCGATACGGTTCGGTTGTTGCCGAATGGTGAGAGCGGCGTTGGAAAACTCAAGCGCATTATAGCGCACAGAGCCGGCGGACAGGCGCAGATCGAACAGCGGATCGGGCTTTGCCGGCACGATGAGCGGAATATCGGTATGGCTTTCGGGCTTCGGGCTGCTCTTGGTGGTGGGGAGCAGACTGTTCAGATCGAGTTTCGCAAAGCTTATTTCGCCAGTCAGACTATCAGGCGCTCCCGGTTTTCCTTCGGTGAAGGTAAGGTCGGCACTGTCGATGGGGTTGTTACCCAGCCGTCCTTTTCCCTGTGCAATGTGCCAGACGTCCCCGGCATGATGAAACTGGCCTGTCAGACCAAGCGCCATGACGAAGGTGCTGGCGGGTTCTCCCGCAAAGGCCATGAGTGGTGCGGATGTCGGCGTGTTCAGCGAAAGTTTGCCATCCACGCCGTCAAAATCCATCAGGTCCGTCATTGCGCCATCAAGATCGACGGTCAGATCGCCTGACGAGGCATGAAGTTTGGTGGGGAGAGGCTTGTTTGCTTCCCGCAAGATCGTCAGGGGGCCCATATGGGCAGTGAGTGCGATGGGTGTGCCGTTGTAGGAACCGTCGACGGTCATTTCCACAGGAGCCGTATCGCTGGCTGATGTGATGGCGACGTTATCCAGTCCAACACGATAGGAATGGCCATTGGCCGAGCGGTAGATGATCTCGCTGCCTTTGATGGTGGCCTGCCGCAGACCCGGAAACCAGCTTGTGTCAGCGGGAGCCGGTTTTCTGGGTTTTTCCTGAGATTTTTCTGCTGGCTTTGATCCGAAGCGCCAGTTCGGTGTGCGATCCGGCGTGCGTTCGAACAGGCCGGAGAAATTCGTCAGGATGAGATCGCGGGTTTCGGCAGGGCCATGGAACAGGGACATCAGGCGAACCTGCGTGTGCAGGTGTCCCAGCGTGATCATTTGCGGACGGCTGCCGGTGGGAATGTTGGCGATGCTTAGATCGTCGACGTCCACTGTCAGCCAGCGTCCCGGCGAGACGTGGAGACTGCCGATATGTACGGGGCGTCCCGTTGTCTGTGTCAGTTTTTTCGTCGCAAAGGCGGCGAGATCCATATGGGAAAGAGTAAACAGTCCGGCCGCGCTTGCTGCGACGGCCAGACCGGCCGCGCCAAACGCGATGAGGGTGAAGCGGCGCACGCGGCGAGTCTCCCGTTGTGAAGTTGGGAGCCTCATGCCTTTGAAACGATAAGAAAAAAAGGTTTGTTTTGTGCAGGGCGCTCATTAAGGGAAATGGCACCACAAAAATTGGATCATCCCAACTGCCCAGAAATTGGAATGATCCGTAATATGATACTGTCAATTACGCCATTTCTGACGATGCCGTTCGTGAAATGAGTATCAGAAAATTACTGGAAGTCCGGTGCCTGACGGTCCCATGTGACGACCTTGCCCGGTCCGCATACGGCACCCTGTGTGCCGCCGAATCCCCACAATGTCGCCGGAACCACAATGCGGTTCCAAGCAAGGGAAGTCTGGATATAGCACGGCTGCTGAGGCGAACTGGCGTTCCATCCATCGACGGTGATGGTTGTGCCAGCACTCATATAGATTGAGCCGGCAGGCACACCGGGAAGGGCTTTGAGGACGATCTCCGGTTTGCCGTTCTGAGTGTTTTCAATATGGCCAGAAAATGTTGTCGGCCCATTGAGAATCATCTGCTGGTTATTGAAGTCGAAACGTGTTCCCACAAAAGTCAGTTCGACGTTTGATTCTTCGTCCAGCCCGGCAACAGCATTGTTATAGATTGTGCCACCAACAAAAGTTGAGAGCTCGCCAGCGTCTTTCGTGCCCGGTGGGATGTAGATACCCACATTGCCATTGCCGATAAGGACGCCATGCATATCCGCACCCCATACGCCACTTCCAAGGACGAGGCCATGATTGAAGCCCTGCAGGGAGACATTGAACAGCGTCGTGGCTGCATCCGTCACATAATCATTGGTGACAGAATAATTCATGGTGATCCCGTCGATGGATTTGTTGCCGTAGAGTGCAAGACCTTCCAAACGGTTGGAGCCACGATGGGTGTTATGCGTAAAGCCTTCCTGAGAAACGTAGAGACAGGAGCCGGATGTCATTTCGCAGTCGAAAGTCGCATTGCGTAGCGTGACGTATTCAGGATCGATTTTTAGTGTTGTGCCAATGGTTTTACGCGCGCCCTGCAAGTCGATGTCGCAGGAGCCGGTTCCGGCATAACATGCATTGAGAGTGGCCTGAATTGCGGGACTGTCGTCAGCCCGCGCGATCTGCGCGCATGTTACAAACCCGAGGGCGCACAGGAGAAGGCGATATTTCATACTAATTTTTACTCTGTCTGTTTTTCTGGTTGGTAGCGATAATTGTGTGCATGTTACATATTTTCTGTTCTAGAATATAATATTGGACATCAGGCTATTCCGCATTTTTGGTATGCGGATATTTTTTGTAAGATAATGAAACAAGCGTAATCGACGGTCACATGCGCCATTCAAGGTGTCTCCAGTCTGCACGTGAAGCCAGTTGAGGTAATCTGATAAGGCTGGATGTAGCGGTTCTTCTGAAGGCTGGATGGTTTTCTGTGTGGATTCAGGGCAATAAGTATCGAGTTGATATTCCCGTTCCGATTGATTTGGTGGGTTTTACGTTTTTTGTTCTTCTAGATTTCAGGGTGTTTCATGGGTGAGAGTAACGAAAACGATTGTCTGGTTTCAGTGATTGTTCCAGCCTACAATGCTGGTCGCTTCATTGAAAAGGCTGTTCGTTCCGTTTTAGACCAGACGATGACTTCTTTTGAAGTTATTATTGTCAATGACGCATCCCGTGATGACACGAAAGAGAAATCGCTGAAACTGTGTGAAGCAGATAAGCGTGTTTCATATTATGAAAATGAGAGAAATCTTGGTGTCTCGGCAACAAGAAACGTTGGAATAAAACACTCAAAAGGAAAATATATCGCCATCATAGATTCAGACGATGGGTGGAAAAAAGAGCGTCTGGATATCATGGTGAAACACATGGAGCGGGATGGTCTCGATATGTTGGGGGACCAGCTCGTTGTTGCAAATCTGGATACCGGACGGGAAAGCCATGCGTTCCGAAGCGAATGGATGGATTATGGAAAAGATATCGATATTTTAAGGTATTTTTCCACGGACTGGCCCGGTCTTCAGGGTACCTTGTCTTTATCCTATATGAAACCGCTTTTCCGGAAGGAATTCATGGAAAGGCAAAGTATTTCTTATGATAAAGATATTACTCTTGGGGAAGACTCCCTGATTTATTCTTGTATCATTATGTCTGGGGCAAAATTTCGTGTGATCCCGGATGCTTTATACATGTATTCAGTGAGAGATGATTCTCTTTCGCAGGTGGATATCCCCACGCGGCAATTGCTGCCAGCAACGAAAAAGCTTCTGGATTTTTATGTTTCCCGTAATGATCGTCCCGATAGTCGGATCATCGATCTGATCGAGAAAAAATATCAGTCGTACCTACTTAAACATGTCATCGATTCAGCAAGGTTTGGTGATCCCAAAGCTTCTTTCTCGAATTTTTACAAAGTAAAGCCTGCGACATATCTGAATTGGGGCATTTATATTTTCAAAAACGTCGTTGCCAAAATGCGTAAACGATTTGGGCTTGCTTCCCGGTCAGTGACGAGAATTGATCCTCCCTTCCTGCCGGAGGTTTCCTGGTCGTAGGGGTATAAGTCCTGCATGGTGGCCGAGACACATGTTCACGGCCACCCGCTTTGGGATGAGAGTAATTTCACCCAGTTCTCTCGTGTAGAAAATTGATGGCCACTTTATTCCTGTAATCAGGCGGCGAGAGCTGTTGGCGCTTGTGGAGTAATTGCAGATTGGCGAGCCATCATGCGCACCCGCGCAATGGCTGCGATCGTAATGGCGATCATGACATAGAAATCGGGCATGCCGATTGTGGGAGCCGACGTGAGAGCGGCGATGAGGCGCCCGAGAATTGCCGCGATGAACCCTTCTATGACGAGACAGTAATCCGAACCCGGCGCGACGGTCAGCGCTGTCTTGGCTGTCAGCATCAGGCGTACGTCGAATATGAGCAGGGCAATGCACCCGATGATGCCGACCGAAGCCAGAAGTCCAGGGACAAGGCTGGACGAACGATTGCTACCCCATCCTGTTCCAAGACCATAGGTTTCCATGCAGGCGGTTATGGCGTCGGTGTCAGCCTGTGTACGTTCCTTGTAAGAGGCAGTGTCTTTTTTGCTGGCTGTGTCTGCGCTCACTTTCTGAACGCCAGCGACGACCTGAGGTGCAAATGTAACAACGATCAGCGTGCTCATGCCGAGAACTACTGCACCGATCATGGCGAACTGGCCCAGGCGGCCCAGAAGACGGGCGGCCCCTGTCGCGACTACCATGAAAGGTAAAAGAATCATGCCGATTGCCAGAGCGGCGAAACCTGTGGTGGAAGTCGTGATGCACAGCGACAGCGTGGCCGCGATGATGAGAGGTTTGATCGTGCGGAATTTGTAGCCCTTGAGAGTGAGCCAGACGCTGGAAAAGATGACGCCAGTAAGATAGGTGGCGCAGGCGGCCGGTTCTGTGAAGCTTCCGTTGATGCGAGGAACGGGGCCAGCCATCTGACCGTCGAGGACAGCCCAGCCAGTATTGGAATAGAAGAATTCCTTGGGGAATGGGAGGTGGGCGGTGCGAGCGGCGAACTGCCAAAAGCAGATGAACACGACCATCCAGCCAGCGACGACGAATGCGCCGTAGAATTTCTTCATGTCGATCTGGTTGCGGGTGAGATATTGGGCTGCCAACACCATGAGAATGATATTGATAACCAGATAGCCATCCTGACTGATGTTACCGAAGCTGGGCGCCAGCAAAACCTGAGTGCCCGCTGCATCTGCTTTCTGGGGCCAGACAAGCACCTGATTATGAAACAGGCGCGGCATGACAAGAGATCCGAATACAGCCCACACGCCATTGAAGATCATGGGGCCCGAAAGGTACATGACTTCCTTCTGACCGGGATACCGTGCGCCAAGTATTTTTTGCAAAGCCACATAGGACAGAAAGGCAAGCCCCGGCACCAGTGACGGTTGCACACAGATTCCACCAAGGATCAGAGCTGCTGCGGCAGGGAAAATGCCTCCAATCAGAACCAGCTGAATCTGTCGCTCCGGGTTCATCCAGAACAGGAGACAAAGCGGGAAAAGGATCATTCCCATAATGGGAAGGCTCATGGGATATCCGCCTCTTTGCCGCAGCATGTCATGATGATCAGAAAGCCTTGTTTTGCGTCATGAAATCGGTGGCATCCTAGCATGATTCTGCTGCGGATGCAGATGTCTGAACTTTGGCGGACTCTAGGCGCGGGAAGTGTCGGATGATGTATCGAGGGTGTTCAGTCCAACGAGAAACAGATTGGCGCCCGAGGCTATGAATGTGCGTATCTCCTCAGGAGGGAGGTCTCTGCTGATCAGAGCTTGCAGCATCAACTCGCCGATCGTCATGCCAAAAAGCTGGCGGCACCGTATTTCAGACCCTTCACTGGAAAGCCCGTGGTGCTGGCAATATGTCTGCACCCATGCGGTAAGCCTGTTCGACTCTCCGCACTGCTTCAGGGTGGTCATGATTTCCCTAATGTCCTCGGCTTCGGAGGCCGAGAAAATGATGGCGCGAATCAGTTCGATCGTCTCGGGACGGATGAGGTGGGTTGCCATTTCGGTGAGCAGCTTCACCAGCCCTGCCTCAGTGAATTCCATAGCCTCGCTGACCGAGCAGGAAATGCGGAAAAGCCGCATGTCGATCAGGGCGTGGAAAAGTTCCTGTTTGGAAGGGAATAGCTGGTACAGCGTTCTCTTCGACATGCCCGAGCACTGGGCGACCTTGTCCATGGAGGCGGCCTGATAGCCGTATGTCAGCAGAACATCACCCGCTGCGACGAGAATTTTCTCGCGGCGTTCACATTCCGCCATTTCGGGCGGTCGTCCCGGCCCGCGGCCTGAGCCGGAACAGGGAGAAAGGTGAAGATTTTTTACATCCATGACTTCTTTTTATGTGCCTGTTCGCGCTTCTCCTGTCCATGTGAATGTGTGCGGAGCAGGCTTGACCTTTGGTTTGGAAACTATGTAGTTTCTATTCGATGCGGTAAGCGGATTCGCTGACGTAACCATTTTTGCGTGGGCTGAAACCGTTCGTTGCTCTAATTTTCTTTTAAACTTCATATAGACGACAGCAGGATACCTTGGTGAAAAGCCCCGTCCGTTTTCCCATCTCCCCTGTTGTGGCTTCGGTGACCAGCCTGCTGCTTCTGTCAGGGTGCAATAAGAAAGCGCCTCAACAGGCCGCTCCACCGCCACAAAAAGTAGAAGTGCTGACTGTTCAGCCGCACTCCGTACAGATTCATACACGTATTCCCGGTCGCATTTCCGCTTACGAAATCGCAATGGTCCGCCCGCAGGTAAACGGCGTGATCATGAAGCGCTTTTTCGTCGAAGGCTCGGATGTGCAGGCAGGGCAACAGCTCTACCAGATCGATCCAAGTCTTTATAAAGCAGCGTATGACAGTGCCTCGGGCCAGCTTGCCCAAGCAAAAGCCAATGCCGTTACGGCGAAAGCTAAGCTGGAGCGTTATGGTCCTCTCATGAAGGCGCATGCGGTCAGCAAGCAGGAATATGACGACGCGCTCGCGGCCTCCCGCGCAGCTGACGCGCAGATACTCACGGCGCAAGGGCAGGTTGAAACCGCTGCAACCAACCTTCGCTATACGGAAGTGAAGTCACCGATTACCGGACGGATCGGGCGAACACTTCTGACTGTGGGCGCATTGGTGCAGGCGGGGCAGTCCAGCAACATGGCCGTCGTCACACGCCTTGATCCTATCTATGTGGACGTCAATCTGCCGGCCATTTCACTGCTGCGCCTGCGGCGTGAGGTAGCATCGGGTCAGATTCACACAAATCCGGACAATTCTGTCCCTGTTTCGCTGGAACTGGAGGACGGCTCCACATACGAGCAGCCCGGCAAGATGCAGTTCAGCGAAGTGAACGTTGATCAGGCAACGGCGACCGTCGTGGTGCGGGCTGTGTTCCCCAATCCACAGAGACTGCTGCTGCCGGGAATGTATGTTCATGCCACGCTTGATGAAGGCGTCAATCCACAGGCGTTGCTGGTTCCTCAGCAGGCTGTGACGCGGAACAGCCATGGCGACGCGCAGGTGCTGGTTGTCGATAGTGACGACAAGGTCCAGTTCCGTGGCATCGACGTCGGATCGACGCACGGCAACGACTGGATCGTGAATACTGGCCTCAAGGCCGGTGATCGGGTCGTCATCGTTGGATCCCTGAAAGTGCATCCCGGGGACAAGGTCACGCCCGCTCCCTTCACTGAAGAAGCACCGTCCGACAGCGGAAAGAATTAAGCCCACATGTCACGCTTCTTTATCGACAGGCCCGTTTTCGCATGGGTGATCGGGCTGATCATCATGCTCGTTGGCGCGGTGGCCATCTTCCGCATGCCGATCGCGCAGTATCCCTCCATCGCGCCGCCACAGGTCTCCATTAGTGTGACCTATCCCGGCGCCTCGGCGGATACCGTCAACAACACCGTTGTCAGACCGATCCTCCAGCAGATGTTCGGGCTTGATCATCTCGAGTACATCTCGGCGCAGTCCTATGCGTCTGGCCAGATGGAAATCGATCTGACCTTCGCGCAAGGAACGGATCCCGACATCGCGCAGGTGCAGGTGCAGAACAAGCTCCAGCTTGCGCAGCCCCGTCTGCCAACGGAAGTAACGACGCAGGGCCTGAGTGTTGCGAAGGCCGTGAAGAACTTCATGATGGTCGTGAGCTTCATCTCCACCGATGGGTCGATGAGCGCTCAGGACATTTCGGATTACGTGGCGTCCAACGTGTCCGATCCGCTTTCGCGCGTATCGGGCGTGGGCGATCACACGCTGTTCGGTTCGGAATACGCGATGCGTATCTGGCTCGATCCGCAGAAGCTCTACAGCTACGGCCTGACGGTCGGGGATGTTGAGGCGGCCATTCAGAACCAGAACATTCAGGTGTCCTCGGGTGAGCTTGGCGGTCTGCCTGCCAAACCGGGTGCGCGACTGGATGCGACCATCATCGGGCCGACACGGCTTTCATCGCCGGAAGAGTTCAAGCGCATCATTCTGAAAGTGCAGCAGGACGGCTCGCAGGTGCGTCTGGGCGATATCGGCACAGTTGAGCTGGGCGCGCAGAATTATGCCTTTACTTCGATCTATAACGGCAAGCCTGCCACAGGTATGGCGCTGAAGCTGACGCCGGGCGCCAATCAGCTCACGACGGAAGCGGCTGTCCGTGAGGAAATCGCGCGGCTTGAGAAATTCTACCCGGCTGGTCTGAAAACGGTTTATCCGCTCGATACGGAACCGTTCATCACGCTGTCCATCCAGGAAGTGGTCATCACGCTGGCGGAAGCGATCGCGCTCGTGTTCCTTGTGATGCTGGTGTTCCTGCAGAACTTCCGCGCGACCCTGATTCCGACGATCGCCGTGCCGGTGGTGTTGCTCGGCACGTTCGGCTTCCTGTCGGCGCTCGGGTTCTCGATCAATACGCTGACCATGCTGGCCATGGTGCTGGCTGTCGGCCTGCTGGTGGATGACGCGATTGTCGTGGTCGAAAACGTCGAGCGCGTCATGCACGAGAAGAATCTTTCTCCTCGGGAAGCGGCGCGCGTGTCGATGGATGAAATCTCCGGCGCGCTGATCGGCATCGTGCTGGTGTTGACGGCGGTGTTCCTGCCGATGGCGGCCTTCAGCGGCTCGACGGGCGTGATCTATCGCCAGTTCTCGATCACCATCTGCGCCGCCATGTGGCTTTCGGTGCTGGTCGCCATGATCATGACGCCTGCACTCTGCGCCACCATGCTCAAGCCCGGTCAGCATGAGAAGGACAAGGGGCTTGCTGGCTGGTTCAACAGGTCCTTCACACGCCTCACCAATGGTTATCTTCGTGGTGTCGAACTGATCATTGGCCATCGCGTGCTGTCCCTTATCGGTTTTGCCGCCATCACGGGTGTGGCTGTTTTCCTGTTCATGCGGCTTCCTGCGGGCTTCCTGCCGAATGAGGATCAGGGGCTGATTTTCGGACAGGTCACGATGCCGCCCGGAACCACGCGGGAAGAGACGGCAAAGGTCACGAAGAAGGTTTCGGATTACGTCCTGAAAACCGAAGGCGATAATGTTGAATCCGTTTTTGCGATGAACGGCTTCAACTTTGCGGGGCAGGGACAGAGCGCCGGTGCGTTCTTCATCAAGCTGAAGCCGTGGGATGAACGGCCGAAGCTCAGTCAGGGCGTGGACGCCATCGCGATGCGCATCATGATGCATTTCTGGGGTGACCCGGAGGCGCAGATCTTCGCGATCAATCCGCCCGCCGTGCTGGAGCTGGGCAATGCGTCCGGTTTCGATCTGGAACTGGAAGACCGGGGGCACATCGGACATCAGAAACTGCTTGCCGCGCGGAACATGGTTCTCGGTCGTGCTGCGAAGGACAAGCGCCTGATGGCGGTCCGTCCGAATGGTCTGGAAGATGCGCCACAATATCATCTCGATATCGATCGGGAGAAGGCGAGCGCGCTGGGTGTGTCGATTACCGATATCAATACGCTGATCGAAGGTGCGCTGGGTTCGATCTATGTGAATCAGTTCATGCGCGATGACCGTGTGAAGCAGGTCTATATTCAGGGAATGCCTTCCGCGCGCATGGTCCCGGTTGATCTGAGCGCGTGGTATCTGCGGAACAGTGCGGGAACGATGGTGCCTTTCAATGCTGTCGTGAGCGGAAGCTGGATCGTGGGGCCGCAGAAGGTCGAGGATTACAACGGTCTGAATTCGTACGAAATTCTTGGCCAGCCGGCATCCGGTTACAGTTCCGGTGACGCCATTGCCGCTATCACGGATATCCTCAAGGATCTGCCGGAAGGCGTGGGTTACGAATGGACGGGGCTGTCCTTCGAGCAGATGGCGTCCGGTTCTTCGACGGGACCGCTTTATGCCCTTGCCGCTGTCGTCATCCTGCTCTGCCTTGCGGCTCTGTATGAAAGCTGGGCCATTCCCGTTGCGGTCATTCTGGTCATACCGCTTGGCGTGCTGGGGGCGATCATTGCGACCCTATGGCGTGGTATGGACAATGATGTCTATTTCCAGGTGGGGCTGCTCACGACTGTTGGTCTGGCAGTGAAAAACGCGATCCTGATCGTCGAATTCGCCAAGGCGAACTTTGAAGCAGGGCAGTCACTGGAAGAAGCGGTGCTCAATGCGGGACGGGAGCGTTTGCGTCCCATCCTGATGACCTCCATCGCCTTCGTGCTCGGTGTGTTTCCGCTGGCCATTGCGTCTGGCGCAGGCTCGGCTGCGCGTGAAGCCATCGGCACGGCCGTTGTCGGCGGCATGCTGACGGCGACCTTCCTCGCCGTGTTCTTCGTACCGCTGTTCTTCGTGCTGGTGCTTCGTCTGTTCAAGGTGCGTCGCCTCTCGGAACGCAAGGATGACACCCATCTTCCCCCAACAGCGGCACCGGAGGCAGGCTGATGAAAGTCTTTTCCCGCATGGGTGGTGCCGCCACCCGTTCAGGATCGGTCGCGCTTGCCGCTCTGCTGCTGGCTGGCTGCACGATGACGCCGACCTACCACCGGCCGAAAGCACCTGTTTCCGACAAGTTTCCGGCCGATCCCATGCCGGCGGTCAAGGCAGGGAATGGCAATCTGCAAACGCCTGCGTCGGATATTGGCTGGTCGGATTTCTTCATTGACCCCCGTCTGAAAGCGCTGATTGCCATTGCCATGCGGGAGAACCGCGATCTGCGTCAGGCTGCGGCGAGTGTCGCGCAGGCGGCCGGGCAGTATGATATCCAGCATGCGTCGCTGTTTCCGCCAATCGGGGCGTCGGGACAGGCGATGTACATGCAGCCGTCGCAGACCGCCGGTTTCAGCTTTGCGCCGGGCGTCGGACAGAGCATCTCCACCTTCCGATACTATAGCGCTGGCATCGGGTTCTCTTCCTACGAGATCGATGTGTTCGGACGGATACGCAGTCTGTCGAACGCCGCTGCGGAAACGGCGCTGAAGCAGGTGGCGGCGGAGCGCGCCCTGCGCATCAGCATCGTGTCACAGGTTGCTAACGCTTATCTCGCATGGCTTGGCGACAAAGAAGTTCTCGATATTGCCATAAAGGCCACCGAAAACCTTGGTGAGAATGTCCGGCTCGTGCGTCTGCGTTACGATCATGGCGAAGAAAACCTGATGACGGTCCGTCAGGCGGAGACCCAGTATGATCAGGCGCGTCAGCTGCGCGCTCAGCAGGTACGGCTGGTTGCTCAGGACGAGAACAACATTACGCTTCTGATTGGCGCACCGATCCCCGCTGATCTACCACCACCCCGGCCTCTGGGCGAGCAGACTCTGATGGCGGACGTTCCGGAGGGGCTGCCGTCCGAACTGCTGTTCCGCCGTCCGGACATCATTGAAGCAGAGCACGATCTGTTGTCGGCCAACGCCAATATCGGCGCCGCACGGGCTGCGTTCTTTCCGAAATTCACGCTGACGGCCACCGATGGCATCAGCAGTCTGATGTGGCACCGGCTCTTCACGGCGCCTGCCACTACATGGGGCCTTCAGCCGAACATCTCGATTCCGATTTTCACATGGGGGCAGAACCGGGGCAATCTGGAAGCGGCCAAAGCCGAGCGCGATATGAAGGTGGCGGCCTATGAGAAATCGATCCAGACTGCATTCCGGGAAGTCTCGGACACGCTCGTCGCCCGTTCCACCTATATCGAGGAGGGACGACGGATGGATGATTACGTGAAGGAGATGGCCGACGCCTACAGACTGGCGCAAATGCGCTATTCCGTTGGCACGGATTCCTATCTCAACCAGCTTGTCATGCAGCGTAATCTGCTTCAGGCCGAGCAGTCGCGGGTCGCCGTGCAGGTGGCGCGCTATGAAAATATCGTCACCCTCTATCGGGCGCTCGGAGGTGGGTGGAGCGAAAAGACCCAGCGGTCTCCACGGGTGCCGGCCAAGCTCTAGAGCGAGAAGAGGCAAGGCGGCGATTGCAACCTGTTTGGGGCCGCATTATATGTCGCTCCAGATGCGGGTGTAGTTCAATGGTAGAACGGCAGCTTCCCAAGCTGCATACGAGGGTTCGATTCCCTTCACCCGCTCCAGAACCCGCTCATTGACGGGCTTTTACGAAGTTCTCGAAATTGTGAACGGTTGATCCCCCCCCAAGGAATGGCTCTATGCCATTCCCTGATGTTGCGCGGTGCGGTTCATTGAAGCAACATGACAACAAAGCAATCAGGAGCTTTCGATGACCCGTTTCCATCTTCATATCGTCGCCGCTGCAGCTCTGGCGGCTGGTAGTGCGTCTTTCATTCTGCCTGCTCACGCAGCTGATCTGCCGCCCGTTTATGGCCAGTCCCCGACGACTGTAGCGACCCCCGGCGATGTGGCCTCGGTTTCGCCCGCAAACGTTGCAGGCCTGTTGAACTATTGTGTTGAGACGGAACTCGTTTCGCATGACGATGGTGATGTGCTGCAGGCCAAGGTCAACGCCAAGACCAATGCCGTGCCGATGGATCAGAACGGCAACATGGATTACGCCATCGGCTCATCGGGTCAGTTCCTGATCTCAGGCAAGCGCTCCACGATCACGTCGCTTGATCATGATTCTCAGGGCAAGGTGTGTTCGGCCGTGCTGACGCGGGCAAAATCGCTGATCTGATTATCGGCGTATATTCCGCTCAAACAGAAGCCTTGCCCTTTTGGGGCAGGGCTTTGTTGTTTCAGGCTGGCGGAGACTTTTCCACCAGCGCGAACCGCGGCTGACCGCCGACCTCTTCCAGCCACATGGAAAGTGGGCGCACCCAGAATGTCCCGTGGGCCTCGCTGCGGTAGACCACCAGCCACTCCTCCGTCTCGCTATGGCGCGCCAGATGTAGCACCGTGTAGAGACCACCTTTGTAGTGCCGGTACAAGCCCGCAGGCACACGGCTTTCATCATTCATCAAGATGTATCGCTCCTTGGGTCGATCTTGGTTATGGTAGTGGGTAGGGTGTCTCTTCAACATCCCCTGTCATCGTCTGGTGGAGTTTTTCAGCCTTGCGTTCATTTGCCCTATCGGCCTTGAAAAAACAGTCGGTTGCTTCTCCGGTAAGGTGCATCCGGACCCTGCATCGTTCGGGCCTTGTGCTGGCGGCATTGAGCGTCGGGATCGGTCATTTCGAGGTGGCGCACGGCGCGACGACCACCCACCATAAATCAACGACTCATCATGCGACGGGCAGAAAGACATCATCTTCCGCTGCATCGCAGGCAAAGCCGGTGATTTTGTCGCAGCAGCCCAAAACAGAACTCGATAAAGCGGCCCGTATGCTTGCGGCGGATGATATAGCCACGTCTCGTCGTCATCATGAAGAGCCGTTGGTGCTCATTGGTTCTGCGCCGCTTTCCACGAAGAGGGGAGATGTTGCGCTTTTCATTGAGTTGCAGTCAGCAGCGCTTTGCGGATCGGCAGGATGCTCGACCGATGTCTATCTCAAGCAGGGCAGCAACTGGCGCAAGATTCTTGACTCCGTCAGCGGTGAAATCGCCGTTTTACCGACAAGTCACAAGGGAATGTACGATCTTGTGGTGGATGGTTCGGATCGCTGGATCTGGGACGGAACGACCTATCAGGACACGATTGGCGCAGCGCCGATTGGCAACCTGAGAGGCGAGATCGAACAGTTCCAGGAGCAGAAAGCAGCTGGCAAAAAAGCCAGTCATTGAGGACAGCGCAGACTACATGATCTTCGCTTCGGCCATGTAGTCTGAAAAGCCTGCTTATTCCTCTGACGCCGCTTCTTCCAGCGCGCCTTGTGCCGCGAACCATTCCTCTTCCGCCTGTTCTTCATCCTTCTTGATGGCGGCCAGCTTTGTCGTCAGTTTTGTGACTTCGTCGCCAGAGGCGTTTGCATAGAGAGACGGATCGGCGAGTTTCGCCTCGATTTTGGCCCGCTCCGTCGAAAGCTTTGACATTTTCGCTTCGGCATCCTTCACCCGCTTGCGCAAAGGCGCCTGTGCCTTCCGCGCTTCCGCTCTTTCGCGCCGCTCTTCCTTTTTGCCGGTTGTGGGTTCCGCATTGCTGGCTGCGCCATTCCGCGCCGCCGCCCGCGACCGTTCTAGAAGCCATGTGCGATACTCAGCCATATCGCCTTCGAAGGGCGTGATCTTGCCGTCGCCCACGAGCCAGAGGCGATCGGCAACCATCTCAACCAGATGTGGGTCATGGCTGATCAGCAGGACTGCGCCTTCAAACGCCGACAGGGCACGCACCAAGGCGTCCTTGGCGTCGAGATCGAGATGGTTGGTTGGTTCGTCAAGAATTAGAAGTTGAGGGGCGTCGCGCGTGGCAAGGGCAAGGAGGAGCCGCGCCTTCTCGCCACCGGACAGTTCCGACACCTTGGTTTCAGCCTTGGCAGCGTCAAGACCGAACCGTGCGAGTTGCGAGCGCACTTCTGTGGGGAGAGCCTGCGGCAATGCGCGCGCCATATGATCGATAGGCGTATCGTTCAACACCAGTTCTTCAGCCTGATGCTGGGCGAAATACCCGACTTTCAGACGCGAACTGTGATTCATCGTGCCGGACATTGGGGTGAGGCGGCCCGCAACCAGTTTGGCGAAGGTCGACTTGCCGTTACCGTTCGCGCCAAGCAGCGCGATGCGATCCTCCATGTCGATGCGGAGTGATATATTGGAAAGAATCGGTTTGCCATCGTAACCCACCGTCACGCGATCCATCGTGATCATTGGCGGTGGCAGCGGAGCCGGAACGGGAAATTCAAAGCGGGTAGGGGAATCCTCGACGACGCTTTCAATGACCGGCAGCTTTTCAAGCGCTTTCAGGCGGGCCTGTGCCTGCCGGGCCTTCGTTGCCTTGGCGCGGAAACGGTCCACAAACGACTGCATGTGTGCCCGCTGTGCCGCAACTCTTTCTGCGGCGCGGGACTGCTGAAGAGCCTGTTCGGTGCGGATACGGACGAACTCCTCGTAACCGCCGGGCGTGAGGGACAGCTTGCCCCGATCGAGGTGAGCGATGGCATCCACGCAGGAATCCAGCAGGCCGCGATCATGGCTGACAATCAGGGCAGCGCCGGAAAAGCGGGAAAGCCATCCTTCCAGCCAGAGGGTGGCTTCAAGGTCGAGATGGTTGGTCGGTTCGTCGAGCAGCAACAGGTCCGGTTCAAGGAACAGGGCTGTGGCGAGCGACACACGCATCCGCCAGCCACCGGAGAAATCCGAGACGGGCCGCGCCTGAGCTTCCGCGTTGAAACCGAGGCCCGAGAGGATGCTGGCGGCACGTGCGGGGGCGCTGTCCGCATTGATTGCCAGAAGACGCTCATGAATTTCCGCGATCCGCTGCGGATCAGTCGCCGTATCGGCTTCAGCAAGCAGGGCGGAACGTTCCGTGTCGCCTTCCAGAACGGTCGCGATCAGCGAGGCGGGGCCGGATGGCGCCTCCTGCTTTACACGACCAAGGTGGGCGCGGGCGGAAAGGCGGATGGTCCCGCCATCGGGCTGGATATCACCGGAAATCGCCGCGAGCAGTGTGGATTTGCCTGCGCCGTTGCGCCCAACGAGTCCCACCTTGCGACCCGGTTCAATGGACAGATCCGCCTGTTCCAGCAGTGTGCGCCCGGCGATGCGGAGGGTCAGATCATGGATGACGAGCAAACTCACGGCAGTCTCATACTAGAAAAAAAGCGTAAAGAATGAATCTGCCATAGCATCCAATGCCGCAAAGCCCTACCCGAGAGAGCGAGAATGCTCTAGAGGCTTTGCTGCCGCTGGATTATCCGCGAAGTCGTCCCTGCTGATTACAGGGCGAACAACTGAAGAGTATCAGGAGCCACACATGGCCGTTGAGCGCACCCTTTCCATCATCAAGCCAGACGCGACCCGCCGCAACCTGACCGGCAAGATCAATGCCGTGTTCGAAGAGAACGGTCTGCGCATCGTTGCTCAGAAGCGCGTCCAGCTGAGTGAAGCTCAGGCAGGCGCATTCTATGCTGTGCACAAAGAGCGTCCTTTTTATGGCGAGCTGGTGTCCTTCATGATTTCCGGTCCGGTCGTTCTGCAGGTTCTCGAAGGTGAGAACGCTGTTGCGAAGAACCGCGAAGTCATGGGCGCGACCGACCCGAAGAAGGCCGAGCCGCAGACCATTCGTGCCCAGTTCGCGGAGAGCATTGAAGCCAACTCCGTGCATGGTTCCGACAGCGCCGAGAATGCAGCGAACGAAATTCGCTTCTTCTTCGCCGAGACGGAAATTCTTCCGTAAGTCGGACGAAATGCTTCGGGCAGGATTTTTCTGCCCGAATATTTCTGGATAACGGGCACGGAGTAGCCGGAGAAAATCCCCGCTTTTCTCTCGGTGTGTCGGGTTCGCATGGGGATTGCAGAGAAACGAGGCCACAAAGATGTGGAAGTGTTTCTGTACCCTGATGGTTGGCGGGTAGGCCTCGGGGGCATAAAGGCGAATGGAAAAGACCGAGGGGTCTGACCTCCCGCACACACATCATATCCTCTCCAATACAGCGTGGAATCTCATCGGGCGTGTTTCGCCGGTGTTTGTTGCGCTGCTTGTGACGCCAAAGCTGATTCACATGCTTGGACTGTCACGGTGGGGTGTATTCACCATCGCGCTCAGCATGATCGGGACGCTCGGTATCTTCGATATGGGCCTTGGTCGTGCCATGACGCGCGCCATTGCAGACCGTCCTGATGGCAAAACTACCCCGGAAACGGCTGATCTCATTCTGACAGGCTGTGTTGTGCTCACCCTCATGGGTGTCGCCGGAGGACTGCTCGCGAGCGTGGTTGTCGGCTTATGGGTTGACCACGGGCTGAAGATTCCACCGGAGCTTCATTCGGAAGTCCTCTGGTCCATGTGGATTTTCTGCGCCACCGGACCGTTTCTCATGCTCAATGCTGCGTTCTGGAGCGTCTATACGAGCTATCACGCTTTCCGGACGGCCAATCTGATCAATATTCCGGTCTCCATTGCCTATTATGTAGCCCCATTGGGCGCACTTTATGTGTGGGATAGTCTCATTGCCGTCATGCTGACGGTGCTTGGGTGCCGTATCGCTCTGACGATCGCCTATCTGCCGCCTTTACTGAAACGTATCCCGGAATTACGACAGGCTCGTGTTCGCCCCAACCTGCTGAAACCGTTGCTGCGTGTCGGCGGCTGGATGACCGTTTCGAACATCGTCTTTCCGATTCTCAGCTATCTTGACCGGTTCATGATCGCCAGCGTGGTGTCGGCTGCCGCGACAAGTTATTATTCAACACCTGCGGATGTCGTGAACCGCTTCGGGATGCTGACCACGTCTGTCAGCGGATCATCTTTTCCGGCCTTGGCCGCCTCATGGCGCCGTGATGCGGGGCGTACCGCGAAAATCTACAGCACAAGCGTTCTCGTTGTTTCCGCTCTGCTGTTTCCGCCATGCCTCATTGCGAGCCTGTTCAGTCATCCGTTGCTTGCCCTCTGGATCGATCCAGACTTTGCCGCCCGCAGTAGCACCATCATGAAGCTACTCTGTCTCGGGATGTTCCTGAGTGGCGCGGACACCATCGCAGCCGGTCTGGTCGATGCGATTGGCCGCGCTGATGTGAATGCAAAATTTTCCATCGTTGAAATCATCATTTATCTTCCGGTCCTCTACTTTGCGCTTCTTTTCTTCGGTGTGCCGGGTGCTGCCTGTGCGTGGGCTCTCCGCGTCTGTGCGGACTATGGGATGCGGTCGCTCGTGAGTGTGCGCCTTTATCAGCCGCTTCGCCCCGCAGTCATAAGGGTGCTGCCTGCGACGCTTTCCGGCGCAGTGCTGCTCTGTCTTGCCACCATTCACATGAGCCTTCCGGTGGCATTTGGTGCGGCTGTCATCCTGTCGGTTGTTTTTTACGGTGTGCTGTGGAGCACCTGTCTCGATGCAGGCGAAAGAAGTGCCTTTATGTCCGTTGTGGAACGTCTCGCCAGGAAAATGAAAAAAGCATAGGTGATGCGATGAGGGCGTTTGAGCCCTCAGGTCATTGCTTTATCTGTGTTTTTCTGCGGAAATCACCTCCTGAATGAGGGTTCAGGAGGGCTGTCTGCAAGGCTGCATCCAAAAAACCGTCGTTGACATTGTTCGTCCCGTGCGTCGAATTGTTGAAAATGGTGGAAAATCCCCAAACGGCAGATATCGGAGATGCAGGGAAAACGGTTTACGCGTTCCCCGGTCGTTCGCTGCTGGATCGACGAGAGGCCGCTCGTTATCTGGGCATTACGCCGTTTCGGTTGAGAATGCTGGAGGTCGGCCATTGTGGTCCTGTCGCCTTGGACAGGGGGCGCTATCGGGTCGATGCGCTCGATGTCTATCGCACCGAACTGTTTCTGAGAGCAGAACTATCGCCGGATGAAGCGACGCGCCGGGCGGAACGGGCTTTGCGGAACGTGTCGGATGAAGACGCGCCCTTGGACCCCTTCGTCAATATGGCGACCTTGCATGATCTCCTTGATGTCGGGATATTTATCTGTGGACGTGCCGCGATTTTCTGCGGACTTCTGGTTATTGTGCTGTCGCACACGCCGCTTTCACGCGTGCTCACGCATGTTATCAAATAATTGCACGCTTCAATTATCTGCAACCAATTAACTGCTGTTCCTCTTCTGGTCATAATATCGCTCTAGGGTAGCGATAACTGGAACAGTGACGTTCTTTCCAACTGAAATGAATTGAGGAAGTGTTTTTTATATGAGCCAGAAAAGGGGTTTTGGACGGCGTCTGTTTGGTCTGTCTCTTTTGGGAACAGGTCTGAGTGGTCTGACTGACGCTGCGTTTGGCGAAAATGGCAAAGCGCCGCCGCCCGCGCCCATTCCCAAAGCCGCATTGCCGAAAATGACACCGGAGGCGGCCGCACGAAAGAGCGGTCTTCGCGTTCTCTGTTATGTCGGTGGCTACACACGTTCCGGGCCGGATGACGCAAATGCCAAGGGTATCACCCTGTTCGAAATGAATCAGGAAACAGGCATACTTACGCAGGTCGGTCAGCCAACCAATGCGGATAACCCATCTTTTCTGGCTTTCTCACCGGATCATAAAACTCTTTATTGTGTCAATGAAGTCAGCGATTTTGGTGGAGAAAAGACAGGCGCTGTTTCCGCTTTTAACGTCGATCAGCACACAGGTGTCCTGAAATTTCTGAACGCAGTACCGTCAGGTGGTGCTGATCCCGCTCACTTAAGCGTCCATCCTTCAGGACGCTATGTGTTTGCGGCGAATTATACCGGTGGCAGCGCAGCCGTTATCCGCCTTCAGCCGGATGGAAGTCTGGGGGAGCGGACAGATCTCGTGCAGAATACGGGTCCCCGAATGCCGGAACGTGCGAAGGATAATCCGCCGGGCAATTATGCCGTCAGTGATCACTCCGGATCGCACATGCATATGATTCAGGCGGACGCGGCGGGACGGTTCATTGTCGGGGCCGATGCCGGTCTGGACCGCGTCTATGTCTGGAAGTTCGATCTCGAATCCGGAAAGCTGAGTCCGGCAAAGTCTCCTTTCATGGCGATGGAACCGGGGTCTGCACCGCGTCATTTCTGTTTCAGTCCAGATGGCAAGGTCATCTACATTCTGGGTGAGCAGAATTCTCGTGTGGTCGTGGCGGATTACGATCAGGAAACGGGCGAGATGTCCGTGCGTCAGACGGCCATGACTGTGACGGCAAAGTTTCGTGGAAGCACGCTTGCCGCCGAAATCGGTCTGCACCCGAATGGAAAATTCCTTTATGTGACGAACCGGCTTGGTGATTCCATTGCCTGTTTCCGCGTGAAGGATGATGGCTCCATCGAACTGTTCGATCAGGCTTGGGAACACGCCAACTATGGCCGTTCTTTCGCTTTTGATCCTTCGGGACAGTTCCTGTTTGTCGCCAATCAGCGCAGCGATTCCATCACCTCGTGGCGGGTGAATGGTGAAACCGGCGTGCTGGATTTCACATGGAACTTCACGCCTGTCGGAACGCCGACGGCTTTCGCTTTCATGGCTGTTTCCGGGGATTAAACCTCAGGCTTCCACCAGAAGGCTTTGTGTGGTGGCGGTCATGCCGCAGGCATCAGGATGATCCACTGTCAGCAACAGCCGCTGCGTTGGGGTGGAACAGGCCGACAGGGGCGGGGAACGGTGTAGGATTGCGGGTTCTTCGCTCCAGTCGGGAAATTTCAGACCTTTAAGAAGCGTGATGGCTCCCGTGCTCGTCTGATGAATGGCTTCCTCGTCCTGATAGCGCCATTGGACACCCGGCCCGGCATATGTGCAGAGCAGACGGAGCGGCACATTATCCACATGAAAACGGCGGCAGCTGTCACCGATGATGATTTCCAGTCGGACACGTAATTCCTGAGTTTGGGAAAATGTTCTGTATTGATGCGCCAGAGTGAGAATGTCGCGCAGAAGCCAGTGCGCGTCCACTGGCATGATGTCAGCAATTTCTCGTTCAATCGTCTCCGGGGTGCCGCGGGTCAGAAATAGACGCGGGGCGTAGGCAAGCCATGCTTCGATGGCCGCCTGCAAGGGGGCGCCGATTGACCGTTCAACAACGACAATATGTTGATCTGGCTGCTGAATATCTTTCAGAGCACTCAAAACATTCATCTGCTGGCGGGTGGGGCAACTGTCGGTCATGTCAACTCGCTTGCAATATGATTGTTATGTTATAACATAACGAATGGAAGTGAAGCCAGTCACAATTGCTGCGACAGGAGTTGCGGATGTCCGAATGCCGTCTTGTAAACGATAGGGGCGACAGAAAAAGCGGCGCGTGTTTGCCCGGGTCATTCGCGTCGGAGAAAGAAAGCCGACAAGAGGACAGCAGTAATGAGCGCACGCTAAGGCATGAAATGTGGCGGCGTTTCGATGGCGATGACTGGGACGCTTTCGATCAGTTGCCGCCTTCTGTCCGGCAACGTGTGACGATGCACGCTTATGATGCCTGGTCGGTCAACGTCCTGATCTTGTGGCGGCACTACAAGGGAATTTATGGACGCAACACGCGCGCTGAACGCGCATTGATCCGTTATCTCGACTATTGCGAACGACTGGAACGGCAGGCTTTTGCGTCATGCTATACTGAGACGCACGGACAGCCTCTCCCGCATGACGCCGCACAGGTGGGCGTGTTGCGGGAATAGGCTTCACAGATCACGGAAAACGGCCAGTCGTTTCAATAATGCGGATCGTAAGCCAGACTTTCGATCCACGCGCGGATATCTTCAGGACGCTCCACACTGGCCATCCCCTTGTCGAAGATGAATTCGGCCAGACGCACGGAAGAGGTGAGGGAAACGTCGATGATGTCTGTCTGCGGCGGATAAAGACGACCGCGTTCCAGTGTCACCACGTCGATCTGGTCTGCCAGCGCAAGAGCCGCCTCAATGATGAGTTCGTCCGTTACAAGCTTCGGACGTGTTGCATAAATCGCAAGGCCGAGGCCGGGGAAAATGTAAAAATTGTTGGCCTGTCCGGGAAAGAAGGTTTTGCCTTCGACTTCCGTGTTGGGAAACTGGATGCCCGCGGCAAAGAGCGCCCGACCATTCGACCAGCGATAGGCCTGTTCCGCCGTGCATTCCGCGTTTGCTTCCGGCAGGGACAGGGCGAAGATGATGGGACGTTCGTTGAGCGTTGCCATTTCACGGATGACAGCTTCACTGAAGGCGCCTCCTGCTGTGGAAGCTCCAATAAGAACGCTCGGTTTGACCTGCCGTATCACAGCAAGAAGATCGGTGCTGGGCTCAGCCTGTTTTGTAAATCGTTCCTGCTCGGGGATGAGATCGGTGCGGGATGTTTCAAGCAGGCCGTTCACATCCATCATGGTGATGCGTGCGATGGCTTGCTGTTCCGTCAGGCCTTCAAGCTTCATGGCGGCAATCAGAATGTCCGCAATTCCGAGGCCGGATGAGCCTGCGCCGAGAAACAGGTAGGTCTGGTCGGAGATTTTTTCCTTTTTGACCCGCAGGGCGCTGAAAAGGCCAGCCAGTGTGACGGCTGCCGTTCCCTGAATATCGTCATTGTAACACAGTGTCTTGTCGCGGTAGCGCGCGAGATAGCGTAGGGCGTCCGTGCCCTTCCAGTCTTCGAAATGTAGGCAGCAGCCGGGAAAGACTTCCTGCACAGCCTGCACGAACTCATCGACAAACTCATCAAGTTCGTCCTGAGCGGGTGGTTCGCGCCGCATTCCCAGATAAAGCGGATCGGCGCGGAGGGCTGCGTTGGTGGTGCCGATATCAAGCTGGATTGGCAGCAGAGAGCGGGGAGGTACGGAACCGCAGACCGTATAGAGCTGGAGCTTGCCGATGGGGATTCCCATCCCGTTTACGCCGATATCACCCAGTCCAAGAATGCGACCGCCAGTCGTCACGCAGATCGTGCGGACATCCGCTTCCGGCCAGTTGCGCAGGACGTCGGCAATGCGCCCTTTCATGTCCAGCGTAATGTACATCCCGCGGGGACGGCGGTAGATGTGGCTGAAAACCTTGCAGGCCCGTGCGAGCGTTGGCGCATAGACGATCGGCACGAAATGCGCTGGGTCGGACCGGAGAACCTTGTAGAAAAGGATTTCGTTCCGATCGACCAGAGAATTCAGATAGATATAGCGCTCAAGATCGTCCGGCTTGATTTCAATATGGTGCAGGGTGCGCTCAACCTGACGGTCCAGTGTCTCGACGCGGGAGGGCAGCAGGCCTTCGAGCCCCAGTCTTCGGCGCTCTTCCTCCGTGAAGGCGGTGCCATGATTGGCCTCGCCATCATTGAGAAGAGCCATACCGCGTAATGAGGACTTCGAAGATGTCATTGGACTGCACCCTTTGTTCTTGGCTCTGTATCTGAGCACTACTGTTCACAATGCTGGATTCTCTCCTGCCTTGTCCAGTATCAAGAATCATCGTTCAGTATGCTGAACAATGAGGGTCTATCGTTCGCGACGTTTGTTGGCCAGTTCCGTGACAACACCATGGAGTGTGCGGAGTTCCTGTTCCGTCACTTCACCGCGTGTGAAAAAATGGCGAAGATTACGCACCATGCCGGGACGCTTCTGCTCATTGCGCAGAAAGCCGCATTCATCCAGTTCGCGGAAAAGATGCCGCATGAAGTTCTCAAGTTCGCCTTTGGTGGCGACATGCGTTTCATTGGTCATCAGTTCACGAGGCAGCGTGCTGTCCTCTGTCAGCCACCACTCATAAGCCATGATCATCACGGCCTGCGCCAGATTCAGCGACATGAACGCTGGGTTCAGTGGGTAGCGAATCAGGGCGTCAGCCCGTGCCATGTCCTCATTGTCGAGACCCGCACGCTCGGGGCCGAACATCAGCCCGACCTTCAAGCCACGGTTGGTCGCTTCCCGCACTTCGACCGCGCCACCGCGTGCCGTCAGCAGCGGTTTGACGATATGGCGGGGGCGGGGGCAGGTCGCATAGACGTGATGCAGATCGGCGATGGCGTCATCGACCGTCTCGAACACTTCCGCTGCGTCGAGAATTCGGTCTGCGCCGGAGGCTGCGCGTCTGGCCCGTTCCTGCGGCCATCCGTCACGTGGGGCGACAATGCGCATATGGAACAGTCCGCCATTGGCCATGGCGCGTGCGGTCGTGCCGATATTTTCTGCCATCTGCGGGCGAACAAGAATGACAACCGGACTGTTGCCGATCGGCCCGATGTCGGCGCCGCCGTCCCGCCCGGTCATGCGCGCCTCCATGTCGTCCCGCCGGGACCGTCTTCAAGCACCACGCCCTTGTCGGTCAGTTCCTTGCGGATGGCGTCGGCACGGGCGAAATCCTTCGCCTTGCGGGCTGCCAGACGCTCGGCGATCAGGGCCTCGATTTCTGCCTCAGATGGCCCGTCACCAGCCTCGCCCCGGAACCATGCGGCGGGTTCCTGCATGAACAGGCCGATCATCCGACCCGAAACCAGCAGGTCAGCGGCGGCGTCTCGATCGCCAGCCATGGCCGCTGTCGCCAAGGCATGCAGTTCAGCAATGGCTTTTGGGGTATTCAGGTCGTCGCACAGGGCGGCGAGGAAGGAAGCCGGAATGTCGCGGCCCTCCACATCCAGCGGCCATACACCTTCCAGCGCCCGATAAAACCGGTCCAGCGTGCGCTTGGCCTCGTCCAGACCCGCCCAGGTGAAGTTCAGGACCGAGCGATACTGTGCGCCCATAAGCAGAAGACGCAGCGCTTCGACCGGGCCTTTCGCCAGCACGTCGCGAATGGTCAGGAAGTTGCCCAGTGACTTGGACATCTTCTCGCCATCGACCAGCAGCATGGCGTTGTGCACCCAGTAGTCGGCGAACTTGCCCTGCGGGAAGCAGCACAGGCTCTGGGCGCGTTCGTTTTCATGGTGCGGAAAGAGCAGATCGCTGCCGCCGCCGTGAATGTCGAAACTGTCGCCGAGATAGCGGTGCGACATGGCCGAGCATTCGATGTGCCAGCCGGGACGGCCGCGTCCCCACGGAGAAGGCCAACCGGGCTGTGTCGGCGTGGAGGGTTTCCATAGCACGAAATCGCCCGGATCACGTTTGTAGGGAGCGACCTCGACACGAGCGCCTGCGATCAGATCTTCCGGATCGCGGCCGGACAGTGCCCCATAGGAGGGGAAAGAGGCGACGGCAAACAGCACGTGGCCTTCCGCTTCATAGGCATGACCGAGTTCGATCAGGCGGGCGATCATCGCCACCATCTCTTCGATGTTGTGCGTGGCGCGCGGCTCGATGTCCGGCGGCAGCATGTTCATCGCCTTGAGATCGGCGTGGAACTCGGCGGTCGTGCGGGCGGTGAGGGAGGCGATGTCCTCGTTGTTCTGCGCAGCCCGTGCGGTGATCTTGTCATCCACATCGGTGATGTTGCGCACGAACGTCACACGCGGATAGAGCCTGCGCAGCAGGCGGGTGAGAATATCCGCTGTCAGCATGGCCCGCAGATTGCCGACGTGCGGCAGGTCATAAACCGTGGGGCCGCAGTAATAGACCTTCACATGCTCCGGATCGAGCGGCTCGAACGGAACGGTCGCGCGCCGCTGGCTGTCGTGGAGCAGAAGCTGTGTCATCGTGATAAGGTCTCTGTCGTCCTGTGGTTTTCAAGCTCTCGCGTGGATGCCTTTTCGCGCGACGGAACGCAACACCGGAAGCGATCGGAGGTCATGTTTGCCTGTCGCTGGGCGGGAGGCTTGGCTGCCACAGCCCGTATGGCCGTTGACGGCGGACGGATGCGGTTGGAAAGACATGGCATGAGTAACACGACGACCCCACGAAGCCGCTGGCAGGACTATTTCGCTGGCCTGTCCGGTGCGGCCCTGAGCGTTCCGCAGGTGATGGGTTACGCGCGCATTGCGGGTGTCGCGCCCGTTATCGGCCTCTACACGCTTCTGCTGCCGCCGCTTGCCTTTGCCGCTTTTGGGTCCTCGCGCCATCTGGTGGTGGCGGCCGACTCTGCTACGGCTGCCATTCTGGCTGGTGGCTTGGGGGCCATCGCCGAGCCGGGCAGCGTGCATTATATGGCGCTTGTGCCGGTTGTCGCTTTTCTGACGGCCCTCCTGCTGCTTGTCGCCCGTCTGTTCCGGCTGGGATTTCTGGCCGACTTTCTTTCCCGCACTGTGCTCGTCGGCTTTCTTGCTGGCGTGGGTATGCAGATTGCCCTCTCCATGCTGCACGACATGATCGGGATGAGCGGACATGACCCCAATCCCGTCGTTCAGCTGTGGCGCGATCTAACCCATCTTCGCACGCTCAACGTGCCGACACTGATACTTTCTGCTGCGGTCGTAGGGAGTATAGCGCTTGGCAGCCGTTTCGCGCCCAAGTGCCCCGTGCCGCTGATCGCTCTGGTGGGCAGTATCGCTCTTAGTGCGGCCTTCGGTTTTTCCTCGATTGGGATCGTCACGTTACAGCCGGTCAGTAGCGGCCTGCCGCGTCTGGTCCTGTCGCTGCCTGCGTTTGAGGATCTGCAACACGTTCTGCCCATTGCCGGTTCGTGCGTGTTCGTCATCATCGCCCAAAGTGCGGCAACGTCGCGTGCCTTTGCCGATCTCTTTAACGAACAGGTTGATGAGAATGCCGACATTCTGGGACTGTCGGCGGCCAATCTTGCTTCCAGTCTCACCGGGTCGTTTGTCGTCAACGGCAGTCCTTCCCAGACGGCTGTTCTCACGCGACTGGGTGCACGTAGCCAGAAATCGCAGATTGCCATCGCGGCCGTCGTAGCCGTCATTCTTCTCTGCGCGACCGGGCCGCTGCGTTATCTGCCGCAATGTGTTCTGGCCAGCGTCGTGTTTGTCACCGGGTTGAACATGATCAATGTGCGGGGATTGCTCGCTATTAAAAGCGAAAGTCCCGGCGAGTTCCGGCTTGCGCTCGTCACGGCGGCGACCGTCGTGGCCATCGGGGTGGAGCAGGGTATTCTGCTTGCGACGGTCCTCTCTCTGCTCCGGCATGTGCGCCATAGCTATGAACCCCATACGAGTGTTCTGCTGCCAGTACAATCCGGGCTTTTCGAGACCGTTCCCTGTCGCAATGGAATTGAGACCGCGCCAGGGCTGATCATCTATCGTTTTGCCGCAGATCTTTTCTATGCGAACTGCACCTGGTTCCTAGATGATGTGACACGTCTGGTGGAAGCTGCGCCTCACCCCGTGAGATGCGTTGTTGTTGACGCAGGCGCCATCACGGATGTGGATTATTCAGCCGCTGTCATGTTGCGCAATCTGCTGGAGAAGTTGCATCAGCGGCATGTCACGCTCTTTCTTGGCCGCGTTAGTCCCGATCTTCATCGTGACATGGTAAGGCATCACCTTCTTGAGGCCATTGGCGAGGACCATGTGTTTCCCCAACTTCATCTCGCTGTCGACGCCGCACGGGCGATGATCAATCCGATGGCTGCCTCCTCATGAAGCGGGCGATTCTTCCCGGTGTGGTGCTTGAAGAAGACGAAATCGAAGTTACCTACATTCTCGCGTCTGGTCCCGGTGGACAGAACGTCAATAAGGTGGCGACCGCCGCACAGCTTCGCTTCAATGTGTGGCTTGCATCAGGATTGCCTGATCGGGTGCGCCACCGGATGCTTGAACTGGCTGGGACACGCGCCACGCGCGATGGTGAGATTGTCATTACGGGAAGGCGCTTTCGCAGCCAGATCCGAAACCGTGAGGATGTGATTGAACGCCTTGAGGAACTGATCCGGGAGGCGGCTCATCGTCCCGCTTTCCGTGTGGCGACCCGTCCGGGCCGCGCCGCGCGTCAGCGACGGCTTGACGGGAAGGCTCATAGGGCCGGAATCAAGAAGAATCGTAAGATAAGGCTGGATGACTGAGAAAGCGCTCTGGTTTCAGAAGGACGCTGTAAAGCCTCCTATGAGACGGCGTTGCACATGCAGTCCTGCTGTTTCCCTGAGTGCAGATGTGCCGAGTTGTTCACCGGTCAATGACAGCAGGAAATGTTTGTGAAAACGCCAGCCGACGCGGGCTGTCAACGTGACGAAATCCTTGATTTTCACGTTTGTCATGGTGAGCGTTGTGAAATTGGCTTCGGCATCCTGATAATGTGACTGCCAGCGGGCGTGTGAACTGAGTTCCACCTGCCCGAGCTTGTAAGCAAAGCCACCAATCACGGAATTGACCGGGGTCTGGCGTTCAAAATTGACCTGTGAACTCTGGTTGTTATCCCGAACCGCCGCCATCGCGTAGGCAATGTCCCAGTTCAGTCCGAACCCCGTTTTTCCATCAAGACGGATTTCTCCTCCGGCATCGTCAACACGCCCATAATTCCGGGGGAACATGGCAACGGAAGCGGGAGGCATGAACATATAGTTGGACGCAAAAGGCGTGCCGAGCATGTTGCTCGTGCGCTGGGCGAAAAGAGCGACGTAAAGATTGGCCCCGATGGGACCGATATGTCTTGAATAATTCAGCCCCACATTGATTGTTGTGGAAGGTACAATCAAGGCGTTGTTGAGCGTCGAGACAGGCCCGAAAACAGTTGTGGGCGCAAAATCAAACAGACCGGGCAGTTGAATGCCGCGCGCCACATTCAGACCGAATACACCAGCATTGCCCGCATCATAACGGATACGACTGTTGAAGCTTGGCTCAACGAAATGCCGCGATTTCGAGCGGGGAAGGTTCGGTATGTTTGAGGCGAAGGAAGGCACATAGAGAGCATCCAGTCGCACGGCGTTCGTCAGCGTCAGATTGGGAAGGATATGATAATCCCATGATGCCGAGCCAGCCCCCAGAGTTTCGTTTTCAGGAGGTAGATGGATGTTTTCCTGCTTCGCAGTCAGGTCTGTATAGCGGTATTCGACACCCAGCCTCAGATCGTTCTTGCTGTTCAGAGTGATGGTATCAGACAACTGGGCGTTCGTCATGCCCATGTTGTAGTTGAAGTCGATGGGAAGAACCTCGCCGAGAGCGGTGATATTCTTGTCCACTCCACTTTCAAAGTCATTGTGGTAGGCTTTGAATTCAATCAGTCCCCATCGTGTATCTGCGGAAAGTTTGCCTTCCAGACTTTTGGAGAGGGGGGTGTTCTGGAAATAGGTGCCGAAATCCAGCCAGAACGGCGCGTGAGCCTGATCGATTGTCCCGGTAAGGCTCCATTCGATCTGCGGCGTAATTTGGCCTCTCAGTTCGAGGGCGGCGTTGATTGTGCTTGTCTGCTGGTAGGTGTCGTAACGACCGCGCGCTGCGTATTCGTTGGAACGATAACCATTTACTGACAGTTTTGCGGCGATAACATCGGAAAATTTGTGGGAGGCAACGAATTCGCCGCCAAATCCTTCAAGGCTTCCGCCCCCAATATGAATATAGCTTTTGTTTTCGTGCAACGGATCACGTGTGACGATATTGATGACGCCACCTGAAGCGTTAAAGCCATACAGGGCAGAGTTCGGTCCACGGATTACTTCGATCTGCCGGATATCTTTCAGCGAGACAGGAAGCGTGGCCCAGTCCGTGTAGTTATAACCATCGAGATAAACCTGCCGCCCATCAATCAGCACCAGTGTGCGCGCCCCGCCAGCAGCGTCGTTACCGCGCACGGAAACATTGGCCTGTAACAGGGAGTAGCGTCGCACATCCAGTCCGGGGACCATTCTCAGCACTTCAGGAATGGTCTGGGCGCCACTGCTTTCGATCTGCTCTGCGGTGACGATCTGCGTGTCGGTGGACAGTTCACTGGCCCGCTGTGGCTTTCCCGTAGCGGAGGTCGTGACCGGTTCACCGAACATCTGTTCAAAAGAACTGTAATCAAGGCTTTGAGCGTAGGCGTGATGACTGCCCACCATGAAAGTGTAGGCCAGAAGAAGAGAAACCTTCCTGAATGGCTCAGGAACAGTAAAAAAAGCGAAACGGCGCTTATTGCAATGGGTTTGAATTGAAAACAAGAACAGGAATGTCCAGTTTAGCGAGGATACTCCTGCATAATGATCTGGTTCCTATTACTTCCGTGTTAACATCGGCTTGGTTTTTAAAAGTTCAGGTTAAAATTATCTTGTGAGAAACGAAGTCAAAAAAGAAGGCTCCGCAACGCGAAGTTCGTGTTAGAATCAGAAATGTGGAGAACGAGATGAACGAACAGACGCACACTTCTAACAGCGAGCAACATGCTCCCGATGCTGAAACATCTGCTGCTGTTGCGCCATCCTCAGAACATAATGCGGCTCCTCCGCCTCCCACACCACTCGCGCCAGCACCCGTGATTGCAGCTGTGTCTTCAGACGGCACTGTGACAGCCGCTGCGCCGCCTGCTTCATCCGATTACATGGACCGAGCCGCCTATAAGGAACTGGCTCAACTGGTGGGTGCCATGCTTTTTGTCGGTCTGCTTGTGGCGACCGGTTGGCACGCTGCGCATTATTCGGGGGCTTGGCCCTACTGAAAGGGCCGCTTACCTCACGCGTTCACTGATGGCGCAGCGTGACGACGAGAACGTCGCGGAATGCGGGCTTGTTATTATCGACGGGATGAATCGGCGTCACGCCGTGATAGGCCTGATTGTCGTTGACAAAAGCGGCGTCCATCGGCGCTGACAGGGTGAAGCCTCCGATTTCGCGCCCTTGCAGATCGTAAATGGTGGTCTCACCGCTGTTTACGTTTTCTCGACGCACCATCAGCACCAGAACCCAGTCAACACCATCGCGGTGACGCCCTTCGGGTGTCGGCTGCCCCAGTTTCCCGGGTTGTGCTTCGATGCGGAATTGATGCACCTCCGCATGCCATGTGTCAGGGCGTTGGTCGTTGCTGGTGAGATCGACTGCCAGTCGATGCACGAGCGAGAGAACCGCGTGCATGACCGGATGATCGGCAATGGCGTCCTCAATGGGCTCGAACCAGCGTTCGATACCACCATTGAGCGCGTTGTAATCGCGGCTTTGATAATGCGGCTGGTGCTTTTTGCGGGTGATGGTGTCGTCCGAGAGCGCAAAGCTGGCATAGCGGCGGCGGCGGTAACGACCGCCATCCGCCATGTAAAGATCCATCCCGAGCCGTTCCCAGCTTTCGGCAAAGCCATGCCAGTCGGTCATGCCCAGATTATCGAGCAGCACCTGCATCGTCTCCGGCGTGATGTGCGCGAAGAACGTCTGCCGCGTCTCCGCTTCGATACGGTTCAGATCGTTCGAAAGAGACTGCGGCGCCTCATGTTTCATCATCGTGGCCTTTGGGCTCGTCGGCTTTGGGTTTCTTGGTTTCGGATGAGGTAGGCGCAGGAGTGTCCTCGTTTGCAGCCGTGGTTGCGGCTGGCGCCTTGATCGCACCCGTGATGTTCAGCGCCGTGCCCGGTGCGGAAGCGGTATAGGAGGTTGGCGTGTAAAATTTGACACCGGCAGCAGCCATCCGGTTGGCGATGCGCTTGTAGAATTCGCGCTGAACCTTCCATTTCATCATTGCCGCCGTGCGGATTGTGCCGATGATGATGGAGCCGTTTTCCGTCGTGCTGTTGACACCGAGATCGTTGTAGTCGGAGTAAATGATGGTCTTGAAGGCCTCTTCCTCGCGCATTTCCTTCACCGTATCGGCCATGATCTTGACCACACGCGGAATGTTTTCCCCCAGATCGACGGTCTGATTGATGATGATCTGGTTCCAGCCACGCGCCGTGTTCGCGATGGAGGAAACGGACGAGAAGGGAATGATGTGCAGGTCACCGTCGAAGGCGCGGACACGCACGGTACGGATGGAGATGTTCTCCACAATGCCGGCCACGCCACCTGCGGTTACCCAGTCACCCACCTGAATCGCATCTTCCACCAGCATGAAGAATCCGGTGATGAAGTCTTTCACCAGACTCTGCGAGCCGAAGGCGATGGCAGCACCCATGATGCCCGCACCGGTCAGCAGTGGCGCGACGTTGATGCCAAGCTGGGACAGCGACGTGACCAGCACGATGATGATGATGATGAACAGAAGCACTGTCCGGATGATGGGAAGAACAGTCTTGAGGCGCGTCGCTCGTGTGGACTGACCGCTCTTGTCGAACTGTTCAAGCTGGCGGTTGAGCAGAACGTTGACGAATTCCCAGATCGCGGCGGCAAAGGCGACGGCGACGATAAGCGTGACCGCTGCCCCCAGAAGGCGTGAGCCGAGGCTGTTGGTGAAGAAGAAATGAACGCTGTCGATGCCCCATGATTCCGTCAGTGCCAGGAAGCTGACGAACGCGATGATGCCTGTAAGCGTGCCGCGCACGAAAGGATAATAGCGATCGGCACGGGCCTGAAGGTCCGGGTGTTTCTGCACCAGTTCCGGGTTGAGGCGGAAGAGTTTGTCCTGCCAGCCGTAGCAGAGAATGGCGAGCAGCCGTGAGAGAGCGATGATGACAACTGTCAGGACAACGGTGCGAAGAATCCAGTCATAACCACCGCGCATGTGGACGGCCCAGACGAGCCACAGCGCCACATCAAGGAAGAGGGCCGGAATCCACCAGATTTCCGCCAGCGCGAGCATGAACGACCAGAAGCCTGTCTTCGCTTTTGCGCGCTTGGGAGCGATGGTGCGGGCTACAATGGGGCGCAGACGCCAGATGAACCCGGCGATGAGAATATGCTCGACCAATACCACGGCGCGGATCATGGCTTCCGTTCCGCGCGCGGACATGTCGAATTCGCCGCCCAGCACCGATAGGCAGACGACGATGGAAGGGGCCGCTACCAGAACATTCCACCAATGGGTGAGCATGCGCGCCGTGCTGTCTGAAACGGGCGCCAGACGGATGGTGGGAGAACGCGGTGCAAGAGCGGATTCAACCAGAATGAACAGAATGCGTGCGACCACATAGGCCTCGGCCAGCGTCTCCGTGACGGTTTCGGCCTGAGACGTGCCGGTGGCCAGCGCGGAGCCGGCAAAGGCGACACCAAGGAAGAGAAGGATCGGCAGGAGCTTGAGACCGAAATGCCCCAGCGCGTAAGGCACGCGCGTGATGAAACGCAGGGTGTCGATCTGTCGCTGTTGGTCGTTCGCACGAGTCTGGAGCGTCGCGATCTCGTCTTTGCTGGCACCTGCGGCCTGAGCCTCGGCGACGTCTTTTGCATCAACGGTTTTCGCTGGTGTCGATTCAGCGGGGGTGGCGCTTGCAGTTGGATCCGCGCTGGGCGTGGCGTCGCTCGTCGCATTCAGGCGATGTTCCCGAAGCTGGGCGCGTGCTGTGACCCGATGGAGCGGCTTCCTGATCAGCAGGCTTATGGCCCATTCACTTGCCATTGCCACCAGAATGATGAGACCAGCCCGCCAGAACGTGTCGATCAGGATTTCCCGGCTCTGAGGGTTGGAAATTTCTCCCCTGAACCAGTGGCCGACGCTCTTCAGGTCCGAGAAAAGACCGAGAAAGTTGTCGAGATAATCCCGAAACCGCGATTTGATGGACGAAACGCTGGAGGCGAAGTCACTTTGCAGCGCCGCTGCATTTGGCGTGACGACCGCCGGCTGGGCAGCGGCCGCAGGTTTTGTGACAGCGGGGGGCGCAACTGTGCCGGTGGCGTCCACCCCTTTCGCCATCAGCGAAAGCGTTTTCGTGAAATCAGAACGTTTCTGCGGGTCGTTCAGAACATTCAGAAGCTGCTGGGCTTCCTGTTTGGAGAGAGGAGCATTGGCGGCTCCGGCATCGGCGGCCAGAGCGGCATTGAGGGGAGCAATGCCGAACGCAAGAAGCCAGAGCAGAAAAATCGTGCGAAGCAGGGAGGAAAAGGATCGCCGTACAAGACGGTCAGGACTATGAAAATCTGAACGGGTACCCGCGTTGCACGCCTGCATTCTTTGCCAACCTCTCGAAGTCGGTTTTGGTTTCTGAACGAAAGTGTATCTCCCGAATCCTCGGGAGGTAAGCCTTCCGGCTTCAACTGTCCTGTCCAGAAACGCTTTTACCCTGCGAATGTTGCAGGAAATTCAGTTATCCATCGAAGCGTGCCACGCGTTCACGTCTGAGAACGAGGGTCCGCGCCACAAGATCGTGCAGACCCTGTTTACGAGGCGTAAACGCCACCATCAACACACCGATATAGAGAAGCGGGAACGAGACGAATGTCTTGATGACCGTACGGACGAGCGATTGCAGGAACGAAATCCGGTTTCCATGCAGCGTGCTGACGCGGAGCCCAAGCGCAAGCTTGCCGAGGGTTCCCTGCAATGGGGAAGCTTCCATCAGGATGAAGTAGAGCATCATGTAAATGGCGAGATACGAGCCGTGATCCGGTACGTCGATCTGCGGCATCGGGAAGGCGAAACTGCTGTTCAGGTCGGTGTTTGTGTAGGCGACCTGATAGGAAGGCGTATCGCCCTGCCATTGTTCGAAATGAACATGGGGCAGGGTGAAAATGCCGAACAGGATGCTGGACAGGCCAAGCAGGAACGAATCCAGCAGCGCGGCGGCGGTGCGTATCCAGAATCCCGCATAGACCAGCATGCGACCGTCCGGGGCGAGGGAGCCCGCGTCACCAACAATTCCGGAAGGGCTGGCAGGGCTTCCCCAGCCCGGAGGAAAGGCATCATTCATAGGTGCGCGCCTAGCTGCGGTAAGAACCGTTGATGTCAATGTAGCCATGCGTCAGATCGCAGGTCCACATGGTTGCCTTCCCATCGCCCAGACCGAGATCGACACCGATTTCGATGTCCTGTCCCTTCATGTGGGCAACGACGGGGGTTTCATCATAGCCATCCACGAC